>JBIIZI010000028.1:0-16201 GCA_044346375.1 Crocinitomicaceae bacterium | reverse complement strand
ATCAAATTGGGATGTCAGAATGGTCAGGAATTGCAGCGGTTGCTCGGGTTCAGGTAAGCGGAACCAAATGCGCGTAAAGGTAATAAAGGTGAGCGTTAGCGCGATGCGCCAAGCGCGAATAGCCCAAGAAGTACTTTTTTCATAAGGACTGATGCGCTTCCAGTAATTGTAGAGCACCAAAGCTGCACCGTTCATGGCACCCCAAATCACAAAATTCTGACTAGCGCCGTGCCACAATCCACCTACAATCATGGTGATGAGCAAGTTGAGGTCGCGAACGGCAAAAGTGCGGAACGCCTTCCAAAATTGCCATAAAAGCAAATAAACAACCAGCAAAATACCATAGGTGTACCAGAGCTCAACCCAACCGGTAATAAAATACAAAAAGCCAAGGATGACCGCCGTCATGATAGTTGTGCCCCAAGTACCTTTTTGGTTGCCTCCGAGTGGAATGTAGAGGTAGTCGCGGAGCCACGAACCGAGGGATTTATGCCAACGGCGCCAAAAATCAGCAACAGAAACTGATTTGTAGGGTGAATTGAAATTCTCTAGCAAATTGAAACCCATTAACTTGGACACGCCGATAGCCATATCGGTATAACCTGAAAAGTCAGCATAAATCTGCAAAGAATAGGCAAACATAGCAATTGCGCTTACAAAACCCGGATAAGCACCTGGGCTATCGAGTACCTTATCTATGAAGTGAACTGCGATGTAATCCGCAAAAACCAATTTTTTGAGCAAGCCTTTTCCAATCATCCAAAGTGCCCACGAAAATTCGTATTTACTGAGTTGATACGGCTGATGAATTTGAGGAATAAAATCGCGAGCGCGTACTATTGGCCCCGCAATCAAATGCGGGAAATAAGTGACATAAAAGGCGTAGTCAAAGAAGTTTTTGGCAGCAGGAATTTCCTTGCGGGAGATGTCGACGAGATACGAAATATTGTGAAAAGTAAAAAAGGAAACACCTATTGGCACAAGTATTTTATCGACAAAACTGCCTTTACCGAACCATTCGTTTCCGATAACTGCGAACTGATTGGCTACGTTGTAGTCTGTGCCAAATTGGGCATTAAAGGCATCGGTAAAAAAGTAGGCATATTTGAAATAAAACAAGCCTAATAAGTTGACAACCAAACCTAAAATGAGCATGATTTTACCCGACTTAAGCCCCTCTTTTGCCTGAACGCCCCTGCCTATTAGGTAATTGAATAAAAGCATGAAAGCCAAGAGCAAGACGAAGTTGCCGGATGTCTTGAAATAAAAGAAAAGGCTAACAGCTGTTAAAAAAATACTGCGCAGTAAATAGCGTTGGTGAATCAGTACAAAAACAGCCATTACGGCTAAGAAAAACAACCAAAAATCGAGTCTTGTAAAGAGCAGGCTTTCTTGTTGCTGCCAGGAGAATATTTCGTGTATGCGGTTCATATTTTAGTTGCGCAGGATTTGTAGACTACTGAGGTTTTTTTGAAAGGCTTCTATCAATAACGTGCCCTTCAGGTGATAACCTGTTCCTGTAAAATGTACGTAATCGGCCTGCATGAGGCCTTCTATTTTCCAAGTTTTTGATGAGCCGAGTTCGCCCATAATGCCATAGAAGTCCCAAACTGCCATTTGGTATTGGGCTGCCAACTGATAAATGACTTCGCGTTGTCTTTGTGTATTCCGATTCGGATATTTGCGCATGTAGTAGTCGTCGTTGGGGACGGTTAGCAAAATGGCACAATTTGGATTGCTTTGCAATACTTGCTGGATCATTTTCTCCAAATTGCGCTTGTAAACTAAAGGGTCAAAGGCTTCATAGCTGCAATGGGCGTCATTAGTGCCTACTGAAAAAATGAATAAGTCGGGTTTGCGGAGTTGGAGGTCGCGGCTAAAATTGGTGTTGGCTAAGTACGTTGGCAAACTTGCGCCGTTGATGCCAATTGCGGTGTAGGTAATGCCAGGTAGGTCGTTGAGAAACTCAAAACCAAAAAGTTCTAAAGAATAAGGCGTTGTGCAATTTTTGATAAATAGCAGATCTAAGGAATCGAGGTGGTCCGAGAAGCGAATTTCTGTGTAACCCAGTGCGTCGTAATGCGCAACGTCTATTACCAATAATTCTTGGTCGCCAAAGTTGAGATCATAGGGGAATTCACCTGTGTTGTGATAGATCCGTAGGCGGTCAAAAGGCGGTTTTACGAGCGTGCGCAAATGCTTGAAATTAACCACGATGAGCGAATCTGGGCAAGTAATTGCGGCTCCGCTCAGGCCGTAGTCGAAATCTTCTGGACGCTGCGTGACACTTCTGTAGCCTTTCCAGGTGTTGGGTGAAGAAAAATCGTAGTTGGTCGGGTTGTTTGTATGGGCTAAATTGTAAGGGAAAACCAAACCGCGCTCTCCACTTAGGCCCGGCCAATTGGACTGCAGAAATGTCCGAAAATCGTGGGTGTAGATATCTGCTTGCAAATGGGAGCCTCCAATATGATAAAAATTGAGCTTGCCTTGTCCGGTTTGTATCATGCTGCTCAATTCTTCATTGAGGTGCATCCAGTTTGGGCTTTGCGCACCAAAAAACTGAAATTGATTGCATTGCACCTCAATAAAAGGATATTTTCGGGCAATTTCTTTTTCGGTTGGGCTCAGGGAGTCGTTGTTACAAAGAGGGAGATATTGTCCAAAAGCAAATAAGGGTATACAACACAACAGCAGGCGGATCATTCTTGGCCTCCCTTCTTGGCTTGCCAATCGGTGTAGGCCGCTCCAAATGCCTCATAGAAATACTGCGATGCGATACTTGCACCACGCGGGCTAAAATGCACGTAATCTTTGCCCGCTAAGCCTTGAGAAACCCATGCTGGCATTGAGTTGAGCCCGCCCATAGCGCCATAGAGATTCCAAAAAGCAACCCCATTTTCTGCGCACATTTTTTGCATGCGCTCAACGGTATATGGCAAAAGTGGATACGTTTCAAAAACGCCTGCGTTCAGCCTCGACATATCGCTAGGACCAATTAATATGATGGCAGCTTCTGGTACTAATTTTTGAATATACTGTATGCGGTTTTTGAGTGCACTCATGTAGTACCGCACACTACTGCTGTCTCTAAATGCATGTACGGAGTTGCCTCCAAATTGCAAGATAAATAGCTTGGTATTCGCCTCTCGGTGCATTTGGGCAAACAAACTGGCATCGGAAGAACTGAGGTTGTGACCAGAGGAGCCGCGCATGGCAACGTTGTTGACCTGTACTCCTACATCGCCTTCTAAACTAAACCCTGTGAATATAGGGCTCTTGGTCGATGAAAAAACGAAGCGCAATTTACTTGGCGTGTGGTCAAAACTGAGCGGCAAAACATGTGCGCCGCCGTCGGCCAACAAAGAATCTTCGTGGATGAGTTTGTCGTTCTCGTAAACTTTAACTGAACATGATTTGTAGCAGCTGTTGTAATAGCACTTGACATGGCTAAACGTACGAGCTCTTGAAAATGCCGCCGCAGATGGTGCAATTTCTATCCAGGCTTCGGTCGGAACCGGTACTTGAGTGCCATCTGAACTGGCCACATCAAAAGTGGCCGACGATAGGAGTGCTCCGTAGCGGCGAGAACTCATTTTAGGAGGCCAAAAAGCGGTGTAGCGCTTGAAATTAGGCGATACCTTTTGCTTGAAACTTTGCGTGTTGTATACGTTGTAGGCAGGTATGAACCCAGGGCCAATACCTCCAAATTGCTGCTGAATGCGCTGGCGAATGTAACTGGTCATGCGGTCGCCTTCAATTTGCGAGTCTCCGTAATGAAAAATACTGATTTTTTTACCTTCAGCTGCTTCTTGCAGCGCTGTAAAAAACCGCGCCATTTTAGCAGCTGCACTCCCACTCATTTGCAGTGGATGCGCTGTTTCACTTGCCAGGCTTCCTCCTTCAGGTAAGCCAGTTTGGCCCGTGCTTTGGCCGTTGTGCTTTAGGCCGCTATTGATGTCTGTGGTGTCTACCGCACTGACAATTTTTTCAATGTTTTTCTTGACTTGTTTTTTGGCTACCCAGATGCGTTCTAGGGGTAAAAAACGCCAATTGACGCCCATCCATTTGACACCGTCTGCTGGTATAAATGCGCTTGGAATGCACAAAAGTGAGAGCACCAAGACTAAAAAAAGCAGAACTTTGTAGGGGCGAATTTGTTGCACGGTTAAATATCTTGGGCAAATATAGCTCTTCTTCAGTCAAATTTTAAATTTATGACCAACCAACTCGGCAACGAAAGCTCCCCTTATTTGTTACAACACGCCCAAAACCCGGTGCATTGGGTGGCTTGGTCAAACGAAGTTTTTGAAAGGGCGAAAGCCGAAGACAAATTGGTTCTGATCAGCGTTGGCTACTCCGCTTGCCATTGGTGCCACGTCATGGAACACGAATGTTTTGAAGATCCTGAGGTGGCCGCACTTATGAACGCACATTTCATCAATGTCAAAGTAGACCGCGAAGAAAGACCCGATGTAGACCAAATCTACATGACCGCCGTACAACTCATGACCCAGCGTGGTGGTTGGCCACTCAATTGTTTTACGCTTCCAGACGGCAGGCCCATTTACGGCGGTACTTATTTTCCAAAAGACCAATGGATGCATGTTCTCAAGTCTTTGGCGCACACCTATGCCAACGACCGCGTAAAAGCCATTGACTACGCCCGCCAACTACACGAAGGCATCCAGCAAGCGGAACTCATTGACGCTCCACAAGAAATTTCGGGCTTTAGTGCCGAAAGACTCCACGAAATGGTGGTGCGTTGGGCCCGCAGTTTTGACACTTTTGAAGGAGGAACCAATAAGGCACCGAAATTTCCGTTGCCCAATAATTGGTTGTTCCTCATGCGCTATGCACAACATTTCGACGAAGCCAAAATCGAAAAGCAAGTGCGCCTTACCCTAGACAAAATGGCATTTGGAGGCATTTACGATCAAGTTGGTGGTGGCTTTACGCGCTACAGCGTTGATGTCCTTTGGAAAGTACCTCATTTCGAAAAAATGCTCTACGACAACGGGCAACTCATCGGCCTTTACGCACAGGCTTATGCGCAATACCAAGAGCCGCATTACAAGGATTTAGTTTTTCAAACTTTTGATTTCTTAGAGCGCGAATTACTTGCTCCTAACGGTGCTTACTTTAGCGCGCTCGATGCGGATAGCGAGGGTGAAGAAGGGAAGTTCTATTGTTGGTCCCCGACTGAAATCGACTTTCTTTTTGGCACTGATGCAGCGCGCGTCAAGCGCTATTATCACATCAATCAGGTTGGGTTTTGGGAAGACGACAAATACATCCCGCTGCGCAAGGAAACAGATACAGAATTTGCCAAAGCAGTAGGCAGCGATTTGCAAGATTGGCTTTCATTTAAAGCCAAAATGAACGATACGCTATTGAGTCAGCGCTCGACAAGAATTCGCCCGGGTCTCGATCATAAAATAATAGTCAGTTGGAATGCACTAGCAGCAAAAGGCTTGCTAGAAGCCTACCGTGTTTTTGGAGAAGAAACTTTTTTACTTCGTGCGCTGCGCATCCTCAACTGGATACAAGATATGCAGTTTGACGGCCATCAGCTGTACCGCATCAATACCAATGAGCAACGCCATATTCCAGCATTTTTAGAAGACTACGCACATCTAATTGAAGCGTTGAGTTTGGCCTACCAGAGCACAGGAAAACTTGCTTATTTAGAATTTGCCAAAACACTCACAGAAAAAGTAGCCAATGAATTCCAGCACCCCAAAAGTAAAATGTGCTATTTCACGGCTGCTGATTCAGACCTGATCAGTCGCAATATGGAACTGCACGACAACGTGCTGCCAGCAAGTAATTCAGTAATGGCGCATGCGTTTTTGACGATGGGAACTTATTACCAAAATGAAGATTGGGTCAATAGTGCCCAACAAATGCTCCAGAATCTTTACGACGGCATGGAAACCTATGGCTCAGGCTATTCTAATTGGGGGCTATTGCTTTTAAGGCATTTGTCTGCAGCCAAGCAGTGGCATGTGCTCAATGGTTGTGTACCATCAGAGGTGTTCAAAGAGAGCGCACAAAGCAATTGTTTACTCTCTTATCACCAAAGTTTACCGCTTTCAAAAATTTATACGCCGCATGCTATATCAGTTTGCGAGTATGGTGTGTGTCATCAACCCGTTCAAACCATTCAAGAAGCGCTCAAACTATAAAGTTTAGATAATGATCGGTTTGCGGGCAAGAGCGCGCTTTACCGCCGCCACTACATCTGGGGTATCAATATGGTATTTCGTCATGAGCTCCATTGGCGTTCCGGATTCTCCGAAGGTGTCATTGACAGCAACATATTCCTGAGGCACTGGGTGTTTTCTGCTCAAAACCTGTGAAACAGCCTCTCCAAGACCACCGTTCATCATGTGCTCTTCTGCGGTAACAACACAGCCTGTTTTAGCCACAGATTTTAAAATAGCGGCTTCGTCGAGTGGTTTAATGGTGTGCATATTGATGAGCTCGGCTGAGATTCCAATTGCATGCAATTCTTTGAGTGCTTCAATGGATTTCCAAACCATGTGGCCACAAGCAATGATAGTCACATCTGTTCCTTCTGCTAAAACATCTGCTTTTCCAATCACAAACTCCGCGTCTGGCTTCACAAAAATAGGCATAACAGGGCGGCCAAAACGCAAATAAACAGGGCCTTCGTGTGCTGCAATGGCAATTGTGGCTTGTTTGGTCTGATTGAAGTCAGCAGGTACAATGACAGTCATGTTTGGCAACATACGCATCATGCCGATGTCTTCGAGTACTTGGTGGGTTGCGCCGTCTTCACCTAGTGTAAGGCCCGCATGCGAAGCACAAATTTTAACGTTTTTCTTGGAGTAAGCAACAGACTGACGGATTTGATCATAAACGCGTCCGGTAGAAAAATTAGCGAACGTGCCTGTAAACGGAATTTTGCCACCGATGGTCATGCCGGCTGCTAGGCCGATCATGTTGGCTTCGGCAATTCCTGTTTGAAAGAAACGGTCAGGATGAGCTTTTTGAAAGGCATCCATCTTAAGCGAGCCCGTGAGATCTGCACAAAGTGCTACTACATCTGGGTTTTGCTGGCCTAATTCGGCCAAACCTTCGCCAAATCCTGAACGGGTGTCTTTGTTTCCGAGTACTTCAAATTCCATTGTTATAAAGTTAGATTAGTGATTTTAAGGGATGTTATTGTGAATTTCTTTTCTTTGGTATAGGCGCTAGAGCGCTGGTCTTTTTCGCGGTAAACTACTTTGTAGGTGCCAGGCTGTAGCTTGATATTGCCTGATGTTTGATTGTATTTCAAATCGCAAACCCACTCCCACTGACCCGGATTGCGCTCGTAGAACAACTGGCCTACAATTCCTTTTGGTGCTTGATACACGAATTGGCCGGCAGCTGGGACGTCAAAATTTGTCATTTTGGATTGCTCAATGAGCACTTCTTTATAGGTGCGTGGTAGGGTGAGTATTTCTAACTGATAGGTGCCGACTAAATATTTTTGGATATCGCCAAGTTGCTGCACATGAAGTGTTTTACTCGAGGAGTTTTCCAAAATACGGGTCTCTAAAATGGTGCCTTCGGGGCTTTTTACAGAAGTAACTTTAAGCTGGCCCTGCCCGGCGGGCACTTGTATGACGTTGTGGGTATGCGGCACAATTGCAATGTTGTTTTTGACAATGGCCGGAACAGTTGCCACACGCAAGTCATATTTGAGTTTAGGGTCGAGTACTAAAGTATCAGGTAGGCCTTTGCGGTTGAGGGTATGTTCGTAGGTATATTTGAGATTGGTGGTTCCGGTTTCATAGAGAAACATGCTGACGTCGGTCTCGAGGGGCTTGCCTTCAACGGTGTTGAGGTTGATCTGGACAGTGGTATTGAGCAGCGCTTTGGATAAAATATTTGAGAGGACATTTTCAAATGCGACCTTGCTTTCAGCATCTGTGTAACTGCCGATACACTCAAATTTATCGAGGTAGCTGAGGTCCATGCCGAGGCCAATTACAAATGGTGTGACCTTCACGCCTTTTTCTCGGAGTTTGCGGGCAATGATACACGGGTCGTTGTCGCAAGACTCCAAACCATCGGTAATGAGAATGATGAAATTGCGCGCGAGTGTGTCTGGGAAATCAGCCGCTGCTGCTTCTAAAGAACGAGCAATTGGTGTAGCGCCCTTTGCTTGGAGACCTTTGATTTTTGCCTTGATGGGATCGATATTCGAAGGGCCAAAAGCGACTTCGAGTTTGGTGTCTTGGCAGTCTTGGTATGTGTTGGTAACGTTTGATTGATGCCCGTAGACGCGCAAAGCGAGCTCTAGGTTTGGGACGCCTCTTAAATTTTCAACACTTTTGGTCAGGACGTCTTTGGCGGCAGCCATTCTCGTTTGGTTGTTCCAATCGAGGTTCATGGAGTTAGAGGCGTCTAAAATAAAGAGAATGCGCGTAGTGGTTTGGGCCCAGCCGAAGCTGAAAATAATCAGAAATATGAAGCCCCAAACCGCTTTCACTAGTAATCTCCGAGGGTTTCTTCGAGTTGGTTGAGCGCTACTTGGAGCTGCTCTGCATTTGGTGCAACGCCATGCCATTTGTGAGAGCCTACCATGTAGTCAACACCTTGACCCATTTCGGTTTTCATAATGATCACAACTGGCTTTCCTTTGCCTGTTAATGCTTTGGCCTGTTGCATGGTGCTGCGAATGCTGTCAAAATCATGGCCGTCCATGTGCAATACTTCCCAACCAAAGGCCACCCATTTTTGATGGAGGTCACCTAAAGAGAGTACGTCGTCGACGTCGCCATCGATTTGACGGCCATTGGCATCTATGGTTGCAATAATGTTGTCAATTTTATTGGCTGCGGCATACATTGCTGCTTCCCATATTTGACCTTCTTGTAATTCGCCATCGCCATGAAGGGTGTAGACGATTGTGGGGTCTTGGTTGAGTTTTTTGATTTGAGCTGCACCGATGCCAACAGATAATCCTTGGCCAAGTGAACCTGAAGCCATGCGGAT
The DNA here is from genome assembly GCA_044346375.1 of Crocinitomicaceae bacterium. GTDB lineage: Bacteria > Bacteroidota > Bacteroidia > Flavobacteriales_D > Crocinitomicaceae > UBA952. The sequence continues at coordinate 7,192 of JBIIZI010000028.1, read as the reverse complement.
ACCTGGTAGGTTTTTGTCGGTAGATGGATGCCCTTGAAGGCGTGTGCCTAACTTGCGAAAAGTGCCTAACTCAGCAACTGGAAAGTAGCCTGCTCTAGCGAGAACGCTGTACCAAACTGGAGAAATATGGCCATTTGATAAAAAGAAGAGGTCTTCGTTTTTGCCATCCATTTGAAAATCTTTGGCGTTGTGCTGCATTTGCTCAAAATAGAGGTAGGTTAAAAAGTCAGTGCAGCCCAATGAGCCTCCTGGGTGACCTGAGTTAACGGCCGAAACCATTCTAACGATATCTCTTCTTACTTGTGAGGCAATGCCTGCCAATGCTTTGTTTTCCATGATAAAAATTTCAACTTTTCGAGCAACAAAGCTACGTTTTATTAACTTAGCCTTTGGTTTAAAACTTTGAACATTTGATGCAACTTTTCAACGAGAAGTTACGTCTTCAACCGAATTCTACGCATTATGAAACTAATTTACACCCTATTTTTTGTCCTTTTGAGCCTTTCTAGTTGGTCTCAAACCACCGAAGCTCAGCTTAGCAAAAGTTATTCCAAAGCAGAAATTGCCCAAATCAAAGAAACAAACTTGCTTCCGCTTTATGAATTTGCACTAACCCATGCTTGCTACCTCATCGAAGCACCTCAAGGCAAAGACATCTCCAAATTCGACGCACTTGACCTCCCTTCTAAAACAAACGAAAAGCCTATCAATTTTACAGATTTAGGTCTCAAAATCATAGATCAAACACAATACTTTTTGGTGGCCAATACCAACAAAATTTTGGTTGTTAAATCCAAAAACATCCTTTCATTAGAAATGCAAAATCAGAAAAAATGAAACTAATTCTACGCTCAACTCTTTTCTTTTTTGCGTTCGTATCTTCCTTTCATGCGCAAGTCACACTCACTTTAACTGGTCCAGACTACGGGCAGACCAACCCGCTTAACTGTGCAGGTATTGTTCCAACCGGAGGCACCAACTTTATCGACGGTACTGGCAACTACGCGCCCAACATGAACGAAACCTTAGTGCTTTGTCCTGATCTCACGCAAGGATCCAAAGTTTCCATTGCTTTTGCAACCAACATCGGCTTTGAATGGGATGTCCATCCGACAGACACCCTTTACATCTACGATGGTCCTTCAATTGCGGCACCTCTTCTTGGCGCTTATAACAGCGGCACCAACCCAGTTGGGCTTTTTGCGCAAGCGTCTTGGAACAACCCAACGGGCTGCCTGACTTTGCGTTTCAAATCGAATGGTGCCAATGAAGGTACGGGCTGGGTAGCCAACGTAGCTTGTGGCAATCCGCCTCAACCAATTGTTCCGCACGTAGAAGCATTCAAAAATGGCAGTGGCAACAACATCATGAACCCAATTGACACCGGCTTTGTGGACCTCTGCCCTGGCGATAGCGTTTTGCTTAAAGCCTTACCCGGCTTTCCTTATTCTTTAGAAAACACCAATACTGGCTATTCGCAAACCAACAACAACTGTACCTTTACTTGGACAATCGGAGGAGTGGGTCAATTCACTGGCGACCAAATCTGGTTTTCGCCAAATGCCAATACCGGCTACTACGTTGACCTCGCTGTAACCGATCAGTTTCCGCAAACTATTCACTCGAATTTCAAAATCCGCGTATCTATTCCACCCATTTTTGCTGGTACAGGGCCACTAGAAGACACCGTTTGTTTGGGACAAAATTCATATTTAGTGGGCGGTGTTACAGCACAAGACACCGTCGGTATTGAAATCCCTGGCGGAACCTTCCAAATAGGCGGAACCTTCGCCGGTCTTACCTTTCTGCCAGATGGCGCTGGTCAAATGTACCAAACCGATATCCCTATGTCTGGTTTTGACTCCACTGCTGTCATTACTTCTGGGGCCGATATCGAACAAATTTGTTTGGATATCGAACACTCTTATATTGGCGACATCGAAATTGCCTTGACCTGTCCGAACGGAACAACCGTTTCTTTGATGAACGCTTATAACCAAACACCTTTCGGCTGGGCCGAGCTCGTGCCAGGTGGTTGTGGTAATGGCATCAGTACATTTTTAGGTAACGATACCGATATCGATGGTGGCAATCCAGGTTCACCTGTCTGGACTTACTGCTTCTCAACAACCAACAACACATTTAATACCATATGCGCTGAAAATGCCGCCGGCAACACCATTATCAACGATTACGGTTTCCCTTCCATGAATCCAAATGGAGTTTACCTACCAGACGGTGATTTCAATCAGTTTGCTGGTTGCCCAATCAACGGCAACTGGACCATCTCCGTTCAGGATAACCAAGGCATTGACGACGGTTATATCTTTTCTTGGGGAATCTACTTTAATGCATCCCTTTACCCAGAAAGTGAAGGGTATCAAAATTATATTGTGACCGAAAGCTGGGCAACTGACCCCACCATCATCTCCGGACAAAACGATACCCTTATTGTGATACAGCCAAATGTAGCAGGCATCACAAATTACACCTACAACGTTACCGACAACTTCGGTTGTAATTACGACACCACTGTTTCTTTTGTTGTTTTGCCGCGCCCAGCGATCTTCTCAGATACCGCGGTTTGTAACTACAACTACTTTGTCAACAACACTGAGGCATATGCGGGTGGTCAGTGGTTTGCCCTAGACACTGCTGTTCATTTTATTCCCAATAACCTAGTCAATAATCCTGAGGTCATGACCTACAATATGGGTGGTGTCTTCCCGGTGTTTTTTATTGACAACGCCTGTCAAGATACCGTATCATCAAGCATAGAATTCATGCCTTATGTGTATGCAGCTATTCTCGATTCAGCAATTTGTCAGGGAGCCAGCTTGTGGCTCAACCCATATGTCATCAATACACCTCCACTTCAAAGTGGCTATAGCCCACCAATTAATGGACAATGGTGGGACGGCAGCACTGAAGTGCCAAAATTAGCTACAGAAGCCGGTAATTACATCTACACCGCTCAAAATTCATGTAATACCATTAGCGATACAGCCAATATTACATACAAACCGTGCGATATCACTGCGCCAAATATTGTAGTGTTGTCATCTCAAACTGGTAATGAAGCATTCTTTGTGAACTATGAGGGCATTGCTTCTTTCAATTGTACTATCCTCAACCGTTGGGGCAACGTTATTTTTGAATACACCAATCCGGCTGAAAAATGGTACGGCAAAACCACTTCTGGCGAAATCGTAGAAGAAGGCACCTACTTTTACCGCATAGATGCCACTCTAGATGGCGGAATTGAGCTTCAAAAACACGGATTTATCGTGCTCAAGTACTAACATTGCTTATTTTTGTGGCAAAACCATACCAATGATCAGTTTTGCCGACGAAATCAAGCAAGGAATACCCCAAGAACTCCCAACTCCTAAAGTTTGGGATGCGCAAGTCAATCACGCGCCCAAGCGCAAAGAAATCTTAAGCCCTGCTGAGAAAAAACTAGCAATTGCCAATGCATTAAGGTATTTCCCGAAAGCTCAACATGCCATTCTCGCAAAAGAATTTGCGCAAGAACTAGCAGATTACGGCCGCATTTACATGTACCGCTTTATGCCGGAACATCCCATATTTGCAAGACCAATTCATGAATACCCAGGTAAATCAGAGCAGGCTAAGGCTATCATGCTCATGATACAAAACAATCTTGATCACCGCGTAGCCCAACACCCACACGAACTCATTACCTACGGCGGAAACGGCGCAGTTTTTCAAAACTGGATTCAATACAGATTGGTCATGCAGTACTTGTCCGAAATGACAGACGAACAAACCTTAGTGATGTACTCAGGGCATCCAATGGGCTTGTTTCCATCGCATCCAAATGCGCCGCGCGTAGTTGTGACAAACGGCATGATGATCCCTAATTATTCCAAACCAGACGACTGGGAAAAATTCAATGCACTTGGCGTGACACAATACGGCCAAATGACTGCGGGTTCATATATGTATATCGGACCCCAAGGAATTGTTCATGGCACAACCATCACGGTTTTGAATGCGGTGCGCCGCATGGCTAAAAACCGCGACGACATCAAAGGAAAATTATTTTTAACCGCAGGTTTGGGCGGCATGTCTGGGGCGCAACCAAAAGCGGGCAATATTGCAGGTGTTATATCCGTTACTGCCGAAGTGAATCCAAAAGCAGCGCATACCAGACACGAACAAGGCTGGGTCGATGAAATCATCACAGATTTAGATGTGTTGGTCGCAAGAGTAAAAAAAGCGCAAGCAGCTAAAGAGGTAGTTTCTATTGCATACCTTGGTAATGTGGTTGACGTCTGGGAAAAGTTCGACCAAACGGGAGTTCATGTTGACCTCGGTTCAGATCAGACCTCCTTGCACAATCCATGGGCAGGCGGTTATTACCCAGCTGGTCTAGACTTCGATCAGGCCAACGACCTTATGGCCAATGATCCTGAATTATTCAAAACTTATGTTCAAGAAAGTTTAAGACGCCATGCGGCTGCAGTGAACAAACATACCGACCGCGGCACGTATTTCTTCGACTACGGCAATGCATTCTTATTAGAATCATCCAGAGCTGGTGGCGATGTCATGGCCGCCAACCACATCGATTTCAAATATCCATCGTATGTTCAAGATATCTTAGGACCCATGTGCTTTGACTTTGGTTTTGGACCCTTCCGTTGGGTTTGTGCCAGCGGCGACCCGCTAGATCTCGAAAAAACAGATGCAATCGCTTGTTCAGTTCTAGAAAAAATGATGCAAGAATGCCCAGAAGAGATCCAACAACAAATGGCTGACAACATTCAATGGATCAAAGGGGCACAAGAAAATAAATTAGTCGTCGGGTCGCAAGCACGCATTCTTTATGCCGATGCAGAAGGCCGTATGCGCATCGCCGCTGCCTTCAATGAAGCCATTGCCCGCGGCGAAATTGGCCCAGTTATCTTAGGCCGCGACCACCACGATGTATCGGGCACCGATTCACCTTACCGTGAAACATCGAATATATACGACGGCTCGCGCTTTACCGCAGACATGGCCATTCAAAATGTAATTGGAGACAGCTTCAGAGGTGCCACTTGGGTGAGTATACACAATGGCGGTGGCGTTGGCTGGGGCGAAGTCATTAACGGCGGTTTCGGGATGTTACTAGACGGCTCCGAACAAGCACAACGCAACCTCACGAGCATGTTACATTGGGATGTCAATAATGGCATTGCTCGACGCAACTGGGCACGCAATGAAAACGCAATTTTTGCCATCAAACGCGCCATGGAGGCAGAGCCACTTCTGAAAGTAACGCTGCCAAATTTGGTTGACGATCAATTGCTGGAGAATCTATAAACTTAGCGTAAAGTTTTCGTAACCAATAAGGAGTAAAAACATTTTGCTCTATAATAGCCCTGCTCAGACAAGATTCATGAAACTGAATCTCGGCTTGATGCCCGACCAAAATCTAGTTGACAGGATTCTTATTGAAGTGAATTTAACATGATATCTGTATCCTGTCTTCTAGGTTGAGAATAATTTCTTTTTATATTCCAAAATATCTTTTTAGCTTTAATCTGTAAGACTATTGTTTTACAGATTTATTAGATCACGGAAGTGTTTACTTTCGTCCCGGCTTGAAAACGACCAAATATTCAATAGGACGGGGAGGAAATGCCTAAACACTCGCACCGATATGGTGTGGGTTCAGCTATTTTCTTTGTCCTAGCCTTTGGTCGGGTATCAAGCCGAGATATAGTATCGGCCCACACCTCCTTTTGTTTAATTTCTCTTTGGGTCGGGGGAGAAATAACTATCAAATGAAAAGTATAATACTTCAAGAGGGCACTGAATTAGAAATCAAACTAATTGAGGAGTTAAATTCACAACATGCGCGTGTAGGGGACCCGGTTAGACTGCGTGTCAACGAAAATATATACGTTAACAACGTTCTTGTAATAAGAGAAGGTACAAAGGTTAAAGCTAGCGTTACCGTTGCAGAAAAACGAGGAATGCTCGGAAAGGCAGGGAAAATCGATTTTTCATTAAACTCTGTATCATCAATAAATAACAGAGAAATTCCATTGAGAGCGGTAAAAAATACCGAAGGAAAAAACAGGCAAGTTGGTGTTATTGCAGGTACTCTATTACTCTCGCCGTTGTTTTTATTAATGAAGGGTAAAGATGCATCAATTGAGGCTGGTAAAATATTTACGGCCTTTGTAGATGACGATATACAACTTGAAATAGATGAACAAATTTAAAATCAACTAAGATGAAAAAGATACTTTTTTTTACTGTTTCCATTTTGATTTTTACAACATTGAATAGCTGTGGATGCGGTGACTGTATGAATTGTGACGGTTCTGGAAAGGCCTATGAAATGACAGGAGAAGTAAGTTGCCCAGATTGTGGAGGTGACGGATGTACAAGTGACGGCAAGAATGGTGATCAACGAACCGGCGCTGAGATTTGGGAAGATAAATACGGTAAATAACTTTAAATACTACAATCATGAGCAAGCTAATTGACAAATACAATATTTCTGAAAAAGATTTATATACATTGGGGGTAATTGAATTAAAAAAATCTAAGGCTGGTTTTTTTGATAAAGAAAAACTAAAAACAAAGTCTTTGGGGATTCTTAAACCTTATAACGTCAAGTTTTTAGATTTAGGGGTATTATTGAATGAGATTAAATCAAGTGGATTTCATACGAATCAAATGCTTATTGAAAAATATGGGGCAATTGATATAGACAGCAAAAGTTCGAGTCTTGGATTCAAATATTTTCTGCCTATCATTATTGGAATCGCAGTATTCTTTTACGTCTTTAATTCTTCTGGTAATAATTCCGAGTCCAATACGGAAAGTAATACGGAGAGCAATAATTCAAGTGAGGAGGTCTCAAAAAATGCATATAGACAAGGTTATTCTGATGGACAAATGGGATATGGATTATCTGCTTCTGAGGTAGCATCCGCAAGTGAGTCTTATATGGCTCATGGGTATAATTTTTCAAGTGCAGACATTGCTGTCTACGAAATGGGTTATAATGATGGATTATATGGTAGAAGTAAACAGTATTAATATCAATAGCACTTTTCTAAGACATCAAATGTCCATAAATATATAATACTCTAATAAAAAATAAGAAGATGAGTAAATTTAAAGAATGGTGGGGAGGAATCAGTAAAGCTCAAAAACTACTTATAAT
>JBIIZI010000168.1:0-4608 GCA_044346375.1 Crocinitomicaceae bacterium | reverse complement strand
TGAGCAAGATCCAACTGAATTAGGTTTGCGCAAAATCCTGAATTTTGGACACACCATTGGCCATGCGCTAGAATCCTATTATTTGGATACCGAAACCCCGCTTTCACATGGGCACGCAGTGGCGCTTGGTCTCTTGCTAGAAAGCAAATTATCTGTTGAGGAAGCATCCTTGACTAATGAAGAATTTCTAGCCATTGAAACCCGGATCAAAAGTACATATGCGCTTCAAATTCCCAACGATGCAGCAGGCCTTTGGAAGCTGATGCAGCAAGACAAAAAGAATGACAACGGCGAGGTGCGCATGTGTTTGTTGCCTCAAATAGGTTCTTGTCTTTATGACCAAAAGTTAACTTACGAGGTTTTTGAGAGCCTGATTTCAGGCTATTGTTCTTCCTATTTTACTGCATAAAAAAAAGGCCCCCGAAGAGGCCCTTTCCTTACAAGCTAGTTGGAAGCACCAACTTGCAATGCTTTATTCAACGATGGTCATTTCGTCTACAATGTGCTTGGCACCGGCATATTTGTCGATGATAAACAAGACGTAACGGATGTCTACGTTGATGGTTTTTTGCAATTTGTTATCGAAGATGACGTCGCCGGCCATAGCCTCGATGTTGCCATCAAATGCCAAACCAATGAGTTCTCCTTTGCCGTTCAATACTGGTGAACCTGAGTTACCTCCGGTGATGTCGTTGTTGGTAAGGAAGTTGACAGGCATGTAGCCCGCTTTGTCTGCGTAACGGCCGAAGTCTTTTTTCTCATTGAGTTCGATCAAGCGCTTAGGCAAATCAAATTCTTCGTCGTTTGGCTTGTATTTGTTGATGGTGCCCTGAAGCGTGGTGTAGTTGTTGATTTTTGCGTCGTTGCGTTTGTCGGCAGGAAGCGCGCTTACTTTACCGTAAGTTAAACGCAAAGTACTGTTTGCATCTGGGTACAAAATTGTGCTCATACCAGACTCTCTTAAACCTGCAACTAGCAAGCGGTAAGCACGGTTGTAGTCGTCGGTGAGTTTGGTGAGTTCGTCTGAGCGCTTCATGAGTTGCGCTAAGATATCGCTAGACAACTTGTAAAGTGGGTCGTTGGTGAGTTGCCCTTCGCTTGGCGCTTCTAAGAAAGCCAACATTCCATTTTTAGAAACGAGGATAGACATTGCGCACATAGCGCGTACTTCGTTGGCCGTAGAACCATCGGCGTACATGGCAGCAATGCCGTTAGCAAGCTCGTAATTGGCTTTTGCCGCGTAAAGGTTGAGACCGTTGATGAGGATATCCACCTCAGCAGGACCATATGTAGTTTCGAAAAACTCATTGATGGCAGATATGAGGTCTGCTTTCATGGCAGCTCTTTTGGTAGCATCTGCTTTTGCATAAGCCATGAGTTGTGCTCCCATGCCACGAGAAATGGCTGCGTATTCAGAGTTTCTGAATAAAATAGACAAATAGTTGTCGTGACGTGATTTATCGTTGGTGGCGCTGTAGTAGTTGTTGAGCGTAGTAACAACCGATCCGTATTTGGCTTTGTTTTCTGGTTTGTTGGCCCAGACATCAAATTTGGCTTCGTTTTTGGCTTTCGCAGCCGCAGTTTGGAATTTTGTTAAGGCGTCGATCATGCCTTGGCGGTTTTTCCAGTAGTTGGCGGTGCGCGCATATTTAGAAGCGTAGTTCAAGCGAACGTTGTCGTCTTTATCCATGTACATTTTCATGGCGTCCATGGCAGTTTTGGAGGCTTCAACCCAAGCAGGGTAGGCGTATTTTACGTTTTGATCGATGCCACCTGCTGGCAACCAACGATTGGTGCGCCCTGGGTAGCCCATGATCATGGCGAAGTCGCCTTCTTTGACACCATTCAAGTTGATTGGTAAGTGGTGTTTTGGGTGTAAAGGCACGTTTGTGGTGCTGAAATCGGCTGGGTTGCCGTTTGCATCTGCGTAAACGCGGAACATGCTGAAGTCGCCGGTGTGGCGTGGCCATTCCCAGTTGTCGGTATCGCCGCCAAATTTACCAATGCTGTTTGGCGGTGTTCCAACCAAACGGACATCTTTGAAATCTTGGTAAACGAAGAAGTAAAATTCATTGCCTTGAAAGAAAGAACGTACAGAAACGACATATTTGCCGCCTTCGCTGTTTTCTTTTTCGATAAGAGCGATTTCTTCTTTGATGATTTTGTCGCGCTCTGTTTCGGACATGTTGTCAGAAACTTTAGCCATAATGCGCTTGGTGCAGTCGTCCATGCGCACAAAGAAACGCACATACAAAGATTTTGGCTTGAGTTCTTGGCTGCGGTCAGCGGCCCAAAAACCATTGGTAAGGTAGTCGTGCTCAGGGGTAGAGAGTTCGGCAATTGCGTCGTAGCCACAGTGGTGGTTGGTGAGAAGCAAACCGTCTTTTGAGATGAGCTCTGCGGTACAGCCGCCATTGAATTGCACAACTGCATCTTTCAAAGAAGAATTGTTGATGCTGTAAATTTCTTCGGCCGTCAGTTGAAGACCCATTTTTTGCATGTCGCGGTGGTTCAAGCGATCGATAAACATCAAAAACCACATGCCTTCATCGGCACGGACAAAAATCCCTACAAATAAAAAGAGGGCAAGTGTAATACGTTTGAATTGTTTCATGATTTGAATATTGGTTGGCGAAGATACAATGAATGCCGTCAATTTGCAACGTTAATTCGTGCTACTTCGCAGAGAGCAGCTTTTTTTTCATGCGGCTCAGGCTTTCTGGCAAGATACCTAGGTAAGATGCGATTTGATGTTGGGCTACAATTTGCTCTATACCGGGGTGGCGTTGCAGTAACTCTTGGTAGCGTTCTTCGGCATGCGCAGAGACGGTCATGAGGAAGCGTTTTTGCAAGACAGCTAAAGTGCGTTGGGCCATAATTCTAAACAAACGCTCTAAAGCCGGGATTTGCTCAAAAAGATATTCGAGGTCTTCTTTGCCAATTTCTAAAATGTAACTTTCTTCTAAAGCTTGTACATTGAGCGTGGCGGCGTCGTCAAAATGAAAGGCTGATAAATCGCCCACCCACCAATCGGTAAAGGCAAAGTAAAGTACGTGCTCACTTCCTTTGGTGTCGGTGTAGAAGACGCGCAAAGTACCGTCTACCACAAAACCTTGCAGGAAATTTCTCGTGCCTTCTTTGAGAAAAAAATCCTTCTTTGAAACCTTTCTGAGGTGGTAATATTGCTTCATGAGCTCGAAGTCCGTAGTGGAGAGCGGCACACGTTGGCTCGTGTAGGTGTATAGTTTTTGATATGCTGTTTGCGCGTCCATTTGTTTTATTTAGGAAGGTGCCTGATGCGCCATTCAGTGGGGTGCAGGTTGTTGAAGCGTTGCCCGATTTGCTTGACCATTGCAATGGGTTGGTCTTCGAAGTGAATATAGTAAAAACCGGCAGGAGCATTCCATTGGTGGCTTTCACCGTGCAGAATTTGTAGGGCTTCTGTCCATTCAACTTTCTTGACAGGAAGCTTCCAATTGAGGTATAGGCTGTAAACCGTGTCATAACCTGGCGTCCAGTTCTTTTTGTTGGCTGTTGCAACGTGGGTGCCGGTTTTCAGAAACTTTAAATTTTTGATCTGTGGATAAAAGTCGAGCGCAAAGGAAGTAGTTGCAAAAACTTTTTCTTCTTCTTGCCAAAATTGCAAGTCGGGAGCAAAGGTGAGGTGCTGCGCTAAATCAGAGGGGAGTCCGGTCTGAATTTGTGCTTTAGCTGGTTTGGTTTTGCGCGCGTTTGGTTCTGTTTTTTGTAGTGCTGCTATGTAAAATCCTTCGCTCTTGATCTGATTTGGGAAAAAGTAGTAGCCACTGTTGTTTCGGTCTGGTTTCATGCCCTCAAAAGCAGGTAATTGGACCCTAGTGGCGACGCCATCATCTAAAAAAGAAAGGAGTTGTTGCTCATTTTCGTCTGGATTGAAAGTGCAAGTTGAGTAAATCAGGTAGCCACCTTCTTTGAGCAGCGGCCAAACTTCTTCTAAGATGTCTGTTTGACGCTCGGCGCAGGTGTTGGCATTGCCCAAATTCCATTCTGTTCTTGCCTGATGATCTTTGCGAAACATGCCTTCTCCCGAACAGGGCGCATCAACTACCAAAACATCGAGCTGGCCCATCAAGGCATTGAGTTCTGAAGGTTTGTGGTTGCAAACAAATACATTTGAATAGCCCCATTTGCTGAGGTTTTCACTTAGTATATACGCTCTGGATCGATTGATTTCATTGGCGATGAGTACGCCACGGTGCTGCAAAAAACCGGCGATAAGTGTGCTTTTTCCGCCAGGGGCAGCACTTAAATCCAGCACAACGGGGTTTTGAGGTAAATCTAGGGTTTGAAGTACTTGCTCTAAATACATTGAGCCTGCTTCTTGCGGATAGTAAGCGCCCGCATGAAAAAGCGGGTCGTAGGTAAAACTGGGGCGTTTATCGAGGTACACACCGCTCCGATTCCAAGGTACAGGTGTGGTGTTGGTTAAATTGTTTTTGCGCGTTGGGTGCAGGCGTACAGAGGTAGGTGCGGGTAGTTCTAAGGCTTCGATCAAGGCCGTCGGGATGAAGTCGTCTGCTTGAATGCGTGCAATGAAGTCTAGTGGTAAGGAGTCCATTTTCAAAATTA
>JBIIZI010000027.1:0-16414 GCA_044346375.1 Crocinitomicaceae bacterium | reverse complement strand
CTTCCACCGCGTGATCGCCGATTTCATGATTCAAGGCGGAGACCCGCAAGGAACTGGCATGGGTGATCCCGGCTATAAATTTTACGATGAAATCGACCCGACGCTCAAACATGTTGGCCCAGGTATTCTATCCATGGCCAATTCAGGAGCCAATACCAACGGCTCGCAGTTTTTCATTACCCACAAAGCTACCCCATGGCTAGATGGCAAGCATACGGTTTTTGGACATGTGATCTCAGGGCAAGAAGTCGTTGACGCCATTGCGCAAAACGACACCATGCGCAAGGTGGAAATCATTCGCGTGGGTAGAGAAGCGCTAAAGTGGAATGCACAAACTGCATTTGATCAAGTTTATTTAGCCAAAAAAGCCCAAGAGGCTTTGGAGCAAGCTGAGTTGGCCAAAATTGCCGCAATGTCTCAAGACGACTACAAAGCATATATGTATGCAGAAGTCATGGAGAAATATCCGAATGCGCAGCAAAGTGCAACAGGTTTGGTTTATGTCATTCTCAATAATGGTAAAGGTAACGAGGTCAAAGAAGGTAAAAAGGTAAGCTTGCATTACACCGGTACTTTGCGCCGTGGCGGTAAAAAATTCGATTCTTCCAAAGACCGCAATGCGCCTTTGGAGTTTGAATACAAAGTACAGCGCATGATTCCTGGCTTCGAAGAAGGAATTACTTACATCAAAGAAGGTGGTAAAATCTTGTTGTTTATACCTTACTACAATGCTTACGGCAAACAAGGGCGCCCGGGCTCTATTCCGCCGTATGCCGATTTAGTTTTTGAAATCGAACTATTGCAAGTTACCGATGCGGCTCCTCATAATGAGCACGACGGTCATCAGCACTAATTCGAAAAGGCATACGAAATGATATTGGCGCCCATCTGCAAAGCTTGGCGCCTTTTTTCTGTTGGATCGTTGTGTACTTGCTGGTCTTCCCAACCGTCGGAAAGATCCGTTTCGTAGGTGTACAAACAAACCAAACGGCCTTCTATAACAATGCCAAATGCTTGTGGTCTTTTGCCGTCGTGTTCATGAATCTTTGGCAGACCATTCGGAAAGTTATAGCGTTGTCTGAAAATAGGGTGATCGGAAGGAAGCTCGGTAAGGGTTGCTTCTGGAAATACTTTTTTAAGTTCAGAACGAACGAATCCGTCCATGCCATAGTTATCATCTATGTGTAAAAAACCACCAGAAAGCAAGTATGTGCGCAGGTTTTGGGCCTCTGCTTTGGAGAATACAACATTGCCGTGGCCGGTCATGTGTAGGAGTGGATATTGAAATAAGTCTGTACTACCCACTTCAACATAGGGCACTTCCTTCGCAATGCTCATACCGAGTTCTGTATTGCAAAACTTAATCAGATTGGGCAAAGCAGTTGGGTTTGCGTAGTAATCACCACCGCCATTGTATTTCAAAACAGCCATTTGATAGCTTTGCGCACTTAGGCTGAGCGCCGTTAAGAGTATTGCAGTAAGTAGGCTTATTTTTTTCACGTTCGTCGTTTAAAATAATAAATTTGATCGGTTCCAAAAGCATGTACGTTGGTTGGTACCCGATTCAAAACAGGCGCCTTGACTCCTTCTCCATAAAGTAAGTCACCCACCAATACATATGCTTCGTCCCAAACGTTGTCGATGATGAAATATTGCAATGTACGGCTACCACCTTCTACCATCACAGAATGAATACCGCGTTTATAGAGTTCATCTAATATGTTTTTGGTTGCGGTCTCTTGAATTTTGATCCATTCAATATTTCCTTTTTGCTCGTTTTTAACCCGATTGAAAATAAGGGTAGGGGCATCTTCTGAAAATAAGCTGATGTCATTTTGGACTTGAAGCTGGCTGTCGATCAGAATTCGGATTGGATTTTTGCCACTGACATCTCTTACGGTAAGCGATGGGTTGTCATTGAGAGCGGTGTGTTTGCCGACCAAAATGCTCATCTCCTGGCTGCGCCAATGATGCACCAAGGATCTTGATTCTTCGGAGGAAATCCAGTTGATACCTTGTTGTGTGTTGGTTCGCAAGCGATCTAGAAAACCGTCTTTGGTTTGCGCCCATTTGAGCACCACATGTGGTCTTTGTTTTTGATGGAAACAAAAAAAGCGCTTATTGAGTTGTTTGGCGGCGGCTTCTAAAACACCAACCTCTACTTTTATACCTGCTTTTTGCAGGCGTTCTATGCCTTTTCCGGCAACTTTTGGATTGGGATCTTTGCACGCAACAATGACTTCTGCAACTTTTTTCTCGATCAAGAGGTTGCTGCACGGAGGTGTCTTGCCAAAATGTGAACAAGGTTCCAAACTGACATAAACCGTAGCACCTTCGAGTGCGTTTTGATCTTTGACAGCTCCAATGGCTACAACCTCTGCGTGAGGCCCGCCAAATGCTTGGTGATAACCTTCGCCAATTACTTGGCCGTTTTTGACAATAACACAACCTACCATTGGGTTGGGTGATACAGATCCTTGACCTAAGATAGCTAGGTCAAGACAACGTTGCATGTAGTCCTGAGGCTTCATTAAGTCAAAGTTACTGATTTAAGGTTGAAGGCTGTACCCAACGAAAGGTTAAATTGAGCCGGGCTTGTGCCAAACCGCTCATTTTTGGCAACTGGTGTTTGTAGTGATGTTGAATAGCGCCATGCATATGCAATAGACTTCCGTTGGTCAACAAGATTTTCTTTCGAGTGCCATTGGTCAGGTGCTTGAATTCAAAACGCCTTGTTGCGCCAATACTCAAGGAAGCAATACTCGGATTTTTACCTAAAGATTTTTCGTTGTCGGCATGCCAACCATTTGAATCTTGCCCATCTCGGTAGTAATTGATCAACAATGCATTGTAGGTTTGGCCAGTTCTTTGTTCTACACGCAACCTTAGTTCGTTGAGGTAGTTCGGAAAGCGATTGGCAGTAAGTTCTTGGCCTGAATAACCGTAAATTTCTCCATTTAAAGCATAGTATGCCTCCAGCCTTGGTACTTTTATTTTTTTTCCGAAAAGTACAATCTCGTTTTGATCGAATTTTTCAGTATTACAGATGCGTTCAAAAAGATCTTGACCTTCTCTTTCCGTTAAAAATTGAGGATAGAAGTCAACTATTCCATCTGTTTCGATGAGCTGAATTTGATCTGAATTTTCGAACTCGTTAAACATTCCTATTTTTGTGGTAAAAATACGATATGCACTTCATCGAAACGCTATTTGACCTCAAAACAGGAGATTTTAGTAAAGTCATCTTTTCTTTATTGACAAATGTCATTATTGCCATCATTATTGCAGTGGTGGGTTTTTGGCTTACTGGTGTCCTTACGCGCTTGGTCAATCGTATTTTGCGAAAAAGCGACACTGACGCTGGCCTCATTTCTTTCTTGACTAGTTTTTTGTCAATGTCCTTGAAAATCATGGTGGTCATTACTGCTATTACGCAGTTGGGCGTCGAAATGACCTCTTTTCTTACTTTACTTGGTGCTGCAGGTATTGCCGTGGGTATGGCGTTTTCAGGTACGCTTTCTAACTTTGCCGGTGGCATTATGATCCTCGTTTTGAAGCCTTTTAAAGTAGGTGACGACATCAAGGCCTTAGGTGAGCAAGGTGTTGTTTCTGAAATTCAAATTTTCAATACGTATTTGAAAACACCTGACAACAAAATTTTGATTTTTCCGAACGGCCCGCTTGCCAATGGCACCATCGTGAATTACACAAAAGAAACAACACGTCGCATCGAATGGACCTTTCTTTTCGATCAGACAGCCAATATCATCCAAATTCAAGAGTTAGTAAGCGCAACCTTACTGACCGAAAAGCGCGTTTTACAAAAACCACAGCCGATTGTTGGTGTTCAGCAGCTCACAGAAGTTGGACTTGAAATAAAAGTCCGCTGCTGGGTAAAAAATCCAGACTACGGCTTGGTTTTTCATAGTGGGCAACAAGCTATAATCGAAGCCTTGCGTTCTGCGGCTATACCTTTTGCGAAATCTTAAAGATTTTTCTTAATTTCGGAGCCTAACCCATCTTCACGTTTTCAAAATGTGAACCTAAATTTACGTAAGCATGCTACTCACTATTTTACTTTTGATCTTTACCGTTGTGGTTGCGCCACTTATTTGTCTTAACTTTGGCTATACGCCTAGCGAGCTTCAATACGACATCTTAGCCCAAATGTATTTGCCTGTTGGCATTGTCATTGCCTATTGTTTTGTGGTGGGTGAAATCTCTCGCAACAACTCACAAGTTGACAAATTATGGAGTATCGTGCCCATTTATTATGTCTGGCACATGACTTTTTTAGCGCCAGAGTTGTCAGAACGCATGGTGCTCATGGCTATTTTAGTCACTATTTGGGGTGCGCGCCTCACCTTCAATTTTGCCCGACGCGGTGCTTATACTTTGCGCTTTTGGGCCGGCGAAGAAGACTACCGCTGGGAAGCCTTGCGCAAGCGCCCAGGTTTTAACAATAAGTTTATTTGGGGAATCTTCAATTTGTTCTTTATCTCGGCCTATCAAAACATCCTGATTTTTTCATTTACAGTTCCCATTTTGGCAACGTTATCCACTACCGCTGATCCGCAACTAAACATGATTGACTACTTACTAGCTGCCCTGATGTTGTTGGCAGTGGTTATTGAATTCATTGCAGACCAACAACAATATGATTTCCAAACTGAAAAACACCGCCGCATCAAAGCGGGTGAGCCTTTAGGAGACTACGAAGTAGGGTTTGTATCCACAGGCTTGTGGAGTATTGTGAGGCATCCAAACTACGCCATGGAGCAAAGTATTTGGGTTATTTTCTATTTGTTTAGCGTCAATGCTACGGGCCAATGGATCAATTGGACAATAGGTGGTTGTGTATTATTACTCATTCTCTTTAAAGGCAGTTCTGACTTCTCTGAAGATCTTTCGGCCAATAAATACCCAGCCTACAAAGATTATCAAAAGCGCGTTCCGAGATTTATTCCTGGCTTCAAATTCGGAAAGTAAGTTTCTTACTTCAGAAACTTCAATACACTAAAAGCTAAAGCAAAGAAAACCACAATTTGCATGAACCATTGTGCGCTACTTTTGTGTCCTTTTGACTTGAGGTAAAAGTGGTTGGCGGTGCCGAGTGTAATGCCAATTACCAAAGCAAGTAAGAGCGGATGACGCATCTGAAAATTCTTTTGTTATAAAAGTTTCAAAAGAAAGCGAAGCTTAGATCAGGCCAAATTGTTCAAAATGGTGCACAAAGTGCTTGGTGTGCAAGCGCTGCCATTGCGAATAGTTGAGCTCTCCGTAAAAAGGGTGGAGGGCAGTACGACTGGCGTCTTCCTCGTACCATTCTTCAAATGACAAGAAGGCGTCAGTGAACTCATCAATTGCGGTTTCGAGTTCGTCGTTGCGCAATGGTGTTTCTGGTGTTGCAAAAGACACTTGAACATCTTTAGCCATAGGCTTGTCGGTTTCTAGCCAGGCCTGCATGCGTTCAATGCGGTCTGCAGGAACTTCTAATGAATGAGCACCTTTGCCAACAGACATGTATAGCGCATCGGCAAGATGTTCCACCATGCGTTGGGCAGTCATTTGACCCCAAGAGGGCGTGGTGTTTTTGTTGAGTTGAGCAAGTTGGGCCAGCATGGCCTCGAGTTCTAATTGAAAGGAAAGAGCCATTATTTTTGACCTACGATGATGTGGAGTGAGTGTGGTACAACGCGCACATTGAGTTCGCGCATGACGGTAATTGGTTCGCCGTCGTGATGTGCAACGCCATTTGGCAAAGAAATTTTAGCATTCTTGAAAGAGATGACCTCTGCGTAGCTCGATTGATCTGAGCGGCCAGTGAAAAACTGGAAAATCATTTTGGGAATGCCAAATAGGGAAAAGGGCTTGAGTAAAAAGAGCTCTAGCTTGCCGTCGGTGGCGTCTGATTTGGGCGATACTTTAAAACCGTTGCCAAACTCAGAGGTGTTGGCGATGGTACAAAGCACGACCGGAAGTTTTTTGATTTGCCCGTTGGTATCGATGGAGATGTTCATGGGGTTGTAGCGGAAGAACTCCTTGAACACATGCTTGACGTAGGTCCAGAAACCGCGTTTGTGGTCTTCGTCGAATTTTTTAGCGATAACGGCATCTAGTCCGTAACCTCCAACACCGAGGAATGGTTGGTCATTGACCATAACGGTATCCATGATGATTTGTTGGTTGAGGTTGATGGTTTGTATTGCTTTTTTGATGTTGCGCGGTATGAACATGTGGCGTGCAAGACCATTGCCAGAACCAATTGGAATGACGGCAAGGCTTGTGTTGGTACCAATGAGTGCAGTGCCGACTTCGTGAACCGAGCCGTCGCCGCCTACAGCGCAAACGATGTCGATGCCAAGTTGAACGGCT
Source organism: Crocinitomicaceae bacterium (assembly GCA_044346375.1). Taxonomy (GTDB): domain Bacteria; phylum Bacteroidota; class Bacteroidia; order Flavobacteriales_D; family Crocinitomicaceae; genus UBA952. Next base: position 10,039 of record JBIIZI010000027.1, on the reverse strand, counting down.
TCTTGTGCAATTTCAATGGCGTGGCCTTTGTATTTGGTGTATTGTATTTCGAAAGCGTAGGTGTCGTGGTCTAAAAAACGACGGATAAGCGCAGGGATGTCGTCTTTGCGACGTACACCTGAAATGGGATTGATGATAAACCAAATGCGCTTTTTCATAGTTGGGGCGCAGTAAATTGCGCTTTTCTCAAAATTAAACATTTTTTGGCAATACAACTGAAAATTTTATGGACTTAAGCGTCTAAATTCCTGCAATTGCGCTATTTTTAACAACAAAAATAGTGCCATGAAGAAAAAAGCAGCCAACGATCCTATCGCTACCAATCGCCAACACCTCATCGATATATTATTACACAAATCAGCGCTCAAACAAGATATCGCCGACGACATCGAACTCGTGTTTGCCCAACTTCGCACTTTAATCGATCAAGAGTTGGTTGCGCTCAAGGCTGTGATTACCGATGAGCGCGTCAGACTTTGGGTAAAAGACAGAGGCGACCACGAATTTCATGTTTACATTGGAAGCGATGTGTTGGTTTTTAATCTTCACCACAATATTTTTCGCCTCCCTGATTCCAATCCTTTGTGGGGAACTGCCTACTTCAAAGCCAACCCCAATAATGGTTATTTTGGCACCATTCACATCTACAATTTTTTGGCGGAGTCTATGCAGCAAAACCGCCTAGACGACATGGGTAATTTAATTGCGCGCATATTCATCAATCACGAACGTCATTTTTTCATCGAAGGTAAGGGTTCCTTGGGCGCCACTTTCAGCGATCCTCAGCACATGCTACTTTCGGAGCAGCTCTTGCAATTGATTGCCCAGATGGCCTTTGCTTATGCTCTGCAATTTGACCTTTACATTCCGCCTTTTGAATACATGGACAATGTAAGCGTTGGTCAGATTTTCATGATGGGCGAACAGCTCAAACTTAAAACGGGCAAGCGTCTTGGTTTTAAAATGAGTTCTGACGACCCAGAATTTTCTTAAAAAAAATAGCAAGCGCCCTTGCGCTTCAAGAAATTCCTACTATATTTGCAATCCCAAATTCTGGGGTTTTGACATTTTGGCCCATTCGTCTAGTGGTTAGGACGCAAGGTTTTCATCCTTGAAACAGGAGTTCGATTCTCCTATGGGCTGCCAATTTTTTGGCCCATTCGTCTAGTGGTTAGGACGCAAGGTTTTCATCCTTGAAACAGGAGTTCGATTCTCCTATGGGCTGCATTTTTTAATGAGATTAATTATATAAACAGCTATGGCAAACCATAAATCATCCATCAAGCGCATTCGTTCAAATGAGTCTAAGCGCGTATTGAATAAATACCAGCACAAAACCACTCGTAACGCGATGCGTAAATTGCGTGCTACCAAAGACCGCAAAGAAGCAGAAGGTTTATTTCCTGCTGTTGTCGCAATGTTAGACAAATTAGCAAAACGCAATATCATTCACAAAAACAAAGCAGCTAACCTTAAATCAGGTTTGCAATTGCGTATCAACGCGCTATAAGCATTGTTTTTATACAAATGTTGAAGGGCTATCTCTATGGGGTAGCCCTTGTTTTTTTTATTATGTTTGTAATATGCGCTTGAGTTTACTGCTATTATTTGTCATCAGTTTCGTCCAAACTTCTAGGGCGCAATTATTGGTTGCGCCAGACACCCTGCGATCTTCTGATCGTGTCATAGGGTCAACAGATTCCTTGCTACAATTTATGGATGGTTTCTCAGCGCCGTTTTTTATTGGTGCTGGGCAAACCCAACCAAGTCTTTGGTCCGTATTTAAGCCGGGTAGTGCACCATTGTCAAGCGCTGAATTCAGCCATAAAAATCTCACCTTCAGTGCCTTGCCTCATTTGGGTTTTGCTTACGGTTTTGGCGCACAAGGTTCACAACGCCTGCGCCTAGATTACGAACAATTATTTGCAAAGCACACCTTATTGAATGTGCGCTATGACCGCCACCAACAAGCTGGTTTCATTAGGGCAAGCGAATTGCGCATGAGCTCACTGGAGGTTCAGGTGGCACAATATGGCAAGCGCTATCAACTTCTTGCTTCTTTTTCAAATCTGAGCAATGACCGGCAATGGTCGGGAGGCTTGGTCAATTGGTCTCAAATTGGTCTGGTTTCTGCTGAACTCCTTCCAGTGGTCAAAGCAAGTGCCCATACCTTTCAAAATGGGTATCAAGCCAAACTAGATGCGTCTTATTCACTAAGTTCAGATAGCCTTAGCGGTTTGAGAATCATCACGAAGAACGCTTATCAACAACAACTTCGCCGCTACGAAGAAACCGATTCATTGGAACTCTATTATTCCCAGCTCAATTTTTATACAGATTCATGTCGAGATGTCTTTGCTTCCCAAATTTGGCAGCATCAAATAGGTTTGGCTTATGCACAAAAGAAACTCCTCTTGAGCGCTGCATTGGAATTGCGCAGCATGTATTGGCAAGACAACCAATTTAGTTATGACACCACTGAACTCAATTTAGTCAATGAGGTGAAATACCAATTCAAAGCAGGTTTATTGAAGCATAATAGCGCTATCAATTTTGTGGGTGCCGGGGGTGGAATACACTCCGACACGCGCTTTGAATCAAAGTTGCCTTTCGGAAAAATCCAAATTCAGCACCTCTTTTTGCGTGCTTGGCCTGAGTTAATGCAAAGAACATATTTTAGCAATTTGACGAGTTATCAAGTGATTCAGCCACAACTACAACAAAGCATGCTACTCGACGCTAGATATACTGCACAACTTGGTCCGATTGAAAGCCGTTTCTCAATGGCATACATGCGCAATCAAAAGGTATATCGCTTTAATAGTCAACTGATGAATTGGCAAATTGTCGGGCCGCAAAGTGCGTATCAAGCAACACTTGATTTGGTATATAAGACAAAAGGATGGCGTTTTTCTACGCAAACAGCTTTCAACAATTGGCAGTTGTCAAATCAAAATATATTGCCACCACTTACCTCTGAGTTGCATGTGCAATGGGGTGGAGGTGTGTTGAAGAACAAACAATTAAAGTTGGTTGCTGGCGCTGCAGTGCAAGCTATGTATGGAGGTGTCTTTTCACGAATGTCTTATTTACCCTATTTAGAAACGCTCGATTGGCAGGTATATGGCAATCAGGCGCTCTATCCTGTTGAGCGTATCTTGAATGCAAAAGCAGAACTTCTTTTAGAAGTAAAAACCTTCCGCTTTTTTATCCAAGCCACTAACATGCTTGGTTTTATAGATCCAAGTGCGAGTTTGTACCAAGGTATTCCATATCCGAGTATGCAAATCAGGATAGGCCTTACTTGGGACTTCTGGAATTAAGCCCTATGTAAATAAAATTGAAGGAAAGAAGTGCTTAGTGTGCGAGTACTTCTGCCATTTTTGCGCCAATTTGCGCTGGAGAATCTACAACGTGAATACCACATTCGCGCATGATGCGTTTTTTAGCCTCAGCGGTGTCGTCAGCGCCGCCAACGATGGCACCAGCGTGGCCCATTGTGCGGCCTTTTGGAGCGGTTTCACCTGCGATAAACCCAACAACTGGCTTGGTGCCATTTTCTTTGATCCAGCGCGCTGCAATAGCTTCTAAGTTACCTCCGATTTCGCCAATCATGACAATTCCTTCGGTTTCTGGGTCGTTCATGAGGAGCTCAACAGCTTCACGAGTAGTGGTTCCGATAATTGGATCTCCACCGATACCGATTGCTGTCGTGATGCCCATTCCTGCTTTAGCGACTTGGTCAGCTGCTTCATAGGTGAGGGTGCCCGATTTCGATACGATGCCGATTTTTCCTTTTTTGAAGACAAAACCTGGCATGATACCCACTTTTGCTTCACCTGCAGTAATAACACCTGGGCAGTTAGGACCAATTAAACGTGTGTCGAATGCTTTGATGTATTCTTTGGCGGTAACCATGTCGTTGACAGGAATACCTTCTGTGATACATACGATCACTTTGATGCCAGCTTGGGCTGCTTCCATGATGGCGTCGGCAGCAAAGGCAGGCGGTACAAAGATAATAGAGGTATCGGCTCCGGTTTGTGCAACTGCATCGGAAACGGTATTAAAAACAGGGCGCTCTAAATGAGAGGTTCCACCTTTTCCTGGTGTAACACCACCAACCACGTTTGTGCCAAATTCGATCATTTGGGTGGCGTGAAAGGTGCCTTCGCTACCTGTAAAACCTTGTACAATTACTTTGGAGTTTTTATTTACCAATACACTCATAATATCTTGTTTTTTTGCGTGTCAAAAATAAGCATTTATTTGGCATCTATGACCTTCATTTTAAAATAGAGGATTTTATCTTTGCCAATTTTATCGGTACCACCCTGACCATAACCAAGTTGCGGTGGAACAATACAACGCAATTGGCTTCCTACAGGAAGGCTGTAAAGGGCCTCTTGCCAACCTTTGATGAGGCCGTTGAGTGGTAAGCCTATTGCTTGATCTTGCATTTCAATTATTTTTCCGGACAACAATTTGAGGGTGTAGCTCACCCACACGCTGTCTTGAACTTGAATAGGCCGGCCTGTTCCAAGAGAATCAATTTTTAAGTAGAGTCCGCTACCGGTGGGTTTGAGGTTTAAATTGTATTTTTTGTTGTAGGCCTGGATCTTGGTTTCAAATTTAGTTAGTTCGGTTTTTGAATATCCACAGGCACTCAAAATGCCAATCAGAAATAGAAATGAAAAAAACAGTCTCATATTTTTTCTAAAACAGCTAAGTAGTTTTCTTCAATGGTATAAGCGCGTCGGCATTTGAATCCGCAGTTGGTGGCATGTTCGTGAAGGGTGTCGTAGTCTACGTATAACCATTCGAATTCAGGACCGCTGATTTTTTTGTATTGCATCTGGAACTTGAAGTTGCCGTAGTAGGCCGAGTTTAAATCGAGCCAATAACCGCCGTCTTCATCTTCATAGAGGTATTTTACATCGGTGGAATCTGCAATGAAGCGTCCGCCAGGTAAGAGCAGCGCATGTATTTTTTTGAGAAATGCGGTGAGGTTTGCCAAGTTTTTTGCCAAACCTATGCCATTCATGAGGGATAAAATGGTGTCGTACTGTTCTTGATTTGGAAGTGCATAAAAATCTATTTTTTGTGCGCTGATGCCATTTTGTGACATATAGTTCACAGCCCCGGCAGAAACATCGATGGCACTAACCTTGTGCCCGCGGTCTTGCAAGGCGATGGCGTGTACACCTGCACCGGCGCCGATGTCTAATACGTGTCCACGACAAAGATCGAGTGCAGTCAGTTCTAGTTCAGGCATTTCGGCTTCATTGCGGAAAAGCACTTCTATTGGAATGATGTCGTCGTCGCAGAGGTCGGAACTGACAATGATGTCGAATGGTTTTTTGAATTGCGCGTAATCTAAGATGGCCTGGCCAATTGGATCACCTATTTCTGAGTTGGTCTTAGTATTCATATTCGCTATAATCATTGAGGTCGTCGTCGGCGTAGTCGTCGTCGTAATCTTGGAAGCCAAATTCGTCGTCGTCGTCATCGTTAGAGGCGGTATCGGCAATTTGGTTTTCAGGACCAAATAAATTTTCGTCAAGCATTGATTTGGTGCTTTCCTGAGGAGAATTTCCAATTGCAAGTGCCATTATTGGGGCTTCAGGAGCCTCTTTTTCATAGGCGATGAGTTCTATTAAGAAGATCCACATGCGCATGAAGTCATAGACCAAGATAAAGCGTTGGTCTGGCTCCGATAAGAAATCTTGAATGCGGGCTTGTTTCATGACCGATGCGGGTTCGTCGATAGCGTCGTCGTCGTAGGACATATCTAGTAAGGAGAGTTCATGGCCTTTGTCCCAGCTGTCGTTAGAGACATAAAAACTAGCCATTTGGTCGCCTTTAAATCCGAATGCGGACATAATGGCGTGGTAAAAGGTTTCAAAATCAGCTTCATTGGAAATGATGATATCTCTGAAGACTTCCTCATTTTTGTCGCTGTCGAGTAATACGCGAAATTTTAAACCGGGCATGTGTTGGGATTTACGATAAAGATAAGGATTATTCAGGCTTTTGAGGTGTTACCACAGCTATTAAACCAAGTTCTGCGCCAAAACGCAACATTTCTGCATGTGCTTCGGTGTAGTCGTTGGCGATGTGCCCTTCTAATATAGCATCTTTGATATGTGATTTAATGGTGCCAATTGCCGAGCATGGACCAATCTGAAATGTATCCATAATGAGCTGTCCGCTAACAGGCGGCTGAAAGTTTCGGACGCGGTCTTTTTCTTCGACGAGTTTGAGCTTTTCGGAAACGAGCTCGAAATTTTGTTTGTAGCGCTTGACCTTGAATTCATTTTTACTGGTGATATCAGCATTGCAAAGCAACATGAGGTCTTCGATGTCGTCGCCCGCTTCGTGGAGTAGTCTTCTGATTGCAGCGTCGGTAACAGAGCCTTTAACAAGTGCAATAGGCCTTAAGTGGAGCTTGACCAATTTCTGAACGTATTTCATTTGGTGGTCGAGTGGAAGGCGCAAACGTTTAAAAAGACGCGGCACCATTTTGGCTCCGAGTTCTTCGTGGCCGTGGAAAGTCCAGCCGACTTCAGGATCGAAGCGCTTAGTCGGTGCTTTTGCGATATCGTGGAGAATAGCAGCCCAACGCAACCAAAGATTGTCGGTGTGTTGCGCTAGATTGTCCAGAACTTCGAGGGTGTGTAGAAAATTATCTTTATGTGCTTTGCCGTCGCGTGTTTCGATTCCTTGAAGCGCGATAAGTTCTGCAAAGAAATGTGCTAAAAGCCCGGTGGCCTGCATGAGTTTAAAGCCCCTTGAGGGATGCTTTGTTAGAATGATTTTGTTGAGTTCGTCTGTGATGCGCTCCTGTGAGAGAATTTGAAGGCGGTCCGCGTTGCTTTTCATGGCTTCTAGGCAAGGAGCAGTGATTTGAAAATCGAAGCGTGTGGCAAAGCGGATGGCGCGAAGCATTCGCAGTGGATCATCGCTGAAAGTAATGTGTGGCTCAAGAGGAGTTCTGATGATGCCATTTTGAAGGTCGGCTTGGCCATTGAACGGATCGATGAGCTTTCCGAGTGTTTCTTGTCTGAGGCTTATGGCCATCGAATTGATGGTGAAGTCTCTGCGGTTTTGGTCGTCTTGAAGGGTGCCTGCCGAGGTACTGGGCTTGCGCGACTCAGGGCTGTAAGATTCTTTGCGTGCACCAACAAATTCGATGTCGAGGTCTTTGTATTTGAAGTGTGCCGTTCCAAAATTCTTGAAAATACTCACTTTTTTAACCCTGAGTATTTCTGCGGTAGCTCGGGCTAATTCTGGGCCATCGCCCAATACAAGGATGTCGATGTCTTTGCTTGGGCGGTCCATGAGTAGGTCGCGTACCCAACCACCAATGACATATACATCGAGTTGGTGCGCAGTAGCGTACTGGGATAAGACCTTAAATACGGGGTGTTTGAGTTGACTTGCGTAAGAAACATCCATGGGGCGCAAAGTTAAGCCTAATCGCTGAATTCTGAACCCAGAATAATCTAGAAATCGTCGTCTTCGTCTTCGTCGTCGAAGAAATCGTCGTCGTCTGGCTTTTTGTAGTTGAGCAAATCGTCGTCGAGGTCGTCTTCGTCGTCTTCAAAAAACCGTGGATTCTTGCCGCTTTTTTTGTAGGCATCCATTTTTGGTTTTTTGTTGCGATTGTCGTCTTCTGTCTTGCGGTCTTTTTCCTTGGCTTTTTTGCGCGGTTCAGTTTTCGGTAGTACAAACGAAGAAGTAACACTGCTGTCTAGACTGTCATTTGAGCGCGGTTCTGAGCGCGGAGCCGAGGGGTCTGATGTTCTTGCTGGGCTGGTGTTTTCCCTAGGTGGGTAAGGGGGTCTGGGGTTTGGACGGTTGTCTGTGCGTTGTTCGGCCTCTTTGACGGCTAATGCACGACCATTAATGACATGACCATCTAATGCTTCTATGGCACGCAACGCTTCGGCGCGATCTGCCATTTCAACAAAGGCAAAGCCTCTTGGCTTACCAGTTTCACGGTCCGTGGCTACAGTGGCTTTTAAAACCGTTCCGTAGTTTTCAAAAAGTTGGCGCAACTCCTGATTGCTGACACCAAAATCAAGTTTTGCAACAAAAATACTTGTCATAATGAAATTTAAACAACACAGATTTAGGTAAATACTTATCGTTCTTGCTCCGAAATTAGAATAAAAATGAAAAACTGCCTACTTTTTGAAAAAAAAATATTCAATGAATCACATGAAGTGTACGCAAGGGCCTTCCTAGAAAAGAATTATATTTGCAATATGCGATTGGTCCGTCAAATTCCACACGAGCATTTTTTAGTCTCGCTTCATCAGTACAACGACAAATATATGCTCAGCATTACACTAGACGACTACGAACAACATTTCAAAGTTCCTGTTGCCAATATTGCTGATATCCAACAACTTGAACAACATTTAAGTCCAGCATTTTATTCTGCTTGCTTACAAGATTTTATCCGAATGCGCGAACGCTGGCTACAACTTTTAAATCCCTTGCAACATGACTAAATCTTTGTTTTCACTCCTTCTTTTGTGCTTTATTACAGCTTGTTCGTCACCGGCACCCGAAAAGAAAGACTCCACCCCAAAAGTTCCTACAACGCGTCTAGATGGGCTCAAAATCGCCTATTATGCAAACGATAGCATCAAGAAATACTTCGAATATTTCAAGCGCGAAGAAGCGACGGCAGAAAAAATTCAAAAGCGCTTTGAAACAGAACTAAAAAAACGCAATAAGGTTTACGAAGACTATATCATTAAAAAAGACCAAGAAGCACGTGCTGGCTTGTTGTCGCAAAACGAAATTGCAATGGTTCAGCAAAAGGCTCAGCAAATGCAAAATGAATTAATGCAATACCAGCAAACCGAAGGCCAGCGCATAGAAGAACAAACCATGAAATCTTTAGAGGCCATCAATAAAAAAGTGGAACTTTGGGGCAAAAAATACTGCGAGAAACACCATATCGACCTACTCCTTATCCAAGGGCAAGGAGGTCAGATCAATTACATCAACAAAGAAATGGATGTCACCAAAGCATTTATTAACTTCTTGAATGAAAACCAAAGTCAGATCGAAAAAGAACTTTAATTCAGATGCGTCCCAATCCAAATCTACAACATGAAAATGTTGCCGAGTATTTACTCTATATTTTTCAAATAGAAGCACTTGTTCGCACCATTAACCTCGATATCACGCGCATAGAAAACGAGCTCTTAGCGCCTGCTTTTCCGGACCCCATTCAATTGCAACATCAGCTTTCTTGGTACAACGAAATCGTTTTGGAAATGAGCCAGCGCGGTCTGCAAAAAGAAGGGCACCTCGATCAAGTGGAAGAAATTCTTCTCGAATTGATTTATCTGCACAACACCCTGCTTACTATTCTCAACGACGAAAAGTACAAAGGACTCTGCGACCACGCAACCGAAGCACTACAGGCCTTTAAAACGAAGTCAAACATGGCAAACCGACATGACATCGAAGGGCTCTTACACGCCATGTTCATGAAGTTGCAACTCAAAATGAAAAAACAAGAGATCAGTCCGGAAACCGAAGCGGCTTTTGATTTATTTCGCATTCAGTTGGCTTATCTTTCCAAAAACTACCAGCGCATGAAAGCTGGCGAGCTCAATTTTATACAAAATTAAGCAAAGGCACTTAGTTGTGCTTTGGAAACTGCTCTATAGCAAGGAGCTGTTTCTCTTTGGCATCAATTCGGTATACCAGATGTGTGTCACCATTGCTCAAGATAAGGCAATTTGCGCCTAGTTTCTGTTGATACGTAGAAATCTGCATGAAAACCTCATGAGTGAGTTTTATTTCTGGGGCTTTGCATTCCACCAATACATCGGGCTGAAATGCTGCGTTATAAATCACGATATCCCAGCGCCGCGTAAAGCCATCGTACTGAATTTGTTTTTCGACCGCTATTTTTTCAAGTGGATACCCCTGATGCAGGTGCAAAAAGGCAATGAGGTGCTGCCTGACCCATTCTTCTGGCGTCAGGATAATTTGTTTTTTGCGCACTAAG
>JBIIZI010000167.1:0-4679 GCA_044346375.1 Crocinitomicaceae bacterium | reverse complement strand
TGCTTGCTGAACAAAGCGTTGTTTGATGGTGTCTGGGGTTTCGAGTAAACTTGCTGTTCTGGGGTCTTTGCAAACGAGAATGTTGCGCAGGTGTTCGGCAAGCCCAACAACGAAATGGTGGCCATCAAAGCCTTTTTCATAGATGTCGTTGAGGATGAGAAGGGCCGAAGAAATGTCTTCTTTTTCAGCGGCATCGATGACTTTGAAATAGTATTCGTAGTCTAGAATGTGTAAGTTTTCAAGGACATCTTTGTAGGTGAGGGTATTGCCTGCAAAGGTAACGAGTTGGTCAAAGATAGAAAGGGCGTCGCGCAGGGCGCCATCGGCTTTCATGGCAATTTGGTGCAGGGCTTCTGGGTCGGCAGAAACGCCTTCTTTGGTTGCGATAGTGCTGAGGTGATCGGCGATGTCCTTGACACGAATTCTCTGGAAATCAAAAATTTGACACCTGGAGAGAATAGTGGGGATAATTTTGTGCTTTTCTGTGGTTGCTAAAATAAAAATAGCATGCTTTGGCGGCTCTTCGAGTGTTTTGAGAAAGGCATTGAAGGCCGAGGTTGAGAGCATATGAACCTCGTCGATGATATAGACTTTGTGGCTACCTAGCTGTGGCGCAATGCGCACTTGGTCGATGAGGTTGCGGATGTCGTCTACGGAGTTGTTCGAGGCGGCATCTAGCTCATAAATGTTGAGGGAGTTTCCGGTGTGGAAGGAAAGGCAGGAATCGCATTGATCACAGGCCTCAATTTCTGAAGTAGGGTTGAAGCAATTGATGGTTTTGGCCAAGATGCGTGCAGTGGTGGTTTTGCCTACCCCCCTTGAGCCGCAAAATAAAAATGCTTGGGCAAGATGCTGGTTTTTGATGGCATTTTTGAGCGTATTGGTAATGGATTGCTGCCCCACAACCGTGTCAAAGGTTTGTGGGCGGTATTTGCGTGCCGATACAACGAATTCACTCATAGCTCAAAGATACCGCTTATTTTTAAAAATGTGCAGCGAAGATATCAACACTTCGGCTAATTTTTGAGCAATTTAAATTGTTGGCGTCCGACCGACAAGAAGTAAGTGCCTGCGGCAAAAGAACTGAGGTCAAGTTGGTGTTCCAGGGTGCCCACTAAAACTACTTTTCCAACTTGGTTGCGCACTTCGAATGCTTGCCCGACACAGACTTTTGGAACTTCAAAAACACCTAAACTCGGATTAGGATAAATAGGCGACGAAGTAGGGATTTGCTGCACAAAATTGGTGCTGTCGTTTTGATTGTATCGATTGAGGTAGATCTTTAAACTGCCACTGCGTACATCGCCCCAAATAGTATAAAGTTGGTTGTTCTGAAATTGAACATTCAAGAAGTCGTTGCCATTTTCAAGTAAGATGGAATCGTGGGCAACATTTGGGCTAATGGTAAATTCGGCTCCCCAAGCCTGGTTGTTTTGTATGCGACAAAAGATTTGACTAGCGCTACTGTACGTTCCAGCAATGCCATTGCGGCGGTCTCGCCAGCAAACAGCAAGGTCGCCATCGGTGTCGTAGTCTGCCCAAATCAAATCTTGTATGGCGCCATTGGCTTGTGGGTCGTTGTTAACTCTAGACGGCGCACTCCAAGTACTGCCATTTTTTTCAATAAAGGCAATGTCTGGATCACCAAATACAGCCGTCATAAAGAAGTAGGCAGCGCGTCCAGAATTATTTGGGTCAAGCGCTAAATGCGGGCCACTCTTGAGGGTGTCGTTTCCGGCGCCAAAGCCAAGGCCTTGAAATGCGGTTTGGTAGCTGTAAAAGGAAGCAGGTGCGGTTTTGTTGACTTCTACCACTCTAGGTAAAATGCTTTGGGTAGTTTCGTAGCTCGGATACACCGCCATAAAAGTGCCATCGTTGGCAAATGCAGGGGAGGGCATGGGTTGAGTAATGGCGTTGCCAGCTAAAAATGGTGCCGCATCGAGTTCTTGTAAACTGAAACTTGCGCCGCCGTCTGATGAAATGGCCATGTAAGGATGATACGGCGCTTGCACTAGTGTAGGTTGCTTGGCGTTGGTACTCGTAATGACAATACTTCCAGTTAGTGGATCCACCGCAATCCAGGGGCGGTCAATACATAATTTATTCGGACAAGAAGCGATAGATCTTGCCACTACTGCCGCGCCCCAATTGACCCCTCCATCGGTAGATTTCCTACAAATAACAGCACCATTTGTAAAATTGACGTTGTCGTAGTCGATATAGGACATGTAGAGGTTCCCATTGAGGTCAAAGCCGAGCGAAACATCGGCGCTGCTATTGCCTGCTTGTTGATGCGCTTGCCAAACAGGTGCAGACCACGTGCTGCCTCCATCTAATGAAACAACACTTTTGATCACAATTTTTTGATTGAATTGAAAACCCATCCAGGCTGCCACCAAATGTTGTTCATTTTGGGGATTGACTGCCAAATACGGTTCGCCTTCAAAAATATTTCCGCTCGACACAAGTGTGTTTTGTGCAGTTGCGTTCACCAGTGAAATAGCGCTAAGTAGCAATAATAATAACCTCATGTTTTTGGCTTTAAAAGCAAGGAATAACTAATACAAAAATAAAAAAGCCACTCGGAAGTGGCTTTAAAATTGATTTAAAAATCGGTGGGCAATACTTCCTTCGGATTGACTTCAATGGTTTTGACAATTCCGTTTAAGGTCATTTTGCCAACACTCATACTGAAGGAGTGCGCGAACATCATGCCGCTGACCAGCTTGAAGTCAGAGAATGAGGTGGTGGTTTCTACGAGTTCGTCGCCAGCCTTGCGAAGGTTGGTCGAACGCACCTTCATGAAGGTATTGGTAGTGAAGTAATCGTAGTTCTCAGCTTGGCCGTCGGTGGTGTACAACACGTAGCAATCTTGGCCGTCGATTGTTTCAATGCCTTTGAGTTCGTAGGTCATGCCTTTGGCTTTGTAGTTGAGTTCAGCAATGAGGCCGCTCGCTTTTTGCTTGGCAGCAACTTCCTCTGCTTTGAGGTCTTCGCGACCATTTTGCATGCTAAAAGTGTAGCCGCTAGCGCCATCAAAATAAGATTTTTGCAGAACCATTCCAGGCATTTCCATTTTGCTCGCTTCTTTGACGCCGTCCCAGAAGTAGTCAGTAGAGCTGAGGGCAAATGGAATTTGCTCCGAACTCAACTCAGAAACACGCACATACGATTTAACCGCTTTTACTTTTTTGAGTGCTGCTTTTTTAGAACTGGTACCTGTCAGCGCCATTACATAACTATCGATGAGTTGATCGGCACTGATATCAGCTGTTTTGGTTTCTTTAATGGCTGCACCAAAAGCATCTAGTTTCTCGATTTTTCCATCGCTGTCGAAAGGCAACAGTTTGGGTAAAATTTCTTCGTTACCTACCACGATAATACGGCAGTTTTTGGCAGTGAAATATTGTTGGGCAACGCGGAGCACATCTTCTTTAGTGATGGCCTCAAGTTGTTGTAAGTACTTTTGGTAGTAATCGGGAGCTAACTTTTGTTTGATGGTATTCAAGGCAAAACGTGCAACTGTTTGCGGACGCTCCAAAGAACGTGCAAAACCACCAGCCATGTTGTTTTTAGTGAGGCTGAGTTCTTCGTCGGTAACCTGTGCTTCAATGATGCCTGCAAACTCCTTGAGAATTTCGGTAATGGCGGAGTCCGTTACTGCGTTTTTGAAATTCCCACCAGCCGACATCCAAGAGCCATTTTCGGTGATATTCAAAGAAGAATAACAGCCGTAAGTAAAGGCTTTGTCTTCGCGAAGGTTTTGCATCAGGCGTGTTCCAAAACCACCGCCTCCTAAAATGCCATTCAAGACATTCAGTGCAAGTTGGTCTTTGTGGCCAGAGCGGATATCAATTGGGAAGGTGACATATACAACGGATTGTACAGCTCCAGGTTTTTTCACGAAAATGACGCGGTTGCCTTTGTCAAATTGGCCTTTGCCTAAAGACGCTTGGTAGGCTGGACCTCCTTGCCAGGTGGCAAAATAAGTTTGAACCAATGCTTCTGTCTCAGCTCTTGTGATGTCGCCTACAACGACTAAATAACTTCCTTGCGGAGTAAAGGTGCTTTTGTAGTAAGCGAGTAGGTCCTCTCGTGAAATATTTTGAAGAGTAGCTTCGGTCATGATTTCGCCGAGCGGATGGTTTGGAAAGTTAACGGCGCGCGTTGCATTGCTAGCCATCTCGCCAGCGTCTGCTTTGGTCGATTGCAAGCCCGATAAATTTTGCTTGCGGACACGCTCTACTTCGCTTTCAGGGAAGTTGGCATTGTACAAAACGTCGGTCATGAGGTCGAGGCCTTTGTTGAGGTGCTTGGTGAGGCAACCTAAGTACATGCTTGAAGAACCAGCAGAAAGGTCGGCGCCAATAAAGTCGATTTCACGATCGAGTTGGTCTTTGGAGCGGGTAGTGGTTCCCGACATCAGTAAAGAACCCGTAAAATCTGCCAGACCTGCTTTGTTTCCTTCTAAGCGCGGTGAGTTGCCAAGGCTTAGTTCGATAGAAACCTTAGGGATTTTGTGGTTTTCGGATAGAATTACCGTGATGCCATTCGAGGTTGTGAAAACCTGCGATGCTGGAATATTGATTTTTTGTGCCGCCGCTGGAGCTGGTCTTTGGGATCGATCGAGTTGTGCAAAAACACTGTTGGTCAAGACCAATACCACGAGGAGATATAGA
>JBIIZI010000166.1:0-4681 GCA_044346375.1 Crocinitomicaceae bacterium | reverse complement strand
AAGGTGAAATCAATGAAAAAAGCTACCGCAAAAGCCTCCGCAAGGACAACTGGGTGAGCGGCGTATTTTCTTTGCTATTTATCCTCATCATGCTCTTCTTATTGATCAAGCGCGGTGGCGGAGGTGGCACTACCTTTGGCGGCCGACGCGGCGGACCAGGCTTCTTTTACTTTGGGGGTTTTGGCGGTGGCTATGGCGGCTCGTCAGGTGGTAGCGGAGGCGGCGGCTTTGGTGGCTTTGGCGGCGGAAGCTTTGGCGGCGGCGGCTCAGGTGGCAGTTGGTAACACCCCTATCAATGTTTAAATGAAAGAACTAAATAGACAATTCAAAGCAATAACAACATGACAACACCTCCATATAAATATCTTTTATCACTTGTTTTTCTTGTTTCGCTTCACAACGTATTTGCCCAACAAATTCAAACGGTAGCGTTTTATAACGTCGAAAACCTCTTTGATACCATCGATGGGCCCAACGACGACGCCGAGTTTTTGCCTGCTGCAGAAAGCAAGTGGAATACGGAGAAGTATGATACCAAATTGGCGCACATCAGGCAAGTGATGGCGGCGCTCAACATGCCGATGGTAATGGGTGTTTGTGAAATCGAAAACAAAAGTGTCCTGACCGACCTCATTGGCAACGATAAGCGCTACGGAATTGTGCACTACGATAGCCCCGACGCACGAGGCATAGACGTCGGCATGCTTTACAGAAAAGATATCTTACAGCTCAAAAAATCGGGCTACATCCGTTTTACTTTGCCTGGCGATACCATTCCTACTTCTCGAGACATCATTTGGGCCAAATACCAATACAAAAAAGAAAACTTATACGTGATGGTCAACCATTGGCCTAGCCGCCGCGGTGGTACTGACGAAAGCGCACCGCGCCGACTCATGGCTGCACAAATGGCCACACAATTCATAGACTCCATTCAAAAAAATGACCCGAAAGCTAAAGTAATCTTAATGGGAGATTTAAATGACCATCCAAAAGATGCTGGACCACAGCTTATTGCTTCAAAGTTAACACCTCAAATCACAAAGGCAAGTGGTCAGTTTGGCGGTTCTTATAACTACAAAAACGAATGGGATGTGCTCGACCACATGTTTGTATCTTCAAATGCTTTCACCGGGAAAATTCAGGTTCAGACCGAAAGTGGAAAAATCCATGACTTTCCTTATTTACTTACGGAATACAAAGGGCAAACGGTTCCGAACCGAACTTATGCGGGTCCAAAATATTTAGGAGGTTATTCTGATCACCTTCCCGTTTCAATTCAGCTGATTTTACACCCTTAGTTGTCTCTGACGGGTAATTTTTGCTTGTATAGGAATTTCTTTTGAGTTGATTCAAAAGGCCTATAGACAAAATACACTTGGTTGTCGTAGATCCTCACCTTTTCGACGTAGCGAAAAGCGAGCTTCACTTTCTGAACCACAAGGCCGGTTTTCAAATCTAGAAGCCCCACATAAACATGTCCCTCCTGTTCGTAAATAGTATAAATTTTGCCCGTTTTGCGGTCTTGCTGTAGGTTTTTCTGAAAACCGCTTTGCTTGGCGTGGTAATGATGGAAGATCGGAATGGACTTCAAAAGGCGGCCATCTGTAGTATACACACGTAGCATGTCTTTTGGATAATCAAAAATATAAAGGGTGTCGTTGGACAAAAAAAGCGGTGCGTAAACGGGTTCATAATACAAACTCTTCGTGAACACATTGGCCCCTACATAGATTTCTGCATCGATTCCAGTCTGGTTTTCTAAGTTTTTGGCCCAAAGTTTCGTTCTGATGTCGACCCACTTGTATTCAGAGCGATACAATTCCATCATGAGGTCGTCTTGGATGTGTAATATGGCTTTGTATGTAGAATCGAGCTGATCTAAGGCACCGTATTCAAAGGCGGGGTAAATATCGATGTAACTCGAGTAAAACTGTCGAGTGAGGCTGGTGTCTACTATTGGTGCGATGTATTTATAAAAGTAGTCTTTAGGGATGCTCCTTAGTTGCAAAGTAGCATCTGTACTTTGCAAGCCATACATGCTGGTTTCTGTTTGCACATGTACATTTCCGCGAAAATCGCGTCTGAGTGCCTCTGCCCTTTCTGGAATCTGTTGTAAAAACAACGTGGTGTCCTTGTAGATGCATTGCAATTGCGCATCTTTCATTAGGTTTTTCTCGTAGGTCAACAAAAAAAGCGCACCATTTGCTCCCAATTCAAAATCGGCAACGCTGTAGGTTTTGGAGGCGTAGACGGTGTCGGGTTTGTTGGATTTTATAATGATATCGCGGACTTCTTGAATGCGCTCTGCTTTCAGATACAAGTTGAGTTTGGTGGTGTCTTCTTTGAGCTCAAAGGCGTAAAATTTGGAAGCAGACTGATAAATTGGATGTGAGTAGTGGAGCTGAAATTCAATGGTGCCTTTTGCGGTAGTCAAACCTGTTTGAGCTGTGGTTAACGCAAAATAAATTTCACCATTTTGCAGCGAGAAACCGGATAAAGAATCTTTGCTTGCTCCTAACGCATTACTTGAAAATCCAATTTTACATTGAACGTTCGGGATGGGTTCGTTGGTTTTGGAGTCCTTAAATGAAACGAAGAGTACCTGCGACTGAAATGTCGAGACTGAACTCAAGAAAAGTAAGATGAAAAAGAAGCGCATGAACTAAAGATGCATGCCTTTAGAAAATTTCACAAATTAACAAACTTTCTGAATCCAGTGTTGTGTGTCTGGCAGTGCTCCGGACTTGACGTTATCTAGGAAATCTTTGATTTTAAGTGAGATTTCACGTGTTTCAAGTGCAGGTAAAGTAAGTTTTTCATCGCGGTAGCCGATGATGGCAATGGGTGCAATAGTGGCGGCTGTTCCCGCTCCAAAAACATCTTGTAAAGTGCCGTTTTTAGCTGCTTCGATTATTTCTGCAACGGTAACGGGGCGCTCTTCGATAGGAATTCCGAAAGAAGCCGCGACTTCTAACACAGTTCTTTTGGTGGTGCCACGCAAAATGGTATCGGCGTCTTCGGATGGAGTAATGAGGGTATTGTTGATCACGAACATGATGTTCATGGTGCCAGACTCTTCAATGAAAGTGTGGGTTTTGGCGTCCGTCCAAACCAATTGGTGGAAGCCTTCTTGCTGTGCTTGTTTGGCTGGATACAAAGAGGCGCCGTAGTTGCCTGCAGCTTTGGCGCGCCCAACGCCACCTACTGCCGCTCGGGTATAGAACTCTTCGATTTTAACGCGTACGGGCTCAGCGTAATAAGCGCCTACTGGTGATGTAATGATGACAAATTTATAGGTGTCTGATGGTTTGATACCGACGAATTCATCGGTGGCAAACATAAACGGACGAATGTATAAAGCGTAGCCTGGTTTGTTGGTGACCCAACCGGCGTCTTGCGCAACGAGTTGTTTGACTGCCGCTAAGAAAAGTTCTTCTGGAATTTCGGGCATGCACATGCGTGCAGCTGATTCTGAAAAACGGCGCGCATTGAGTTCTGGGCGAAACAAAACAACTTCGTTATTTTGATTGCGGTAAGCTTTCATGCCTTCGAATATGGACTGCCCGTAGTGAATGGCAGACATCGCTGGATGCATGGCGATAGGGCCAAAAGGTAGGATTTCTCCTTGTTGCCATGCGCCGTCGGCGTATTCCATCACGAACATGTGGTCAGAAAAGATTTTACCAAATGGGAGGTTATCCCAGTTTACGGCTGACAAATGGCTATCGGTGTTGGGTGTGATAGGAAATTGTAAGGAAACTCCAGTCATAAGCGTGTTAATTGATGCGCGAATATACAGCTAAATCATGGAGCACACAACTTATTGACCTTATTAAAAGCATTCCTTAACTTTGTGTTATGCACGCCTTCACTCAAGCCCTTGACTTACTCCAAAAACATTGGGGCTTTGCTGCATTCAGGCCAAGTCAGGAGCCCATTGTTAAAGCCGCACTTGAAGGCCAAGACACTTTGGCTTTGTTGCCAACAGGCGGCGGCAAATCGATTTGCTTTCAAGTACCTGGCATTCAGCGAGAAGGCCTTTGTTTGGTCATCTCTCCTCTCATTGCCCTTATGCAAGATCAGGTAGAAAACCTGCAGAAAAGAGGGCTGCGCGCCAAAGCCATAACGAGTGGTCTGCCCTACCGAGAAATTGATCAAATTTTAGATAATGCGCGCTTTGGCGGCCTCGATTTTTTATATACTTCGCCCGAAAGAATTCAGTCAGCGCTATTCATTGAGCGTTTCAAACGCATGAAAATAGCGCTTTTGGTCGTAGATGAAGCGCACTGCATTTCGGAATGGGGACACGATTTCCGACCTTCTTTTCGACAAATTGCCAAACTGCGCCAACTCCAACCAGAAGTACCCATTTTAGCACTAACTGCAACGGCAACTAAAGCCGTACAGCAAGACATCCTTGTGCAACTCGAAATGCCCAAGGCGCAAATTATTGAATCGACGTTTGCCCGAGCCAATCTCTCTTATTTAGTGAGGCCAGCCACCAATAAAATGCAAGAAATTCTAGCTATTTGCAAGCGAGAAAATGGCACCTGTATTGTGTATTGCCAGACCCGCAGATCCGTCAAAGAAGTGGCAAGGGTGCTCTTGGCCAATGGCTTGCGCTGCGGTATTTACCATGGGGGGCTCAGTGGCGAACAAAGAAGTCAAATGCTCCAAG
>JBIIZI010000165.1:0-4710 GCA_044346375.1 Crocinitomicaceae bacterium | reverse complement strand
TGTGCGAAGGCGTCTATTATCTAGAAGCCCAATGGAATGGCCAAAAGCAGCACAAAAAAGTGCTTGTTCTTGGCGTTCATTAATGCAACATAAAAGCGGCTAGCTTATCTATGTAGTTTTGGTAACCCGCCACAAACGGTGTGGTTTCGTGTTCGCCTCCAGGTACGAGGTACGCTTCTTTATAGCCATTAGTTTTGTTGTCATATACCGGCTGCCCATGGCTCTTTACGGTTAAAAAACTGTCGTCTTTGCCATGAATCCAGAGCAACGGGATATTGATGTTTTTGATTTCAGTGGCGTTGTCTATTTTTAAATCGACAAGAAAAGAACCTGGCATAGAAAGCAAAGCTGCATCCTGAATCATGACTTCAGCAGAAGCAAAGGGTGCCTCGAGGATCAATTTGCTCGGCGCTAATGCATAGGCGCTAGGATGCGCTGCTACCTCGCAAGCGGCTGCAGAGCCTAGAGAAAACCCAAAAATGACAAAGCGTTCGTTTTGTAGCCCTTGGTCTTTAAGCCATTGAATGGCGCGCGCAGTGGTAAGGTACATATTTGCTTCGCTGGCCTTTCCTTCCGATAAGCCAAAACTCGGGTAATCGAACATTAAAACGCCGTAACGGCCCAAACCTCCGGTATTTGCATAGAGTTTTTGTCGTGGCCAATAGAAGTCCATGTGATCTTTATTGCCATGACAATATAAAATAACCGTATCGGTGGCAATGTTATTGATATCTCCCACGTATATGGCACTCATTTTAGCGCTTCCCTCTTCTAGTTCAACATCCCATTCCAATTGGTGAATCATTGAATCAGGTACGTTGTATTGTCCGTTCAAATCTAGGGTCAGTTCTCCTTGATACGCGTCTAGCTGATAACTCTCAATCTGACTTGGATTAAAGAGAAAACTGTCTAAACGCTTGCGACAAGCAAGGGAAAGACTAAGGATTGCGGTGATAATTATGATTTTTTTCATGTTTAAAGGCTATAGGTGATGCCGAAGTATAGTCCGAGTGCACCGCGGTTTTGTAAAAGGCTAGGATAAGGAACCACGATATTTTCATTCGATTCTAACGGTGCAAGTATTTTAACTTCTGCTTGATAGCTCCATTTAGGCCTGATCCATTGATGCCCAAATTGTAGGCTGGGTATCCAGAGTTGCTCATTTGGTCTGCCTTGCGATTCTACGCGATAGAAATCAAACCAATTTGAGATGCCGGCGTACATGAAATTATAATTTCGCTGTTCACCAATTCGATTAGACTTAAGGCCGTATTTGAAATAATAATTTGCATCGAGCTGTGGCCAAATGCGGTTGGCACCTGTGTAAAAATCTATTAAGATATTGGTGTTGAGCTGTCCAGACAAGCCCATGCGGTCTGTGCTCCACAATTTTTGGGAGGCGCCTAATTCAAACTGACCCACGCCAAAAGCAAGGGAAGTGGTTTGGATAGATCCCATCACTGTTGTCTGGTTGGTTAGCCCTCTGCCGTAACCAATGGAAGTGAAAGGAATGGGAATGGCGCCAATGCCAGGAACTTTGGCTACAGGCCCGCCAAAATGTCCAGTGATAACCTGTTGTCCTTTTTGCAGCGGTTCGACAAAACGGGCGGGGGCGCAAGACCATAAAAGAGCAAGGCCTGAAATTAGAAAAAGTAGAATTCGCATCTCCAAATATAAAAAGATTAACCATCCAAATTCCTTACCTTTGTGACATGTCTGGTTCGAGCTATGGTCAAATTTTTAAACTCACCACTTTTGGCGAGTCTCATGGCGTGGCAATAGGCGGCATTATAGAGGGCTTTCCGTCTAACTTTCCTATTGATTTAACAGCTATTCAAAATGCACTCAACGAGCGCAGGCCTGGCCAAAACCAATTGGTTACACCACGGCAAGAAGACGATCAGGTGCAATTCCTTTCTGGTATTTTTGAAGGCAAAAGCACTGGTAGCCCCATTGCTTTTCAGATCCAAAACCTTGACCCACAATCCAAAGACTACCAAGCACTCAAAACGGTTTTCAGGCCTTCACATGCCGACTACACGTACCAACAAAAATATGGCATCCGCGACCACAGAGGCGGAGGCCGAAGCAGTGCACGCGAAACTGCATGCAGGGTTGTGGCAGGTGCCTTGGCCGCACAAGTTTTGGAACGCTTGGGCATTCAGAGCTCCTGTTATGTAGATCAAATTGGTGCTGTTCAGCTGCATAATGCTATTTGGTACGACAAACCACAAATTGAAGCATCGCCACTGCGTTGTCCTGATCCAGCGTTGTCGGAACAAATGCATGCTTATATCGCAGCACTCCAAAAAGAAGGAGATACCTCTGGTGGTGCAATCCGTTGCATCCTGAAGGGCGTGCCAACAGGCTGGGGCGAGCCCGTCTTTGACAAACTTCATGCAGAACTCGGCAAAGCAATGCTATCTATCAATGCAGTCAAAGGCTTTGAAATTGGCAGCGGTTTTGCAGCGGTTTCCATGAAGGGCTCCGCACACAACGATCAATTCAATCCCGATGGAAGCACCCAAACGAATTATTCAGGGGGCATCCAAGGCGGTATTTCCAACGGTATGCCTATCAGCTTTAGGGTTGCTTTTAAACCTGTAGCCAGTATCAAAATACCACAAGCAACTTTACAACAAAATGGCGAGCTAAAACAACACGCTATTGAAGGTCGTCATGACGCCTGCGTGGTGCCTAGAGCAGTTCCTATAGTAACAGCAATGGCGCAAATCGTCCTGCTTGATTTTTATTTAAGACAACAACGCAATACTTTATTTTTATGATCCAACGTATTCAAACCGTCTATTTTATCATTGTGATGCTCCTTTTATCTTCTTTGCTATCAGGAGTAGAAATTTTTGGTTTCCCTACCGCGAAAAATTACCTTTCTTACTCCGTATACGGCATTCAACATTATAAATCCGCTGCCAATGCGCCATTAGGGAAGGCTGAAAATATCCAAGGCTCTATACTATTTTACTTTGTCATTGCGTTTGTACTATTTACATATTTTGCCATGATGAATTACAAGAATCTCAAAAAGCAATTTAGGTTAGCTCGCTTGGTATTTTTCATCTATTTAATTGGCTTGCTGAGTATTTTAGTGCTCGGGAGCATTGGTTTTTTTGTTCCGGCTGCGGTTTCCATTCAGCTCGGAATTGGCTATTATATTTGTGTGGTTGGCCTTCCATTTTCATACTTTGCTTTTAAAGGCGTCAAAAAAGACAAAGAAATTCTCGAATCCCTGGACCGCCTACGTTAATTATGAATTTTCTTTCTGTTGAACAACTCACCAAATCCTATGGTGAGCGCCTCCTATTTTCAGACCTCACTTTTGGTATAGAGCAAGGTCAAAAAGCTGCAATAGTAGCAAAAAATGGTTCCGGTAAATCTACGATGCTCCGTTGCATGCTAGGGCTCGAACCTGCTGACAGCGGCATTGTGACGTTCCGAAAAGAACTCCGCATTGCTTTTATGGAGCAAACCGAAGACCTCAACCCCGAACTCAGCGTACTAGACGCCGTTCTTGACCACGACTTACCCGAGATCAAACTTATCAAAGCCTATACCGATGCATTAGAGGCCAACGACGAAGCCAAACTCGGCGACCTCTATCAAGCACTCACCGAGCACCAAGCTTGGGATTTAGAAGTAAAGGTGCAGCAAATTTTGTCAGTATTAAAGCTCAGTGGCATCACCCAAAAAGTAGGTCAACTTTCTGGAGGGCAGAAGAAGCGAGTGGCTTTGGCTAAAGTGCTGCTTTCAGAAGCAGAATTCTTGATATTAGATGAACCTACCAATCACCTCGATCTGGACATGATTGAATGGTTAGAGCAATATTTATCAGCCTCTCAACTTACCTTATTGATGGTAACCCACGACCGCTATTTTTTAGAGGTAGTTTGCGATACCATTTTTGAGCTCGCCGACCAAACTATTTACCGCTACAAAGGAAACTTCTCTTATTATTTAGAGAAGAAAGCCGAAAGAGAAGACCAACTGCAATCGACCATTGAAAAGGCTAAGAATACCTTTCGCAAAGAGCTCGACTGGATCCGACGCCAGCCAAAAGCGCGTGGTACCAAGCAAAAAGCACGCGTCGATGCCTTTTCAGACCTCAAAAAAGTGGCCAGTCAGCGCCTAGACGAAGACGAATTAGAGCTGCCAATTAAAATGGAGCGCTTGGGCACCAAAATCGTTGAGTTTCATAAAGTCTGTAAAGCATTTGGCTCGCGCACAATGCTAGACGATTTCTCTTATAACTTCCAGCGTCAAGAACGCTTGGGTATTGTCGGTAACAACGGTACTGGCAAAACCACCTTTCTGAAAATGCTCACGGGTGAGGCTGAGCCAGATAAGGGTAAAATTGTCATTGGCGAAACGATTGTTTTTGGCTATTATTCTCAGGATCTGATTGAGGTTGATCCGAATATGAAAGTGATCGATGTAGTTAGAGAAGTTGCTGAGTTTATTCCTCTTGAAAAAGGCCGGCAACTTTCTGCGGCGCAGCTGTTGGAGCGTTTTTTATTCCCTCGCGACATGCATTATCATTTTGTGCACAAGCTCAGTGGAGGAGAACGCCGCAGGCTTAAACTTTTGCGGGTACTCATGCTCAATCCGAATTTCTTGATCCTAGATGAGCCCACCAATGACCTCGATATCTTTGCGATGTCGGTGCTAGAAGAATACTTGCGCTTGTTTCAAGGT
>JBIIZI010000026.1:0-16572 GCA_044346375.1 Crocinitomicaceae bacterium | reverse complement strand
TCTTGTAAAATTAGCAACAAAGTAGTTGCTAAGGATTGTTTAACTTTGTCAAATGGAAACAGCACAAAAAATTGCGGTTATCGGTGGCGGAAGTTGGGCCACAGCTTTAGTCAAAATTCTTTGCACGAATTACACGCAGGTCCATTGGTGGATGCGCAGCGAAGAAGCCATTGCCCATATTGAGCAGTTTGGACACAATCCAAAATACTTGCAGTCCGTCTCTTTTGACACCAACCAATTGGTCCTAAGTTCAAATTTAGAAAGCACTTTAAATGCAGTTGATTGGGTTGTAATTGCAACACCAGCTGCCTTTCTTGAAGAAGCATTTGCCGGAATTACAGAAACCCATTTTGCCAACAAGGTAGTCTTCTCTGCTGTAAAAGGTATTATTCCTTCCTACAATGCTATTCCAGCGCGGTTTATCCACAAAAGTTTCGGCGTTCCTTACGACCACATCGGCATTATTTCAGGGCCTTGTCATGCCGAAGAAGTCGCTATGGAAAGGCTTTCATACCTTACGTTGGCTTGTTCAAACACCACTTTTGCCCAACAAATGGCCAGCGCATTAAGTTGTAGGTACATCAAAACCACCACCAGCGACGATCTCTTCGGTACCGAATTCTCAGCGGTCCTTAAAAACGTCTATGCTTTAGCTGCAGGTATTTGCCATGGCTTGGGCTACGGCGATAATTTTCAAGCTGTTTTGGTTTCCAACGCCATTCAAGAAATTGAACGCTTCATAGATGTTATACACCCGGTACACCGCGACACCAAAACCAGCGCGTATCTCGGAGACTTGCTCGTTACCGCTTATTCCAATTTTTCGCGCAATAGAACCTTTGGCTTTATGATTGGGAAAGGTTATTCTGTCAAAACCGCCCAACTCGAAATGAATATGATAGCTGAAGGCTATTACGCCACCAAAAGTCTGTACGAAATCAATCAAAAATTTGGGGTAGACATGCCCATCCTGAGCGCGGTTTATCATATCATTTATGAAAAAATTTCGCCTGCAATTGAAATGAAACTTTTAGCTGAAAAACTTGCCTAACATGAAGGTTTTTAAATTTGGAGGTGCCTCTGTAAAGGACGCCAACGCAGTCAAAAACGTGAGCGCTATTCTAGCGCGTTTCCCGAACCAAAAATTAGTAGTCGTTGTTTCGGCTATGGGTAAAACCACCAACAAACTCGAAGAACTTATCGAGGCCTTGTACGCTCAAGACCACCGCATTTACGCAGGGCTTTTGGATGATATCAAAGCGTATCACTACGAAATTGCTGCTGGATTATTCTCTGAAAAACATTTCCATATTTACAAAGAGCTCGAAGATATTTTTGAGCATTTATCACAATTATTTTTCAAACCCTTAGCCGACAATCGTTCGTTTCAATACGATCAAATTATTGCGTTTGGCGAACTCATTTCAAGTAAAATGTTGGCGGCGTTCCTCAAAGACCAAGGTTACAGCGCCGCATGGCTAGATGCCAAATCAATCATTCGCACCGACAACCAATATCAAGAAGCACAGGTAGACTGGTCTAAAACCAAAGAATTGTGCGCACAAAAAGTATTGCCGTTATTGCAAAACACAGCAATTGCCATTACGCAAGGATTCATCGGGCATACTTCCGAAGGATTCACCACTACTTTAGGGCGAGAGGGTTCAGATTACAGCGCAGGCATCCTAGCCTATTGCTGCGCTGCAGAAAGTGTTACCATCTGGAAAGATGTACCGGGCATGCTCAATGCAGATCCTAAATATTTTGAAAAAACGCAATTGCTCTCCCAAATATCATTCAAAGAAGCCATTGAGTTGTCTTACTACGGCGCAAGTGTGATCCATCCCAAAACCGTACAACCCCTGCAACAAAAAAATATACCGTTGTATGTGCGTTCGTTTGTTGATCCTGAAGCTCCCGGAACTACCATTTCAGCAAATGCGGAGCGCGATGCCCAAATTCCGTCTTATATTGTCAAATTCAACCAAGTGCTCGTCACCTTCAGCACCAAGGATTTTTCATTTATTGCCGAAAAACAACTTTCTGAAATTTTTGCAGCGCTCGCAAAAATGCAGGCACATATCAATGTCATGCAAAATTCAGCGCTCAACTTTTCGGTACTGCTCGATCATAAAAAAGTAGATGTTGCCCAATTACAAAAACTACTCGGCGAAACTTACCACATCCGCTACAATGAAAACCTTGAACTCGTTACTATTCGTCATTACAACGAAGCCATACTTACTGAAATGTGCAGCAATAAAACCAGTTTGGTAACTCAGCAAACACGAACAACTGCCCGTTTGATTTTACAACCAAAATAAGGATAACTTATTTAGATTGATTCAAAATACCACAAAAGTGGTATGTAAAAATTCGAGAATCAGTCATACATTTGCATATGTCCCAGACACTCGATTCCATTTCATTGCATCAGCTCGTAGAAATCTCTGCCATCGCAAGTTCGGCAATTGCCCCAAAACTTTCTGAAATGGGCCTCACCAAAGGGCAAAAAATCAAAGCTATCTTCAAAGCACCTTTCGGAGACCCTATCGCCTACGAAATCAATGGTAATATCATCTCAATGCGCAAAGAAGAGGCCAAGCAAGTAGAAGTTCAAATGGCTTAAAGCAAATTTGTGTAGCTTTGTAAGTCATGAAAATCGCACTACTCGGCAATCCCAATACTGGCAAAAGCACAGTTTTCAATATGCTTACTGGTTTGCGCCAACAAGTAGGAAATTTCCCCGGTGTAACTGTCGATAAAAAGCAAGGTAGCATTAAGACGCCCAACCACACCCAACAACTCCTTGACTTTCCTGGCGCCTACAGCATATTTGCACGCTCACTGGACGAACAAGTTGTACAAGACGTCCTGACCAACCAACAACACCCTGACTTTCCAGATGCCGTTATTTACGTAGCTGACGCTGCTAATTTAGAGCGAAACCTATTGTTTTTTAGCCAACTATACGACTTAGGGTTTCCTATACTTTTAGTACTCAATATGTGGGATCGCGCACAACGCAAAGGCTTGCGCATCAACATTGAAGTGCTTCAAAAACAGTTTCCTGCAGCCGCAATCGTTACCGCAAACGCAAGGGTTGCAATCGGCAAAGACCGCATTCTGCAGGCGCTTGATGCACTTCCTAGCCAAGAGAGAACTGCCTTTCATGACCTCGACCTCACTGCGCTACAAACCGACAGCACTCAAACTGAAAACACCAACACTCGGCTCGATAAACTGCGCAATTTGGGTCTGGTTCAAAGCGCACCAACTGTTGGGATGAATGCTTCAATGCGCTTAGACCGCATTTTGACACACCGCATTTATGGCTACCTTATATTTACCGCTGTCTTATTGGTCATCTTTCAATTCATTTTCAGTTTTGCGAGTATCCCCATGGATTTCATCGATGCTCAGTTTGTGCGGCTTAGTGCTTGGGTTGCTCACAGCCTTCCCGAAGGCCTACTCAGCAAACTCATCTCTCAAGGTCTCATTCCAGGCATTGGTGGCGTATTCGTTTTTGTGCCCCAAATCGCCATCTTATTTTTCTTCATAGCACTCCTAGAAGAAAGTGGTTATTTGTCTAGAGTTGTATTCATCATGGACCGCATCATGCGACCTTTTGGCCTCAATGGCAAGAGTGTCGTACCCTTGCTTTCTAGCGTAGCTTGCGCCATTCCTGGCATTATGTCTGCTAGAACCATCTCAGACTGGAAGGAGCGCCTCATCACTATTTTGGTGGCGCCATTTATGAGTTGCTCTGCAAGAATCCCTGTTTATACTTTGCTCATTAGTTTGGTGATTCCCAAAACCTATATCGGCGGTGTCATCAACCTTCAAGGACTCGTGCTCTTTGGCTTGTATGCACTCGGAATTCTTTTTGCGCTAGGCACCGCATTCATCCTTAGGCTTCTTGTTAGAAGCGGCAAACCAGGTTTTCATTTAATGGAATTGCCCGAATACAAAGCACCTAGGCTTTATAATGTAGGCATAGCTGTTTACGAAAAAGTCAAGATCTTTATTTTTGATGCCGGTAAAATCATTGTTGCTATTTCCATCTTACTTTGGGCATTGGCAACATTTGGCCCGAGCTCCAGAGATCAAAAATTAAAAGAACTTCAACAACAAACGGCTTACATCGAAGCCTCTACCCTACAACAACAAGAACAAGAGAACTCGCTTTTGTTGTCTCAATCTTATATCGGGCATTTTGGCAAATGGATGGAACCCGCCATTGCACCACTCGGCTACGACTGGAAAATTGGCATTGCTTTGCTTAGTTCATTTGCTGCTCGCGAGGTTTTCGTAGGATCGCTTGCCACAATTTATGCAGTTGGCGACGACACCGACAACAACAAGCGGTTGGTTCAAAAACTCCGCGACGAAAAAAACGAAAGCGGACAGGTTGTTTACAGTTTGGCAACCGGAGCTTCTCTACTCGTTTTTTACGTTTTTGCCATGCAATGTATGGCCACATTAGCCGTCGTGAAACGCGAAACCAATTCTTGGAAATGGCCTTTAGTCCAACTCGTTTTCATGGGCTTTGTTGCCTATTTAAGTGCATTTATAGTGTATCAACTACTGATTTAAGCATAATTTCTTTATCTTTCGTACATGCAACAATTGTTGGTCATAACCATAGTCCTAAGCGCAGTCATTTACTTATTGCGTCACTATTACCAACTGTTTTTTGCACAGCAAACCAATTGTAAAGGTTGCGGACTCACGCCAAAGCAATCCAATGAAACTCATACATAAGGCACAAGCTTATCAATATGGCCAAGATTTCTTTTCAGTCAAAACAGCTGAGGCTACTGATTTTGCTAACGAATTCGATCCCGATTTAATTGATGCTGACAACGTCTATTGGCTCAATTTTCACAACCTCGACGACCGCACTAGCATTGAAAAGCTATGCCAGAAAATTGGCCTCGATAAACTAAGCACAGAAAGTATTTTCTTACCCCTCCGACGTGCTAAAGTAGAAGAATACCCCACCTATTTGTTTTTCCAATTACATACGCTTCGCAACAATAGCCAAGATTCCGAGCTAACAGATCAAATTACTTTTGTCCTAGGCGCTCATTACTTACTTTCGTTTCAAACGAATGAAGGACTACATTTTGGCGAGGTACGCGAGCGCATTGAAAAATCAAAAGGAAAAATTCGCAATCAAAAAGCAGACTTCTTATTATTTCGTTTGCTCGATACTTTGCTAGACGAACTTTTTCAATACACAACTGAAGTCTCTGATGAGATAGACCGCATAGACAAACGCATCCATTCACAAATGCAGTCTGACTTATTGCGTGAAATCGAACTCCAAAAAAGACAGCTCATTAACTTGAGAAAAATAGTACAGCCAATTAAAGATCTCCTTTCAGTGCTAGAATCAATGGATAACGCTCTTATTGAAAGCAGCAATAAACACTACTACAAAAATCTTCGCAATAGCTGCGTGAGTCTCATTGAAGACATTGAAGCGCACAAACAAATTCTAGACGGTCTAGCCAATTTATATTATGCTGTTCAAGGGCAACGCATGAACCACATCATGAAAGTATTGACAGTGGTCAGTAGTATTTTTATTCCGCTCACTTTTATCGTTGGCGTATACGGCATGAATTTCGAACATATGCCAGAATTAGGCTACAGGTATGGTTATTATGCCGTTATTGGATTCATGTTCGTACTGAGTTTTACCTTGCTACTTTTCTTTATGAAGCGCGGCTGGCTCAAGCGAGATTAGATGTTAATGAAGTGTTAAATACCTTCAACTCGAAAATAAGCTCCTTATCTTTCGGAAAGTTAAACTGATACATATGAAAAAATTATTGCTTTCTTTTGGTGTTGTTTTCATGGCTGTACTTGGCCTCAACAGCGTCAATGCACAAATTGAAAAAGGTGCTAAAATTGAATTTAACAAAGAAGTACATGACTACGGTAACATCAAATATGGTGGTGAGCCGTATTGTTCTTTTGAGTTCAAAAACACAGGCGACGAGCCGTTGATCATTTCTAACGCCAAAGGATCTTGTGGTTGTACAGTTCCTGAGTGGCCGAAAGAACCAATTGCTCCAGGAGCAAAAGGAACTATCCGTGTAAAATACGACACAAATCGTCCGGGCCCAATCAACAAAAGCGTTACCATTACTTCAAATGCGCTCAATGAGCCAAATAAAGTAATCCGCATCAAAGGTGAAGTTGGTCCAGCTCCAGAAAGCGGCATGCCAGTAAACAATGCAGGTGCCCCTACCAACAACTAAACCCAATAAGCATTCATAAAAAAAGCCACTCCGAAAGAGTGGCTTTTTTAGTTTAGAATAAATGGATTAAATATCTAAAAAGTTGGTAGCGGTATGTGGCCAGCTTGCCACTGTACCCGGCCTGAGCAACTGGATTGTTTGCATTCCTGCAGCAGCAGCAGCCTCGAGTTCAGCTGAAATATCTGACAAAAATAAAATCTCGTCTGCATCAAAACCTAAAAACTGAGTTATTTTCTGATAGGTCGCTAGCTCCTTTTTACCACCAGTGGTGGTGTCAAAATGATTGGAAAAATGACCAGATAAATCACCGAAATCGCTGAAATGAAAAAGTAACTTTTGTGCTGCAATAGAGCCGGATGAGAATACGCCTATCTTTAAGCCCATAGCGCGCCATTGATTGAGTGCAGTTGGTACATCATCATAGACGTGTCCTGTTATAGCACCTGTTTCATAAGCATTCTTCCAAATGACACCTTGCAAGGCTTTCAAAGGTGTTAGTTTTCTGTCTTCCTCACTCCATTTGTGCAGACAAGCAAGTACCTCTTCTGTAGTTGTGAGGTGGCGTCCTTCTTCTTGGGCAGCTATTTCTATGATTTCAGCAAAAGCTTGTTTGACCTCATTGATTTGTGCATGTTTGGTGAGGTCGTTGAGGTGTGTTCTGAAATAAGGAAACAATACTTCGTATACAAAGTGTACAGAGCTAGTGGTTCCTTCGATATCCGTTAAAATATATTTGATGCGCTTATCCAACAGTTGGGGCTTTAAAATTTTGATATTTGGTTTCTACACCCGATTGGGTATAGTGGGGAGTCCAGCCTGCCATGTCGGTGAAAATGCGAATGGCCTTCACAAAAGGTGCCGTGACGCCAGCATCGAACCAATGCTTGGTTCCGGTAGGCACACTGATGAGGTCACCTCGCTGACACAGCACATTGAAAATTGGAGCATCTTGAAGATGAAACCAAAACAAGCCCTGTCCGTCGACAAAAAATCGAATTTCGTCTTCATCGTGGGTGTGTTCGGCAAGAAATTTTGCTCGAATTTGGTCGTAATTGGGGGTGAGTGCATGAATAGAAATGACATCTGCACTTTGGTATCCACCATTTTCCATGAATGGCTTGAGGTCTTTGGCGTAGGCAGCTAGAATTTCTTCTTGACTAGCGTCGTCGTTGAATTGAACACCACAGTTCCATTGATCAAAAAATACGCCGTATTGGGCTAGATAGTTCTTAATTTGAAGCGGGTCCTGGATTTGAACAGCTTCATCGGGAATAGATAGAATGGCCATTTGCTATAATAAAAATTCACATTCACAAAGGTAATCGAGGGTCTCGAGGTGCCGTTGCGCTTCAAAAAGTGTTGCCCCCCAAGCGTAGGTGCCATGACCTGCGATAATAAAGCAATGCTGCTGAATTGCGGTAACGCGCTCGTCTAATTGCTGACACAGTAAAGTCATGTCTTGTTGGTTATCGACGATAGGTATTTCTAAGCTTTCGAGATGGCTTAGACAACCTTTGAATCCTTTTTGGATTTCGTAGCCTTGCACTGGAAAGAAATCTTCGTTGAATTGGGAGATCAGTACAGGATATTTACCATGACTGTGCAATACAACCTTCGCTTCTGGAAAGTTTTTGTAAATCCAAATGTGAATTTGGGTTTCGTCCGAAGGCTTTGTGCCATGATACATGCCTGTTCCAATGCCCTCTGCATCGATGGCCATGAAGTCTTGTTCCGTAAAATCGGATTTATGCACACCAGAGCGAGAAACCCAACATTGTTGGTGCTCATCTATGAATGAATAGTTGGTGGAGGTGGCCGGCGACCAACCCCTCGCATTTAAAGTGCGTATCAGTTGTGCGAATGCGGCTTTCATTAGTTGGCGAGGGTCTCTTTGACAAGAGCAGCTATAACTTTGCCATCAGCTTTCCCAGCTAATTTTGCCGATAACATGCCCATTACTTTACCCATGTCTTGGGGGCCACTAGCGCCAGTTTGGGCAATTGCAGCTTGAACTTCAGCGCGGATTTCATCTTCGGTCAGCATTTTTGGCAAATATGCCTCAATAACTTGTGCTTGATATAGTTCTTCTGCAGCGAGGTCTGGACGCTCTTGTTGGTTGTAAAGGGCATAGGTCTCCATGCGCTGTTTATGCAGCTTCATGCAGATTTTAATAGCGGTTTCTTCCGATACATCGGCGTCTGCACCAGAGGTTGCTTCTAGCAATAATTTAGATTTGATATCGCGCAAAGCAGCAAGCTTCTCCTTTTCTTTGGCAAGCATTGCATTTTTGATATCGAGGTTGATGCGTTCAGTGAATGTCATCATTAATCGACGTTATCGTGCAAAAAATTATTTCCATTGCGCAGCGTTGGTTGGCCGTTTGCATCGGTGCTCACGCCAAAACGAGAGATGTTCTCTTGTGTGCTTGGTGCTTGTTGTTGCAAATGAATGTTTCTGCGCACAAATGCAGGTTCGTTTTCAAATTCCAATAGACCATCTGGTTTTTGGAGTTTGGAGGTAAACTCTTGAATGCGAGAAACACGCTCTTGCACTTTGCGTTGTTGTTCTTCAGGGCTCAAAATGCGCTTTGTTTGCTCCATTTCTACGCGTTGAATGCTGTCGTCTTCAAGAACGTGCTTTACAACATGTTGCTGTACTGGCGTTGCTTGTACAGGGGCGTTCAATTCAATGGGTTGAACAGGCGCAGGTTGGGCAGGCTCTGGTTGTACGTCAAAAACCTCCCAACTCATGGAAGCTTGGTTGTTTGAGGCAACTTCTTCTTGCTCGTCGTAGAGATTGAAGGTTGTTTTGGCGCTGGCCGCAACGGCGTCTATTGGTTGCTCTTGCACTTGAAATGGATTCACGAGAGGAGCTTCGACTTGTTTCATGAAGGGCTCTGGCGTGCTAGTTTCTATTGGCGCTGCTGCAATTGTTTCAAATGGTGAGGTCAAGGGAGCCGTGATTTCTTGCTTCTTTTCTTCTTCGAGAACAACAACAGTTCGCTCTGGGCTTTTTTCAAAACCAGTAAGTGGAGAAGCTGTAAAACCTGTAGCGATGATCGTGAGGCTGAGTTGATCGCCTAAAGAAGCATCGTGACCATGACCCCAAATGACGTCGGCTGTAGAACCTGCAGCTTCTTGAATGTAATCTGTTATGTCAGTGATTTCGTCCATCATGACTTCGCGGTCACCGTAGGTAATGTTGAGCAAAACGTAGCGTGCACCATTGATGTCGTTGTCGTAGAGCAATGGGGAAGTAAGTGCGTTTTTAACCGCAACAACTGCGCGGTCATCGCCTGCAGCAATAGCGCTACCCATAATGGCATGACCAGAATTGCGCATCACGGTATTGACGTCATTGAAATCGACGTTGATCGCGCCAGTTACAGAGATCACTTCGGCAATACCTTTTGCAGCAACCGTAAGAACGTCATCGGCATGAGAAAACGCCTCTGATAAAGACATATTTTTGCCGAATTCGCGCAAACGCTCATTGTTGATAATAAGAAGTGTATCTACGTTTTGACGCATGCGCTCCAAACCTTCTTCTGCTTGTTGGCGTCTTTTGCGGCCTTCAAAATTGAAAGGAACAGTGACAATACCAACGGTTAGGATACCGAGGTCTTTGGCAACTTGTGCAATGACAGGTGCGGCACCCGTACCGGTTCCACCACCCATACCAGCCGTTACAAACACCATTTTGGTGTCTTTGGAAAGGAGCTCGCGGATTTCTTGGATATTCTCCATAGCGGCATTCATGCCTACATCTGGAATCATGCCCGCGCCGCGCCCTTCGGTAAGGGTTGGTCCTAATTGAATTTTGTGCGGAACTGGTGAAAGCTCTAATGCTTGGCAGTCGGTATTGCATACGATGAAGTCCACACCTGCAATTCCTTGCAAGTACATGTGGTTCACGGCATTTGAACCGCCTCCGCCAACTCCGATCACTTTAATGATAGAAGCGGCTTGGGGTGTTTCGTGTTTAGGTAGATCAAATTCCATAATGCTGCTGTGTATAACCTAGTTTGTCAAAATATTTTAGTCTTCAGAATCGTCAAAGAATTTTTTAACCGGACCTAAAATGCGGTCGAAAAACTCTCCACGACGCTCTGCGTTCGAATGCGTTTTGATTTTTTCTTGTTTTTCCGTAACCTGTTGCTCACGTGTTACTTCGTCTTGTTGCACCACGGCTGCTTGCTCCCAAGGCTGAACAGCCTCTAAGCTTTCAAAACCTTTGAGTACAAGTCCGATTCCAGTTGCAAACATTGGGCTTGCTAAAGCCTCGATGTCGTTGGAATTTGCGAGGTGTTCTGTTGGGTAACCAATTCGGGCATCCATACCAGTGAGGTATTCGATGAGTTGGGTGAGGTGCTTGAGTTGTGAACCACCACCAGTAACGACAATACCACCGATGAGCTTTTTCTCGTAGCCAGAGTTTTTGATTTCGAGGTTAACGAGTTCAATGATTTCTTCCATTCTGGCTTGAATGATACTTGCTAAATTGCGCAAAGTAATTTCCTTTGGATCGCGTCCGCGCAAACCTGGAATACAAACCACTTCGTTTTCCTTGCTTTCAGAAGCCAAGGCGCTACCGAACTTCACTTTCAACATTTCGGCCTGACGCTGCATAATGCGGCAACCTTCTTTGATGTCTTGTGTGATGACGTTGCCGCCGAAAGGAATGACTGCAGTATGGCGAATGAGGCTGTCGTGGAAAATAGCGACGTCGGTTGTGCCGCCACCGATATCGACAAGCACTACTCCGGCTTCCTTCTCTTCGTCGGAAAGCACAGCTTCAGCTGAAGCAATTGGTTCTAGAATGATGTCTTTGACACTAAGGCCTGAACGATCAACGCAGCGCGTGATGTTCTGTACGTTTGTGACTTGCCCACTGATGATGTGGAAATTAGCTTCTAAACGAACACCACCCATGCCAATAGGATCTTTGATTTCTGGTTCGCCATCGACGATGTATTCTTGCGGAATAACTGTAATGATTTCTTCTCCAGGATTCATGACCATTTGGTACATGTCGTCGACAAAAGCATCGATGTCAACTTGGGAGATTTCGCCGTTGGTGGTTCTGCGGGTGTAAATACCGCGGTGCTGCATGCTCTTGATATGTTGGCCAGCGATGCCAACGTGCACATTTTTGATTTTGAGATTGCCTTCAACAGCGTTTTGCGTTGCTTCAACTGCTGCATTGATAGATTGAACAGTGCGTTCGATATTGGAAACCACACCGCGCATCACGCCCAAAGACTCGCTTTTGCCCATGGCGATGATCTCAATTTTGTTGTGTTCGTTTTTACGACCAACAAAACAAGCAATTTTGGTAGTGCCAATGTCCAAACCAACAACTACGCGTGTGCGTTTCACTTCGGTGTTGTTATTTTTTTCTGCAAACGATTTGTCCTTCATATTTGACACTTATTTCTTTGTATTTATTCCAGCCTTCATGTGGCAGGGCTTCTTTGTAAAAATGGTTCAGACGTTCAAATTTGTCCGAAACTTCTTTGGTGCTGCGCGCAGGACCAAAGACAATTTGTTGTTCTCCGACCAACGGAATAAGGATGAAATCGCCGTTGGATTGAAGGTAAACTTGACCAATTAATTTGTGCATTAATGGATCATTACAAACATAATTTGAAATGCGGTAGATTTGACCAATTTTTTGAGAACTTTTCAAATTTGGATTGTTAATAAAATCGCAGTTCAGATGAGGGTTGTAGACGTCTTTAATTGCGCCAGAAAAAACCAAAACTCGAGCAGTATGCAAGGTCGATCTGTACATCATAAAACCGTCTTGATCAAGGTAATAGCTTTGGCCGCTTGTATTGAAGATGCGGGCAATTGGTTTTCTGAGCGCTAATTTGATTTCCCATTTATCGCCCAAGTGCTTGTAAACATTGACTTCCTTGACCTCAGCCATAGCGGAAATAGCGCGCTCAATAGAGTGCACATTGAGCTCGTTTGCCAACATTTTTTTTCTAAAGAGTTTGCGCAATTGCAATCTGTCCTTCAACTCCTCATCTGTCAAAAAGGTATTCTCGTCTTCAGCATGAATAGAAATGAGTGGTGTACGCAAAACTTTATGCTGCTCTGCTTGACCTGCAAAATAAAAAACCACCACAACTCCGATGAACAAGAACAGCCAAAAAATTCTTAAAAGCCAAATTTTCATGGTTGAGTGATTTGCATTTTGAGTAATTCAGTTAGTGGAGCTACCAAACGGTCTATATCGCCTGCGCCAATGGTTAGTACGACTCCTTTTTTTATGGTTTTCAAGGCCATCAATACTTCGTGTGGCTGCATAACAGCCTTTGCTTCTAGAGGGGTGATGTCCCTGAGCCACTCGCTGGTCACGCCATGAATTGGCAGCTCTCGAGCTGGATATATAGGCAATAAATAGAGCTGATCAAGGGCCGACAATGAAGTGGCAAATTCTTGGGCAAAATCTTTGGTGCGCGAATACAAATGCGGCTGAAAAACCCCGATAATTGGCCAGCCTGGATACATGGCCCGAACCGAAGAAATCAGGGCATTGATTTCAGTCGGATGATGCGCGTAATCGTCTATATACACCAATTCTTCGGAACGCAGTTGGTACTCAAAACGGCGCTTGACACCCTTGAAGCTTTTCAGTGCTGAGCGCAAGTCTGCGACTTCGAAACCTAAAAGATGTAGCAAGGCAATACAGCCCAAAGCGTTTTCTGCATTGTGTATGCCCGGCAAACCCAATTCTAAATTTGGAAATATCTCTTGACCAATGCGCAAATCGGCCACCTGAAAACCATGCTCATACCTCAAATTCGCAAGGCTATAAGTTGCTGTTGAAGAATCAATTGCATAAGTGCTTACTTTGGCTAAGCTCGCAAGGGCCAGCCCTTCTTTTTGAATACAAAAGCCTTTTGGATCGATGCGCAAAGAAAATTGTCTGAAACCTTCTACAAAAGAGTCTGCACTTCCGTAAATATCGAGGTGATCAGGGTCCGCAGCAGTAATAATTGCAGCAAAAGGAGAAAGTTGTAAAAAACTTCGGTCAAATTCATCGGCTTCAATAACGGCATAAGGGCTTTGGGGGTGCAGGACCAAATTTGAATCAAAATTGCTCGCAATTCCTCCCAAAAATGCAGTGCAACCCACACCCAACTCTGTTAAAAGATGCGCCAGTAGCGAACTTGTTGTTGTTTTACCATGGGTGCCCGCTACACAAAGTCCTTGAAAAGTTTTGGTTAGCACACCCAGTACTTCTGCCCTTTTTAAAATTTGAAATTGGTTGGCCTGAAAAAACGACAACTCTCCCAACGACTTAATTGCTGGAGTGTATACCACTAAAGTTGTTTCAGGATTTCGAAATGCCATGGGAATATCGGCATGCAGATCTTCGTAATGAATCGCAATGCCTTCTTGACTCAATTGTTGAGTAAGCGGAGTTTCTATTTTATCGTAACCTGCTACCTCTTTGCCGCTGAATTTAAAAAACCGCGCCAAGGCACTCATGCCTATGCCACCAATGCCAACAAAATATACCTGCTCAAATTGCTGTATTGACTTCATAACTTAGCGCTATTAATACATACTTCAATTATTGCGTTTGTGGCGTTGGGAAGTGCAAATGAAGTTAATGCCGTGGAAAGCTCCTGTTGTTTTACAACATCTGAAATTAAATCAAGGGCAGTAGCCACTAATTTTTCAGAAGCCTGGGCGTCAGTTACTAATATAGCCGCTGAACGGTCAACGAGTGCGCGGGCATTTTTTGTTTGGTGGTCTTCTGCTACATTTGGCGATGGAACTAAAATAGTGGGTTTTGCTACCAGTGCTAACTCACTTACAGAAAGTGCTCCTGCACGAGAAATAATTACTGTAGAAAGCGCATATGCGAGGTCCATTCTTTGGATAAATGGAAAGACCTTCACGTTTGCAGGTAAACTACTTTCGAATTGAGCTAATTCTTGCTCGTAAGACTTCCCACATTGCCATAATACCTGAACAGTACCTTCTTCAAAAGTAGGCAGCGCTGCACGGAGTGCCTTATTCAATGTTTTAGCACCCAAACTTCCACCCATGACAAATAGGGTGGCTTTATTTGGATCGAGGCCAAAATGCTGGGCAGCTTCAGTTTTGAGCACCGAGAGGTCTTGCAGCAAATAAGCCCGCACAGGATTACCCGTAAGTTTGATTTTCTTCGGGTCAAAGAATTTTTCCATGTTTGGGTATGCCACACAAATTGCCTTTGCTTTGCGGGCTAATATTTGATTGGTTTTCCCTGGAAAGGAATTTTGCTCTTGTAATAATGTTGGTACTTTCAGTAATTGGGCCATTTGAAGGGTTGGGCCACTTGCATACCCCCCAACGCCAATTACTAATTCTGGTTTGAAGCGACGGATGACAAAAAATGCCTTGACCAAACTCTGGATAATTTTAAAGGGCAATAACAGGTTTTTCGGGGTCAGTTTGCGCTGCAAACCCATGATGGGAAGTCCTACAATCGGATAACCAGCTTGTGGAACTTTTTCCATTTCCATTTTTCCTTCGGCGCCAATAAACAAAATATCTGCAGCGCTATTACTGCGTTTGATTTCATCGGCAATCGCCAAAGCCGGAAAAATATGGCCTCCTGTGCCACCACCAGAGATGATTACTTTAGTCAATTTCATTTTCTTGAGGGCTTGCAAATTGATTCTCTTGCTCATTCTTTGGAAGTTCTTTGGCAAACGACTGCACCACACCAATGGAGACACAAGCCATGACCAACGCAGAACCTCCCATTGCCAAAAAAGGCATGTTTTGACCTGTTACAGGAAAAACACCTGTACAGACCAACATATTGATACTCGCTTGGGTCAGCAAATGAATGCCAATACCAAGTGCCACATAACTTTGAAATAAATCGGTAGTCTTGAGTGCAAAGCGGATCATACGAAATAGTAAAATCATGTACATAAGCACCAAGAAGAAAGCCGCTGCAAAACCAAATTCTTCGACAAACGTTGCGTAATAAAAATCGGCATAGGCCTCAGGAAGAAACTCTTTGAGTTTGCCATCGCCCACCCCTTGACCAAATATGGATCCGACGGAAATAGCCAACTTTGCATTGTTGGCCTGCTGATTGGCTTGCAGGCTTTCCACAGTTTGTTCGGCGGTGTCTACACGGTTATTAATACGATTCATCCAAGTATCGTAACGCGGTAAAATTTCAGCCTCTGGCAAAGCCAAATGCGCACCGACAATAAGCAACACTACAACTATGCCAGCTCCTGCAAGCGTAAGTAATTTTAAAATGGGAACGCGACCAATATACAACATGATCATGCTCAACATAAATAACATAGCTGAGGTCGAGAAATTATCCTTTAGAATAAGTACACAAGTTGCGCCTATTGGCAACAACAAAGGCACAATCCCGTCGCGCCAGCTATCCAGTTTTTGTTGCTTCTTCACCAATAATTTACTCACATAAATAATGAGTGCTAACTTGGCAAAGTCGGAAGACTGAAAGGTTAAATTGATAAATGGAATGCGAATCCAACGACCAGCTCCATTGACTTCTGCACCAAAAAACCAGGTGAACAGCAAGAGGGCTAAACCTAAATAATAAGCAAACTTAGCGGTTTGACTGATGTACTTTGCTGGCACCCGATGGATGCCGTACATTGCACCAAAACCAAGTACGACATAAATAAGATGTTTGAATAAATAAAAAAATGGAGAACCACCCTCAATCTTGATCAAGATAGGCACGAAACTATACACAGTAACCAACGAAAATGCCATCATTAACAAGGTAATGATCCAAATGACGGGGTCGCCTTTGAGATAAGAAAGGTAAGTTCTCATTTCACCGAATTATAACATGCGAACTGCTTGTTTAAATTGCTGACCTCTGTCTTCGTAGTTTGCGAATAAATCAAAACTTGCACAAGCCGGAGACAAAAGCACAGTTTCCTCTCTTCTCGCCAATTGGTAGGCAAAAGCAACTGCTTCGTGCGCTGTTTTGGCCTCCACAATCACTTCTACTTTACCAGTAAATGCTTCTATGATTTTTTGATTGTCTACTCCAAGGCATACAATAGATTTCACTTTTTGAGAAACGAGCTCCTCCAATTCACTGTAGTCATTGCCTTTGTCTACACCACCAACGATCCAAACTGTTGGTTTGTCCATAGATTCAAGTGCAAACCAAGCTGCATTGATATTTGTCGCTTTGGAGTCATTGATGAATTCAATCCCGTTGACTTTAGCCACAAATTCCATGCGGTGCTCGACATTGGTGAAATCTTGTAAGCTTTCGCGAACGG
>JBIIZI010000025.1:0-16720 GCA_044346375.1 Crocinitomicaceae bacterium | reverse complement strand
GTTGTAGCTCAGTTGGTTAGAGCGTCGGATTGTGGTTCCGAAGGTCGCGGGTTCGAGACCCGTCTTCCTCCCCAAACAAAAAGCCAGTATTTGTACTGGCTTTTTTGTTTTACAATTTTTCTAAGGTCTTCTCGCACAACTCTCGCAATTGCGCAGGCATTTGTTGTTTATCCCAAGGATGCACAGCTCCAAAAACATGATCAGCCCCTATTATTGCACTGACCTCTGCACCTGACACCTCCTCTAATTCAAAAGCCTCTGCAATAGGCACAGATGTATCCTGATCTCCGTGGAAAACATGAAGGCG
The DNA here is from genome assembly GCA_044346375.1 of Crocinitomicaceae bacterium. Taxonomy (GTDB): domain Bacteria; phylum Bacteroidota; class Bacteroidia; order Flavobacteriales_D; family Crocinitomicaceae; genus UBA952. The sequence goes on along the minus strand of JBIIZI010000025.1, from coordinate 16,413 downwards.
TTTGCCAATTTCTTTGGCTGCAGCTTTGATATCTAGCTTCATTTTATTTCTTTCAAAATCGGCATAAAGTTCAAATGCTTGAGGAAGGTCTTGGTGGGTTCTGCCATTTTTTACAAATCGAAGGCCTGTTTCTTGCCATTGCGCGAGTTCTTGTCCATTCGGAAAACGCCTTGCTATGTCGCAGATAGCAGCCCAAGTACATACCTGCCCGAGTGGGCTTACTTGTTGCCATTGTTGAGCAGCTAAAATCGACATTCCGCCACCTCTGGAATGCCCAATCAAATGGATTTGTTGGTAGGTCCGGTATGTGGCCTGCAGGTGCTTCAATAGGGCCGAGATATCAAAAAGTTCTTTTGAATAGGTATTCTGACCAAAAGCTTCGGCATCTGGAAAATCAATTGGTTCAGTAGGTGTGCCACCGTTGTGAGAAAGATTGAAGCGGCAGAAATCAAAACCAGCATTCGTAAAAAAGTCGCGAACCAAATGCCAAGCCCCCCAATCCATGAAGCCCATAAAGCCGTGTACAAAGACTACTAATTCTTGGTGATCAGGACTCGTGGTGAGTTCATATAAACTTTTGCGCGCATGAGCGCCGGTGTAGGTATGTCGTTGGGTTTGTGTCATCGTTAACAAGATCCTTGGACCAATAACAACTGATTAGAGGCCAATCGAAGGTAGCCAAAATCATAACAGAAAATGTAGATCTGCCCATTTTTTGCTTGTTTTTGGTGGGTATGGAAATCGAAATTATAACCCTTCACCCGGAGGTCGAGCTCTTGAACCTTTCTTTTTTTATCGATCAGTAGATATTGGGCTAAAATCTGATGGTTCTGCATCAGAATCCGATTGATTTGACGCTGTTGCGTCAATTTTTGCGCATAACTGCGGTTGTTGAACTGATTGCGGCATTGGTCCGAGCAAAATTTTTGATCGCTGCGGCCTTTCAATGGGCTGCCACATTCCTGACAAAATCGTTGAGAAATAAATGAATTCATACGAACCAAACGCCACTTCAAGGGTTCTTTGTATGAGATGAGGACGGAAAAGCCTTTTTTTTCCTTTGCAGTTTGCAAAAAATCTTCACCAGACTCCGTAAAATATGCAGTAAAACAGGGTATTTGCTCGAAACTTTGTAACGCTTGAAAAAAAAATGCGTTCAAGTCGAACCTTTCTGCATTTTATCAGTACAAGGGAAGGCAATTAGAAAATATGAGGCAGTTAAAAATCGCAAAACAGGTCACCAACAGAGAGACCGCATCGTTAGACAAGTACTTACAAGAAATTGGTCGAGTTGACCTCATTACCGCTGATGAAGAGGTAGAGCTCGCTCGCAAAATCAAAGCCGGAGACCGCCTTGCGCTCGAACGCCTGACCAAAGCCAATCTTCGCTTTGTAGTATCAGTAGCTAAACAATATCAAAATCAAGGTTTGGCTTTGCCAGACTTGATCAATGAGGGCAACCTAGGCCTCATCAAAGCCGCAGAACGTTTTGACGAAACCCGTGGTTTCAAGTTCATTTCCTACGCTGTTTGGTGGATCCGTCAGTCTATTCTTCAGGCTTTGGCCGAGCAAGCGCGTATCGTGCGTTTGCCTTTGAACAAAATTGGCAACATCAACAAAATCAACCGTGCTTACTCAGAACTCGAGCAAAAATTTGAGCGTCCACCATCGGCAGACGAACTCGCTGAGTTTTTGAATGTCACGCCAGAAGAAGTAAAGCAAACGCTTTCTCAAAACGGCCGTCATATCTCTATGGACGCACCTTTAATCGAAGGCGATGACTCCACTTCCACAATGTACGATGTCATGCAAGGAGACTCACTCCCTGGCCCAGAGGCTAGCCTTACTTTAGAATCTTTGCGCTCAGACATCCGCCGTTCACTTACAAGCCTTACACCACGCGAAAGCGAAGTCATTAGCATGTTCTACGGCCTCGACGGCAAAGCACCGCTTTCCTTAGAAGAAATCGGCGACAAATTCGAACTCACCCGCGAGCGCGTGCGTCAAATCAAAGAGAAGGCCATCCGCCGCCTCAAACACACCAACAAAAACAAAGTGCTGAAAAGCTACTTAGGATAAGCTAAAAGGAACCGAGAGGTTCCTTTTTTATTTTACATCGGATCCACATCAATACTAATTTGGATGCCTTTGAACCTTACATTTTGATAAAATACATCGAGGTCTTGTAAGATTCTTGCCTTGACTTTTTTATCGGGTGCGCTGCGTTCGATTTTGAGCTTGATTTCTTTGAGAAATTTATTCTGAATGCGCTTAATGATTGGGAACTCAGGGCCAAGCACGCGTTCTTTGAAGACGTCGCGTAGCTGATTTGCTAAAAATACGGCTCCCTCATTGACCACCTCTTCTTTTTCGTGCTTGAGCGTAAGTTGGACTATTTTGTAAAAGGGCGGATAAAAAAAGCGTTCGCGCTCTTCGATTTCAACCTCGTAAAAACCAAGGAAGTCATGGGCCATGACGCGTTCGAGCACCCAATGTTCAGCTTGTGCGCTTTGGATCACTACTTTTCCTTGTCTTTCTTTTCGACCTGCGCGGCCTGCCACCTGTGACATGAGCTGAAAAGCACGTTCATAGGCCCTGAAGTCGGGGCGGTTGAGCAACATGTCGGCATCTAAAATACCTACCAAAGATACGTGGTCAAAATCGAGGCCTTTGGTGACCATTTGGGTGCCGATTAAGACGTCGATGCGGCGCTGCGAGAAGTCGTCGATGATGTCTTCGTAGGCGTTTTTGGAGCGGGTGCTGTCGAGGTCCATGCGCTTGAACACGGTATTCGGAAAAAGCAGTTGCAGTTCGTCTTCAATTTTCTCGGTTCCGAAACCGATCATGCGCAAGCGGTTGCTACCGCAATTGGTACAGGAGCCAATGGGCGGAGTCGTGTAGCTGCAATAATGGCACTTCAGCATATTGCTGTGCTTGTGGTAGGTTAGGCTGACATCGCAGTGTTGGCAGCGGGGTGTCCAGGCACAAACCTCACAAGACCAAATGGGCGTGTAGCCGCGGCGGTTTTGAAATAGAATGATTTGCTCTTTTTTGGAGAGCGCAAGTTTCATTTCATCGAGCAATAAACTTGAGAAATGCGACTGCATGTTTTTAAGGCGTTTTTCTCTTTTGAGGTCGGCGCAAAGCATGAGTGGCAACTGTAGGCCTTTATATCGTTGGGTAAGATGGACCAAATGGTATTTCCCTTGTTTGGCGTTGGTGTAAGATTCTATAGAAGGAGTAGCTGAACCCAGGAGTACTTTTGCATCGTGAAGTTTGGCAAGCACAATAGAAGCATCGCGGGCGTTGTAGCGCGGGGAGGGGTCGTATTGTTTAAAAGATGCTTCGTGTTCTTCGTCTACAATAACCAAACCGAGGTCGGCAAAAGGCAAAAATACAGAACTGCGGGCCCCTACAATGATCCTGAATTTGTTGGGGTCATTGGCCAGCACGTGGTTCCAGATTTCAATGCGTTCGTTCTGATTGAAACGGCTATGATAGACGCCAACGAGGTCGCCAAAGTAATGTTGCAAGCGCCCAATAAGTTGGGTGGTGAGCGCAATTTCCGGAATCAGAAACAACACCTGCTTGCCGAGGTCTAGGTATTGTTGGATGAGTTGTACGTAGATTTCGGTTTTGCCAGATCCGGTGACGCCATAAAACAGACATACTTCTTTTGACTCAAAACCATTTTCAATTTGCTTTAGCGCTACCTGTTGCACATCAGTAAGTGGTTTAAATGCACCTTGACCTTCGCCAACACCAACATGGCGGTCCACTTGTAGGCGTTCAATATGCAAAACGCCTTGTTTTTCTAAGGTCGCCAAAGCCGAAGCACTCACTTCATGTTTGAGCAAAAGAGTTTTAGATACCGGTGCAGCCAAACCTCCTGATTCAGTAGCTAACTGAATGAAGCGGAGCATGGCGTGTAGTTGTTTTTCGGCGCGAGCTTTTCTTTCTAGGGTATTGAGAAAGCTGCTGAGTTGCTCTTCTTGCTGAAAATCCGAATGCAAAAAAATGAAGAGCTGGGTTTTGGGCGTGTAGCGCTCTTGCACTTCTTCAGCACCTGCAATGAGTTTGAGTTCGAGGAGTTTCTTGAGGTAAGGTTGAATGGTTTTGATGCCCAAGCGCTCAGCGATTTCTTTTGAACTCATTTGGGCCTGCACTTCTAAGAGGTCTAGTATTTCTGCGGCACGCGCACTGAGTTCGGGTCTTTGCAAAGGTGCATCTGGGTGCAGACAAAATTTAGATTCGCTGGCTAGCTTGAAATTCGCTGGCAAGGCGGCATTCATGACATCGCCAATTGGCGCCATGTAATAAGTACTTATCCAATCCCAGAAAGCGAGTTGCTTGCCCGTAATAATGGGCTGTTCGTCGAGTATGGTATCGATGTATTTGGCTTGGTAATTTTGTGGTACGTTCGAATGAACGTTGGTTACTAAACCGGTCAGGAGTTTGTTTTTTCCGAACGGAACCAATACGCGCAAACCACTGCGCATTTGTGCATTGAATTCAAAAGGAACGCGGTAAGTGAAAACCTGCCGCATCGGGACTGGCAGCAAGACATCGGCAAAGAGTGTCTGGCGCTCAGTCATTTAGTTACATGCAAAAGACTCCTCTTGCCCCACAACGTTGTCGCCAGGATGGTTGGAGCAAAATAGCAAGAAGCCGGTAATAGGGCCACTGCACAGTTCTTTAGTCGATTTTTTATCGATGGCTCTGATATACGCTTGTTGCGGAGAAGTGTAGAATGGTTTGTAGTAAGTTACGGTCTGACGCGAGGAGAAAATACCAACCACGCGTTTGCCGTTGCTTACACTGAGGTTTGTATAGGTAGGTTTCGTTTGTGCCAGACTAGAGCTCGGTGAGTTGACACTCATGTAATTGTAGAGGTCTTCTGCGCCGCCAGTTAAAATGACGCGCACAGCTTTGAATGTGCGTTTGTCTACGCTTGGGTTGTTGCTTACATTGGCTTTGATGAGGTCATAGAAGGTTTGTCCGGTAGCAGAATAGGTGCGCGATGAATATGGCTCAGCTGCTGCTTCTCCGAGTTTCCAACGGAAGGATTTCGTTGAAACTGTTGCGCCGACATGCTCATTAAAGAGGATGTCGAGGTGTGCGCTTGTAATGTGGGAGTTACCCGTATTGGACACAGCAATGCCGGTTGAAATGTATTCTCCTGGATCGTCGGCAAACTTAAAGGTAAAGTTTTGTGAGGCAGCAGGAGAGGTCATGCCATGTACAAGTTCGGTTTCTCCGCTTACCTCGAATTCACCTCCGTTGATGATGGCTTTAAAGCGGTAGGTAGCGGTAGGGATGAGTGAACTCAATTGTGGGTTAGGTGAAGTTTGTATGGCTTCAAGCGGACCCGTTGGCAGGGTTTTGAAGTAAAATACTTTTTGCTCTGGGCCGTAGAATAGGCCGTTGGTGTCTTTGTCTTGAACGATGGTGTCTTGTAGCGACCAGGTGCGGGTAACTTGACCATTTACAACTTCACTAACAGTTGCTTCAACCTGTTCAAAGTAACTTGAATCGGGGATTTGAGCGATATCTAGGGCAGAACCCGGGCCAATAAACGCACGTGTAATTTTTATAAAGTGAATGGAATCGGCTTGATCGAGCAGACCATAAACAACAGCTGTTTCGACGAAGTCGCCGTCTAGAATGATGTCTTCTTCACAGGAGTTTAGCAAAAAAGCACCAACGAAAAATAAGGAGAGGAGTTTAAAAAAGCGCATGGTCGAAGGTACGAAATTTTATGGTGTTTGAATCGGTTGCGGCAAAGCGGTGTTTGGGGCTGTTGCTTTTTCGATTGCCATGAGTTCCATTTCAAAAATAAGAGGTGAGTATGGTTTGATGTTGGCACCTTGTGGTGGGTTGCCGGCGTAGCCTAATTGTTGAGGTACAAATAAGCGGATTTTGCTACCAACACTCATGAGTTGAACGCCTTCGGTCCAGCCTGGAATCACTTCATTTAAACCAAAGCTAATGCCTTCTCCGGCTGGCGATTGATCAAAGATACTGCCGTCGGGATTCATGCCGACGTAGCTCATTTTGACACGGGAATCGCGGCCTGGCTTAGGCCCTTTGCCTTCTTTTATAATCATGTATTGCAAGCCACTAGCTGTTGTTTTGACGCCAGGTTTGTTTTTGTTAGCTGCCATGAACGCCTCGCCTTCCGCTTTATAGCCTTCGGTGATTTTTTGGTATTTGTTGTTCATTAAAGCTTCAAAACCAGCCATGATTTTTTTGCGGTCTAGGCCTTTTAATGCTTCAGCATCTTTTTTGTTGAGTCCATCGGCAAAGCCTTTCTTTACAAAATCACTGTTGATGAGTGCTTTTGCATCGAGTTCTTCAAAATAGTGATCAAAGCGCTCACGGTTGATTTTACCTACTGCAAAAGAACCTTGGTCTAGGTATTTTTCGTTGAAGTTTTTACCGGTTTGACCGAGTAGGAGTTCCAGATCTTTGTAATATTTTTCGAGCTCAGCTTCTTTGACAGGGGTTTCAAAACCTTCGATCATTTTTTCTTTATCCATTTTTGTAAATGGCGCCTGTGTAATGAAAGGTTTGGCGATCTCAACGCCTAGCAAATAGGAGTAGCGTTCTTTATCGGTTTTGAAGGTCACGACGTCGTTGCCGCAAGCGAACAGCGTAAACATTAAGGCAATTAGGGCTAGGAATTTCATAGTTGAAGTTGTTTAGGCAATAGAAATAAGTTCGACGTCAAAGATAAGTGCAGCATAGGGTTGAATAGCTCCACCTGGATGCGGATTGGCACCATAGGCCAATTCTTGCGGAATAGACAAGCGGTATTTGGCTCCTTCTGACATGAGTTGAAGGGCTTCGGTCCAGCCGCGAATGACTTGGTTGACACCAAAAGTGGCAGGCGCTCCTCTTTGAACTGAGCTGTCAAAGACAGTGCCGTCGATGAGCGTGCCGTGGTAATGAACAGTTACTTGACTTGTTGGGCCTGGCTTTGCACCGTTGCCTTCTTCTAAAATTTCGTATTGTAAGCCGCTATCAGTGGTGTGTACTTCGGGGCGCTTGGCGTTATCGGCTAGAAAAGCTTCGCCAGCGAGTTTGTTGACTTCGTATTTTTTGGTTTTCTGAGTGTCGAGGTAACGTTGAATATGAAGGTTGGCTTCTTCGGGGCTCATGAGGGGTTCTTCGCCGTTGAAGATAGTGCGCATGCCTGCCAAAACTTGATCGAGGTCAAGGGTAGAAAGGTCTTGCTGTGCTAAACTTTCGGCGATGCTCATGCCAACGCCATACGATGCTTTTGATTTATCTGCTTCCATGAATTCTAAAAACGCGAATTTACCGAAAAAAGACCTCTTATCGTGCTACTCCGACAAATAAAATCTTGAAACATTTAATGCAGTTTGGCGTATAAACGCCTCGATGACACAGCAATTTACCTTTTCTTACCGATCTATTCCCTCCATTCAAGACTTATCTGAGCAAGAACAAGTGTTGGTAAGTGCCGCCAATGCTGCTCTGGCGCGCGCATATGCGCCCTATTCTAAGTTTCAAGTAGGGGCAAGTGTTTTGCTTCAAAGTGGGCTCATTATTGAAGGTAACAATCAAGAAAATATCGCCTATCCATCGGGTTTGTGTGCAGAAAGAGTGGCACTTTTTTATGCTGGTGCAAATCATCCGAACGACCCAATTTTAAAAATTTGTATCGTTGCAAAAGGCGATCTTACCTCAAGTGATTCTTATGTTTCACCTTGTGGCCCTTGTAGGCAGGTCATGCTAGAAAGCGAAAGTCGTCAAGCGGAACCCATAGAAGTTCTGCTTGTTCAGAAATCGGGTCAAGTTTTGTTCTTAAATACCGTTCAAAACTTATTGCCATTTGGCTTTTCGAAGTAGTGTTAATTCAATCGAGCGTATTATCTTTGTAGTCCAAATTTATTACGCATGAATAGCTGGTTTACCGTCAAAGTCAAATACACCAAACAACTCGAAAACGGCACATTTAAAAGGGTTTCCGAGCCTTATTTACTTGCTGCCATGACCTTCACCGACGCCGAGGCGCGCATTTACGAAGAATTAGGCTCAAGTATTCGCGGCGAATTTCAAGTAACGGGCATCACCCGAACCGATCTTCACGACATCTTCCAATACGACGACGCCGAACAATGGTTCAAGTGTAAAGTCACCTATGACCGCATAGACGAAGACGGCGAAAAAGCCAAAACCATCTCTCAGAACTTTTTAGTGAGTGCGGCCAATGTAAAGGAAGCATACGAACGCATGGAAGAAAGCCTCGCCACCCTCATGATCGACTTCAATGTGGTTTCCATTACGGCTTCTCCAATTGTAGAAATTTTCCCTTACCGCGAGGAAGACGTCCAGTCTCCTGCTCAAAAAGCGCCAAAGTTTGAGGAAGAAACAACGCACACACCTATTCGTCAGGTATTCTCTGCCTCTGGTTCAGACACCGACGAAGAAGACGTATTTACCGACGACTCCGAAATCTCCGACGAAACCGAGCAAGCATAATAATGAGCGAATGGCTTAAAGCATACCGCGAGAACCACGCCGATTTCGACCAGCTTTCGGCCATCGGCACTTTGCCTGACAACCCTTTTCTTGCTTTTTCAGAGTGGTTCGATGCAGCCGTGCAAGCGCAAGAACGCGAAGCAAACGCCTGCGTACTCAGTACTTGTACAGCCGAACTCCAAACCAACTCGCGCATTCTTTATCTCAAGGAATTACTCGACAACCAATTTATATTTTATACCAACTACCTTTCTCAAAAAGGCCAAGCGCTCGGCACCAATCCCAAAGCGTCACTGCTCTTTTTTTGGCCGCAACTCATGCGTCAGGTGCGCATAGAAGGCACGGTAGCTCCAATTGAGGCTTCTATTTCCGACGCTTATTTTGCCACGCGTCCGCGCGAGAGCCAAATAGGTGCTTGGGCCTCCCAACAATCCGAAGCCCTTACCGACCGGCAAGAACTAATTGCCCGTTTTGAGGCTTACGATGCCCAATTTCCAACAATTGTTCCGCGCCCACCACATTGGGGAGGTTATGCCCTAGACGCACAATACCTCGAATTTTGGCAAGGGCAGCCTTCGCGCTTGCACGAGCGTCGGGCTTATGTTCGCCACCAAAATCAATGGCAATCTAAACTCCTGAATCCTTAATGAAGGCTTATCAACCTATTTGCGAAGTACTGTCGAACGGAACGCGTTTGGTCTACCTCAAAGTACCCAGTCAAGTTGCCCATTTAGGCTTTTTCTTTGCTGCTGGTTCCCGTCATGAGTCGGCCAACCAGATAGGTTTGGCACATTTTCTAGAACACTGTTTATTCAAAGGAACTGAGAAAAGAAAAGCACTCCATATTTTGTCGCGCATCGATTCAGTTGGAGGCGAACTCAATGCCTATACCGCCAAAGAAGAAATGTGTTTGTATGCTTCCTTTTCCAAAGAACATACCCAAAGAGCCATTGATTTATTGGCCGACATCTCTATTTACTCCACCTTTCCGCAGAAAGAAATCGAAAAGGAGAAAGAAGTCATTTTAGATGAAATCAACTCTTATCTCGATTCACCTAGCGACAAAATTTTCGATGATTTCGACGCCAAACTTTTTGAAGGACATCCTTTAGGTCAAAACATCCTGGGTACCAAAGAAAGCGTTTCGGGTTTTACCCAACAAGACCTTCAAGATTACGTCCAACAATATTTTACTGCAGACAACTTGGTAGTTTCATTTGTGGGCAATATGCCGCTCACCAAGCTTAAAGCAGCACTCGAAAAAGCACTTGCAGCTATGCCACTTACGGCTGAGCGTCCTAGTCCACATCCGTTTAATAGCGCCAAACCCTTTAATGAAGTATTAAAGGAGGCCAACTATCAAGCCCATGCCGTTTTGGGTGGTCTCGCACCTAGCTATCACCAAGATGAGCGCATCGCGATGTCTTTATTGATCAATATTTTAGGAGGTCCGGCACTCAATTCTAGGCTCAATTTATCGGTTAGGGAACGCTACGGTTATGCCTATTCCATAGAAGCCAACTACCATACCTTTGCAGATACCGGCTATTGGCAAATTTACTTTGGTTCAGAATCGAAAAACGTCAATAAAACCCTCGCGTTAATTGACAAAGAACTCGAAAAATTACGCGATAAAACCCTTACAGCAACTCAGTTGCTTCAGGCTAAAAGACAATTCAAAGGTCATTTAGCTTTGGGCATGGATGTCAATTCAGGGCTTATGCAAGGTTTGGGTAAAAGCATGTTGGCTTTTGGCCAAATCGATACCATAGCAGAGATGCATCAGGCAATAGATAAAATTACAGCCCAAGAAATCCAAGAGCTTGCTCAGAAATACCTGCGCAAAGCCGAAATGTCCTCTTTGATTTTTGACGTTTAACGGCCTCCAAAAATTTTACTACCAACTCTTACCATGGAGCTGCCATGTTGAATAGCCAATTGGTAGTCACCGCTCATGCCCATAGAAATTTCTTTGAAGGCTGGTTTGTCTTGAAAATACTTTTTCCGTAAGGTTTCGAAAATCTTTTTGAGGGCAGCAAATTCGCTGGCTACTTGCTTTTCATCGGAGGTGTTGCTGGCCATACCCATGACGCCACAAACTTGAATGCGTTTGAGTTGTTGAAATTCTATAGAATCTAGTATTTCCTGCGCCTCTTGGAGGTCAAGCCCGAATTTGGTATCTTCTTGGGCAATATAAAACTGCAGCATAACATCTTGAGTGCGTCCGGCTTTTTTGGCCTGTTTGTCTATTTCTTGGAGTAACTTAAGGCTGTCCACACCATGGATGAGGTGCACAAATGAAGCCATGTATTTAACCTTATTGGTTTGCAGGTGGCCAATTAAATGCCAATGGATGTCGGCAGGTAGTTGTGCAGCTTTTTCGACCATTTCCTGTACTTTGTTTTCACCGAAGTGTCTTTGTCCTGCATCATAAGCAGCCTGGAGATCAGAGACAGGTTTTGTTTTAGAAACGGCAATAAGGGTTACTTGCTCAGGAATTTGAGCACGTACTAAATTGAGTTGTGTTTGGATCATGCTTCTAGCGAATAGATAGTGAGCCCACTGCGGAGTTTGGGTTCTACCCAAGTAGATTTTGGTGGCATATTCATGCCCGCATCGGCTACTTTTTTAACATCGGCAATACTGGCTGGGTGTAATAAAAAGGCGACTTCAAATTTTTTGGCATCGACGGTGTCAATGATTTTTTGAAGTGGTTCATTACCGGGTACAAACTCTACTTGATCAGTAGTTTTGAGGTCAATAATGCCAAAAATGGGTTTCAGGATAAGGTCAGATAGAATAAATGAATCGAGGGTTTCGATAGGGTCTTGGTCATTGATGAAATTTAGATTGGGTCTAAATTTGAGCCATGTACCGCCCATGTAAATATGGATGTCGTGTTTCTTTTCTGGCAAGAGCGCACTTGGCAGAATTTCTATGCTTCCTTCATTGGCTAGTATGGCCATAAGACCTTTGAGATCGAGCCCATTGGTAGATTTGAGCAAGCGATGAAAAGCGGCTATTTGCACTTCTCTCTCATCGACGAGGTAACCGAGGAAATAATTGGCCGCAGCAGGATACGCTTCTTCTTTGGCGCGCAATTGTTGCGTGTAGCGGGCAGAAGAGGCGCAGCGGTGATGCCCATCGGCGATATACAATGCTGGTACCTTCTTGAAAGCAGTACAAAGCTCAGTTGAATCGGCTGGGCTGAGCAACCAAACCTCATGTGTAATGCGGTCAGTTGTAGTGAATTCGTATTCTGGTCTTGTCAGTAAATAGGTGTCGAGAATTTGTTGAATAGGCGCCTGACCTTCGTAGGTCAGTAGAACAGGTTCTGCATTGAAGCCAACAACATCGAGGTAGTTGGTGAAGATGTCTTCTCGGGCTGTGAGGGTTTGTTCATGTATTTTGATATCGCCGTTGAGGTAATCATCAACGCTTACCCCTGCAAAAAAACCAGCTACAACCATTCCATCTTTGGACTGTCTGTAAATATAGAGCTGTGCTTGGGCGTCTATCATTAGAATGCCTTCCGTCTTGAATTGTTCAAACTTTTGTTTGACTTGTAAAAAGCGCTCTGTTGAGTTGGGTTTGGTTTTGATTTGCGCACCAAACTCAGGATTGATGATGTGCAAAAAAGTAAAAGGGTTGTCTTCTAGCTTGGCCTTCAGTACGTTTTTCTTGTACGAGTAGTATGGGCGAGTGGCCACCAAATGTACTTTGCTCCGTACGGGTCGTATACCTTGAAAAGCCCTGATGTCCGCCATTCTTTAAAATTTATAACTGATGCCTAAACTAGGTAAAAACGGAAACTGATAAATGATTTCGTTGGTTACGCGGTTTACATAAAAAATGTTATTGCGGTTATAGGCATTGGTAATACCGAGTACAAGCTCTAAATTGTTCTTGTTTTTGGTAACGATACTATGCTTTACTGTGATGTCCAGACGGTGGTAGTAAGGCAATCTTTGAGAATTGAAAGTACCCAACATTGTGGCAACATTGTTCGGATTGTTCGTGACATAATCAGTGGTGAGGCCTTCTCCAAAATTTTCAAGTTGGTAGTAGCCAGCAGTAGGCGTGAACGGCAGGCCTGAACCAAGGTTCCAACGTACATTGAGTTCTGTTTTCTTCTCTTTCCCAAAGGCATATGAACCAACAATATTGACATTGTGTCGGCGGTCAAAAACCGGGAAGTAGTTGTCAAAGCCATCCCAGCGGGTGTTGTAGCCTAAAGAATAAACTGCCCAAAGGAAAATGCGGTCTTTGGTATATTTGAGCAGGACATCTGCACCGTACGATTGTCCGGACTCGATGATAAAGTCTTTTTTGAAAACGTCGTCGATGAGTTCAAATTGCGCGATATCGCTGTAGAGTTTGTTTTGATTGATATTACTGAGTTGATCGAAGTATTTGTAATAGGCTTCAATGTTGAGATTCCAGAATTTGTTGAGGTCGTATTCAAAACCAGCAATGGCATGCCAAGCATATTGTAAACCATTTTTAATCTCTGAAACTTGTTGAAATTCATTGATGAATTGGTCTTGAACGTTGGTTGGTGCAGATAAAAGACCGTTAAAGAGATTCACCACATCTTTGTCAGAAGATGCAGATGTAAAATTCTGAGAAAAACGCCCGCCTGAAAATTTGAAGCGGAGTTTGTCGGTAGCGTTGTATTTAGCACCGAAGCGCGGCTCAATTGAAACCGTGTTGAGTGATGCATAAAGCTGCATACGCAAGCCGCCTTGGTAAACCCAACGAGGCTTTACCAAGCGATAGTTGACATAACTTCCGATTTCTGTGGTAAAGTTGCTCGCTTCAATTTTTCTTTCGAGTTCGTTGAAGGTTATGAACTGGGTATTGAAGCCACTTAAATTGAAACCGTAGTTGAGTTCACTTTCATTTTTTTGAAAGAAAGTAAAGTCAAAACCCATGTCAAAGCCCCCAATTTTGGAGAAGCGGGGTTCTTGACCTGTTTCAATAAAGGTGGTTTCGTAGTTGCTGCCATTGACGTGTCCTCTAATGAAAATTGGAGAGCTACTCGGCACCAATGTGAAGTTGAGCCCACCACCTGCAGCATTCCAATTGAGGTCTGCAACGTTGTAATTGACAGAATCTTTATTTGAGAAACCAAAGAAACTAACTTTAGAACCTCCTTCGCCATTAAAAGTCACTTTCCCGTAAAGGTCGGTAAAATTGAAAGGAAGACCGTTGCCGTCGTTTACTGTAGGGTAAAGCGATTTGCTGGTGTAGTCTAAAAGTGACTGTTTGGCTGTAAACATGTAAGATCCGGTTGCGAGGCCATCTTTGCTTTTTTTGCCTAAAGGGCCTTCTAAAACGGCTTTACTCATGAAGGGCGAGGCAGAAATTTTGCCTGCAAACTTACTGCGGTTGCCGTCGCGGTAGGTGATGTCCATTACCGAAGAGATGCGGCCGCCGTATTTAGATTCGAAGCCTCCGGTATAAATATCTACAGACTTTACGAGTTCTGTTTCAAAAATGGAGTAAAAACCAATGGAGTGAAATGGATTGTAGATGGTCATGCCATCGAGTAAGGTTTTGTTTTGGATGGGGGTACCACCGCGCACATACAATTGGCCGCCTTGGTCACCGGTAGTAACGACGCCTGGTGTAACGCTCAAAGCCCCAACGATATCGCTCTCGGCGCCATACATCGGGATGCGTTCTACGGCTTGTTTGTCCATTTTGACTTCAGACATACCAATTTGTTGCCTTTTGACTTTGGCTTCATTGGTTACCCTTACATCTTGAATACTGAGCGTATTGGGATTCAAGTTCCATGAACCCACATCATAGATTTTTTTTGCAGGGGTCATGACAACCGTGAGGTAGGTACGCTCGTATTTGGCTTTGTCTATTTTGAGGATGTAGGTGCCAAATTCTAATTTCGGAATCGAAAAGAAACCGGAGATATTAGAGTAGCCAACAGCAATAGGCGTGCTATCTTGCTTGAGTACCTTGACGCGTTCATCTGAGATGGGTTCGCCGTTAGAGGCGTCGTGGAGAAAACCGCGAATGGTGTAGTCTTGGGCAGCAACTGCATTGCAAATAAGAATGAGCAGCGGAAGGAGTATACGTTTGAGCATTTGTTCTGATAAGAGTTCCCGAAGTTAAGGAATTGTTTTGATTGTTTGAAGGTTCTTAGCGTTGAATAATTACCTTATATGGTGCTTTTTCTAAACCCCATATTTCGAGAAAATAAGTGCCAGTTGAAAGGTTTTGTAGGTCAATTTTTGTTTTGCCATCGTTGAGTGCGCCTGTTTTTACAGTTTGTCCTTGTAGATTGAGCAAGTGATAAGCAGAGAAATTTGCGCTTGACCCGCTGACTTCAATGAAATCTTTGGCAGGATTGGGAAGTATCTTAAAGGTAGGTTTGAATTGATCAACCTGCGCAATGTTGTTACTAAAATCACAACCGTATTGGAAGTAAACGAGCAATTGATAGACCCCCGAAAAGTTTTCTAACACTTGTAAGCTATCATTGGTTGCACCTTGAATGGGCTCTCCATCGAGATACCATTGATAAGCTAGACCTTGAGTTGTTGTGCTTAGTGTATTGTTACTTTGAGTGATTGTGACATCAGGAATGCTATTAGGACAGGTAGTACTTAATGTGATTCCGTTGACTGGATAATCGATAAATGATGTATAACCCTCGCAACTTTGTCCAAGAAAATAAGACAGCCAAGGAATAATTTGCTGGTACATTAAACTTTGCTGTTCGGAACGGCTCAGGCTTATGCCAGTTGAACTGGTGCTTTCACCAAAGTCACAATTAAAGTTGCTATTGGCAAAATAACAGTGTCCACCGCCGATAAGATTGGCAAAGCTCTTGCACTCGTGTGGGATGGCATCGTAAATAGGGATGTGATGTTGGGCTGGTGGCGTGACGCCATCATTGCTGCCCGATAATATGAGTGAAGGAATTTGTAGATTGGCTGCCGCCGCAATTGCGCTTGGGTTGGTTTCTGCCGGTGCCAAGCCAAGGTAACAATCAAATTGTGTACTCTGACTCGCTGCCAAAACCGCGGCACCTCCACCCATGGAATGCCCCATAGCACAGGTATAATCGGATATTTTGGAATAAAAAAGACCCGTGCCATTTTGCCCGGCATCGGTCATTTTTTGGGCAATAAGAGCGATGTCTTGCCCGAAATCGCCATGACTTGGCGACGGAAAAATTCCACTTTCTGTTCTCGGAAAAGCCATGATGTATCCATAAGGAACCAAAGCAGTCCAGATATTTGAATAGGCGTCCCAGTTCATAGCAAAGCCGTGTCCAAAAACGATGACTGGCCATTGCCCATCGGCAACAGCGGCGTTTTCACCAGCCGTTGTAGCTGGATAATAAATTTCGGTCTGGATTTGTCTGCCCGGCCCACCGCCGCTTCCAAAACCACCTGTTCGGTTGGGGTCATTGAAAGTAAGTGTGGTATGGCCGATATTCAGGGTTTGTGCAAATAAAAGTGGTAACGAGAAAAATCCAATGAAAAGGCAAAGGAAGACTTTGGACGTAGCGATGGACATGGGTTTCTTTTCTATAAAAGTACTTAATAAAGAAGTAACAACTGAAGTTCCAATTAGTTGCTGATGTTCAAATTCTGGTTAAACATGCTTTATAGAATTTTATTAGTTTTGAAGTAACTAAGTAAGGTATTATGTCTGTTGTTTTTCGGAGTAGTTTGAATAATTTACCAAAAGTATGGATTTGTATTTTTTTACTTTTATCAAAATTCGAATGTATTGGACAATCTCATACAGCTGTCAATAAAGTAAAAACAGGAGCATATGTTACCGATTTATATGATTTCGATATTGAAGATGGAACATTTAGTGTGGATTTTTGGTTTTGGACTTTAAGTAAAAGCAATGATTTTGATTTTG
>JBIIZI010000164.1:0-4853 GCA_044346375.1 Crocinitomicaceae bacterium | reverse complement strand
ATTGTTCAAAATAAGCTCTTTTTGAAATTGGCCTACCAACTCGAAGCGAAATGTTATGAGCAGGCAAGCCTCGTTACTGGCCAAACACAAGGGATTGTCGCTGATATAGCAAAGCGCTTTCCAGCCAAACAAGTATATTGGCTACCAAATGGTGTAAATATCGATTTTTACAACCCAAGTCATATAGATCAAGGAGATTTTAGAAAAAACCACGGGTTTTCAACTTCGGATATCTTGTTTTTTTACGGCGGCATTTTAGGTCATGCACAAGGTTTAGAAGTCATACTTCATGCAGCTCATTTATTAAGAGATCTACCCAATATTCAATTTATTTTACAAGGTTCTGGGCCCGAAAAAGAAAAGCTACAAAACTTAAAATCTTCACTCGAACTAACTCATGTTCATTTCCTAGAACCTGTTGCCAAACAAGAAATGCCTGCTGTCTTAAAGGCAATTGATGTTGCTTTGGTACCTTTAAAGAAATTGCCTTTGTTCGAAGGTGCTATTCCCTCCAAGGTTTTTGAAGCACTTGCCATGGAAGTTCCTCTTCTTTTGGGCGTGGATGGCGAAGCGCGCAAGCATTTTATAGACAATGCAGCAGCTGGATGGTTTTTTGAACCAGAAAACGCAGCTGCTTTAGCCCATTGTGTTCGGAATTTAGCAATGAACCCTAATGAAATTCAAATCGCTGGCAAAAATGGCCGAAAATATGTGAGCATGCATTTCAATCGCGATCAAATTGCCGCATCTTTGTACAAACGCTTAACCTCACTTTCATGATTCCTTTTTCTCCTCCTCGTATAGACCAAGCTGTCATAGACGAAGTTACGGCAGCGCTGCAAAGCGGCTGGATCACTACTGGGCCACGCACCAAGCAATTTGAAAAAGAAATTACGGCGTATTGCGGCTCAAAAAGCACCATTGCTGTCAGTGCCTGGACTACCGGAATGGAAGTCTTGTTGCGTTGGTGGGGCGTTGGACCTGGCGATGAAGTCATTATTCCTGTCTATACATATTGTGCCAGCGCCAATGTTGTTTTGCACACTGGGGCAACTCCTGTTTTTGTAGATGTCAATAGCACAGATTTCAACCTTGCTTTAAGTGAAGTTGCAGCAAAAATCACGAACAAAACCAAAGTTATTATGCCCGTAGACCTCGGGGGCTTTCCTTGCGATTACGAAGCGTTGTACCAACTCATCGAGGAGAAAAAGCATTTGTTTGAACCCAATTCACCTCATCAAGCCCAACTCGGACGCATTTTATTGGCAGCGGATGCCGCACATAGTTTTGGTGCTTTATACCATAAGCGACGCGTCGGAAGCTTGGCGGACATTACCGTGTTTTCATTTCATGCCGTTAAGAACCTTACCACTGCCGAAGGTGGAGCCATTACTTTTAACCTTCCTGAAGGCTTTGACCACGAGGCCATTTACAAGACTTTCAATATGAAAATCTTGCACGGGCAATCCAAAGATGCTTTGGCGAAAACACAAAAGGGTGCGTGGCGCTACGACGTTTTAGAACCGGGTTATAAATGCAACATGACCGATATTCAGGCAGCCATCGGCTTAATTGAACTCGGGCGTTACCAAGAAAACCTAGACCGCCGCAAAGCAATTTTCGCCGCCTACGACAACGCCTTCTCAAACTACGGTTGGGCACAAACACCTGTTTACCAAGACGAGCAAAAAACCAGTTCGTATCACCTATATCAGTTGCGTATCAACAATTGTACTGAAGCTCAACGCGATGCGATCATTCAAGCCATTTTTGACCACGACGTAGCAGTCAATGTGCATTTTCAGCCTTTACCCCTACTCACTGCTTACAAGAATTTAGGCTACCAAATTGCTGATTTTCCGAATGCCCTAGACAACTATTCAAGAGAAATTTCGTTACCCGTTTATTACGACCTCAATGATGAACAGGTTGCTACCGTTATTGAAGCTGTTTGTGCCTCAGTTCATCAAATATTGAGTACGTAATGATTCATGAATTGATATAAATAACCACCTTTTTTACATCACCAATGATCAAAACCATACTTCTTACCATTTTTTTGGTCCCATTTTTTTCTTTTGCTCAAGATTGGCCTATTTATGGCACTGCCGATTGGCCTAATTATCAAAAAGATTTAAATGACACTTGTGATGTCATTCCATTAGGTGTTGATTTTGGCTTTTGCGCCATGCCACTTGGTTGGGCCCTAACTGATTCAGGGTGTGTGGTGCTTTCAGGCTGTGGCTGGGTAGGTAGCGACGGTATCAATTACCAAAGTTCTTTTTTCAGCTCATCTTATGAATGCAACAGCGCCTGTATTCAAGACACCGTCGTCTTTTTAAGTTGCATTGACTCGGGTTTAATTAACCTCCAAGTGCTGTGCCCAGGTGTCATTGATCCTGTTTGTGGCTGCGATTCCATCACTTATCAAAATTCGTGCATAGCCACAAATTATCATGGCATCAGTTCATTTTATCCTGGCGAATGCGTAACAAGTAAGGTGCAGGCCATGGCCCACGACCCAATTCTCGTCTATCCAAATCCGAGTAATGGTGTGTTTAGCTTGAAGCCCCTTCAACTAGGAACGACACTTCGGTTTTATAATGTCTATGGTCAACTGATTTTCTCAACCGAAGTAAATGCCATCGAAATGAAAATCGACCTCGAACTACT
The DNA here is from genome assembly GCA_044346375.1 of Crocinitomicaceae bacterium. Taxonomy (GTDB): domain Bacteria; phylum Bacteroidota; class Bacteroidia; order Flavobacteriales_D; family Crocinitomicaceae; genus UBA952. The sequence goes on along the minus strand of JBIIZI010000164.1, from coordinate 2,180 downwards.
CCCTAAAGGATGCTACTTATTCACAATTGACAACGGAATGAGTCAGAAATTACTGATAGAGTAAGCACATTTTGACTTTTGAGCGCTGGGTTCGGTGTTTTTACTGAACTCTTTTCGCAAATCGATCATGAACTTTGAGTCAAATTTGATTCAATATGTTCATCAAAACCTACTCCAGCGCAGTTTTTGGCATCAGTGCCACCACCATTCAAGTCGAAGTCAATATCGATATCGGGATCAACTTTCACTTAGTTGGCCTCCCCGACATCGCCGTTAGAGAAAGTCACCAGCGCATCAAAGCGGCCTTTCGCAACAACAAGCTCCATTTTCCAGGTAAGGAAGTCACTATCAATTTATCTCCAGCCGACATCCGCAAAGAAGGTTCTGTATTTGACCTTCCTATTGCCATTGGTATTCTTGCCGTCACTAAACAGGTCAAAGAAACACGCCTCAACGAGTTGCTTTTGCTCGGCGAACTATCTCTAGACGGTAGTATCCAAAGAACTAAAGGCATTTTAGCGATTGCCTTACAAGCCAAAGCAGAGGGTTTTAAAGGCTTAATTGTTCCGCTCGAAAACGCAGCCGAGGCAGCCATTGTTTCAGGCCTTGAAATTTACGGTGTGCAAACCATTCAGGAAGTCATTGCCCTTTTGAATGGCAAGGGCGAGCTCAAAAGAACCCCCACCATTGGGCCCGAAGTTTTTGAACAATTGGCCACCCAAACATCTTTAGACTTTGCTGAAGTCAAAGGGCAATTGCATGTGAAGCGCGCCTTTGAAATTGCGGCGGCGGGCTCGCACAACCTTATTTTAGTGGGCCCTCCGGGCGCCGGAAAATCTATGCTAGCCAAACGACTACCCTCAATTTTGCCGCCCATGTCGCTAGAGGAAGCACTCGAAACCACCAAAATTCACAGTGTTGCCGGTAAAAAAAGAAATGCCGGTATTGTTACTCAGCGGCCTTTTAGAAAACCACACCATACGATCTCTGATATCGGGCTAATCGGTGGAGGTAGCTATCCGCAACCGGGCGAAATTTCTTTAGCCCACAATGGCGTACTGTTCCTAGACGAACTTCCTGAATACAAACGACACGTGCTAGAAGTATTGCGGCAGCCCCTCGAAGACCGCGCCGTCAATATCTCCCGCGCCCGCTTTTCTATTGACTACCCTGCCAATTTCATGCTCATTGCAGCCATGAACCCATGCCCGTGTGGCTTTTTAAACCATCCTGAAAAATCCTGTGGTTGTCATCCAAATGCGGTGCAGCGCTACCTACAGCGGGTTTCTGGGCCACTCCTAGACCGCATCGATATGCACATTGAAGTGAGCCCAGTTAAGTATACCGAACTCAATCAGAGCAGTGCAGCAGAAAGTAGTCAAGAAATCAGATTGCGTATATTGGCTGCACGCAAATTACAACAAGAGCGGTATGCAAAACAGCCCGGTACATATGCAAATGCCCAAATGAGCAGGCGCGAAGTAGAACAATACTGTAAGTTAAACCCCGACAGTCAGAAAATGCTCCAAACAGCCATGAAAAAACTAGGTTTATCGGCGCGCGCCTATGAGCGCATATTAAAAGTTGCCCGCACCATCGCCGACCTCGAAGGTGCATCTCAAATTGCAACAACTCACCTGAGCGAGGCCATTCAATATCGGAATTTGGACCGCAGCAACTAATCAATCAGTTTCTCTGAAAAATATAGGCTAGTCGTTCCTATCTTTCAAATAAAAGCTACAATACGATGTAAGTAGCTAATGAAAAATAAACTACAGAAAAAACAACTAGAGCGGTTGCATCAATTGATTTGGATATCAAATGAGATTTTTCCTTTTCCCTTTCATAAATTCTAAGAGAAATAACAGATGTTAAAACAATAAAAAATAGAAAAACAAAAGTGAGGTTATGTAATTTGTCTAACAAAGTATATTGGTTTGTGGAGGGAACAACACTTTCTATGATATACTTATTTCCAATTGAGGCAAACAAACCTCCTACACATAGTCCAAAACGAGGGTCAGTGTGTATCGGTTTAATTAAAAACGTCGAAATTGATATTACAAAAGCAACTAATAAACCAGTAATAAATTTGAAAAAAATAAGCATCGAACCTTTTCTCTCAACGTCAATTTCAAAATTATAAGTTGAAAAAATACTCTTTCCTTTTAAAGTGGGAT
>JBIIZI010000037.1:0-14662 GCA_044346375.1 Crocinitomicaceae bacterium | reverse complement strand
GGCTCGTTGTTGATTTTGACAATGATGATACCTTCGGTTAAGCCGATCGATTTGAGTTTGCCCGTATTGATGGTTTTAATTTTGACACCATAATTGATATTGAGCTCTTTTTTCTCTTTGTCGGTGAGTTCGATGAAAGTGGCACCTAGGGCTGCGTTTTTATTGATTTCTTCTTTAGACAACAATTGTGTTTCGCCGTCTTGATTGCGCAGTACGAGTTCTTTGGTGATGAGGTCTCCGTCTTTTTGGCGCACGCTGAGCGAAACTTTGTCGCCTGGGCGACGCTTGCCGATTTCTTCTTGAAGTGCAGCGACAGAATTGACTTCCTTGCTGCCAATTTTGAGGATGACATCGCCGTCTTTAAGGCCTGCTTTATCGGCAGAACCACCTTCGACCACTTTTGCTAAGAAGACGCCTTTGAGGTCGGGAAGCTTGTTTTTTTCTTTGATTTCTTGCGTGATATCTGAAATTTGAACGCCGAGGTAGCCGCGCTGAACAATACCGAAATCGATGAGGTCGCGCATGACTTTATCCACTAAATTGACTGGTACTGCAAAAGAATAGCCCGCATAAGAGCCAGTTTGAGAAGCGATAGCGGTGTTGATGCCGATGAGTTCGCCACGCGTGTTTACCAATGCGCCGCCGCTGTTACCAGGGTTCACTGCTGCATCGGTCTGAATAAAGGATTCTATCGGTACAACTTCTTTGGTGTTGCGTTCGGAAAGCAAGTTGATATTGCGCGCTTTGGCCGAAACGATGCCTGCTGTTACGGTAGAAGTCAGGTTAAAGGGATTGCCAACCGCCAAAACCCACTCGCCAATTTTGAGTTCGTCTGAATTGCCAATTGGAATAGCGGGAAAGTTGCTGCCTTCTATTTTAAGGACGGCAATGTCGGTAGAGGGGTCGGCGCCTACAACTTTAGCGTCGTATTTAGAGTTGTCGTTGAGGACTACTTGAATTTCGCTGGCGTTTTCAATGACGTGGTTGTTGGTAACGATATAGCCCTGTGACGATACAATAACGCCAGAGCCAGCACCTGCGCCGTATTGCTTGAATTCGCGCCCACCGGCACCTGGGCCGTAGAAAAATTCTTGAAAGGGATCGCGTTGGAAGGTGGTTTGAACCACTTTGGTGGTGATGTGCACTACCGAATGAACGGTGCTTTCTGCTGCTGCTGTGAAGTCTAGGCCTTGCGGAACGCCTTGGTAGTCGACCTGCTGAATAGGGGCGCGGCGGTTGCCGTCAATGACTTGATCTGATAAGCGGCTACTGTTATGCTGAATAATGACATAAGTAGCCAATGGAAGGGTACCACCTAGAATACCCATACCGAATAATTTGAGAGTGCTGGTAAGTGTCATACTGTCAGATTTTAAATTACTGCTGCATAAACGCAAATAGTGTTCCAAAAATTGCTTCAAAAATGTTAAATTTTGTTAAGAATTGGTATCGAATATTCAACTATTTTTGTTCGACTGCAATGACACTATCATTCTATAAATATCAAGGTACGGGCAATGATTTCATCATGCTCAACAATACGTCAGGTATCTATGACAAATTGTCTCTTACTGACATTCAACAACTCTGTGACCGTAAATTTGGCATAGGTGCCGACGGTCTTATCGCCATTACGTTGCATCAGGGTTACGACTTTGAAATGGTTTATTACAACGCCGACGGCACACAATCTTTTTGCGGAAATGGCGCGCGCTGTGCGGTTGCTTTTGCAGCTCAGTTGGGCATACTACCTTCGTTTCACACTACTTTTCTAGCTATAGATGGCGCACACCAAGCCTGGATTTGCGAAGAAGAAGTGAAACTCAAGATGTCAGATGTTGAACCAATTCAATTTTTGGACAACGCATATATATTACAGACCGGGTCTCCTCATTACGTGCTGCTCGACCACAAGCACACCCATGAGCATGTTGTAGAGGTCGGGCGCAAGATCCGTTATAACGAACGCTTTCAACAAGACGGTATCAATGTTAATCTGATGGAAATGACCGCTGATGGCATTCGGGTGGCCACCTACGAACGCGGAGTCGAAGACGAAACACTTTCTTGCGGAACCGGCGTAACCGCTTCAGCATTGGTATATGCAAAGCTTCAGGATCTTCAAAAAGGAGCTGTCAAGGTTGTTACCAAGGGTGGATCCCTACAGGTGCAATGGCAACTCAACCCAGACAACACCTATACTGAAGTATATTTAACAGGGCCGGCAAAGCTCGTTTACAACGGAACGTATGAGCTTAAAGGGTAGTCTGGTTACTTTACGCGCGGTCGAAAAAGACGATGCGAGCACCATTTTTATGTGGGAAAACAACCCGGCCAACTGGAAGGTTTCCAATACCGAAGTACCATTTTCGCTTTTCGACATCCATCAACTCATAGAGCAACAATCCGATATCCGCAAGTCTGGCCAAATGCGTTTGGTGATCCAAACCTCAGCAGAAGAGCGCCCTGTAGGTGTCATTGATTTATACGACCTCAATTTCAAGCATGGCTATGCTGCAGTGGGCATCCTTATTGCCGCTGACGCCGATAAAGGCAAGGGTTATGCGTCTGAAGCCCTGCATTTGTTCAGTACTTATTGCAAGGAAATTTTAGAATTGCGCAATTTATATTGCCAAATACACGGCGACAACCAAGCAAGTGTTGCTCTTTTTGAAAAAGCAGGCTTTGAACATGCCGGAACCCGCAAAAACTGGCTGCGTTTTAAAAATGAATATTTTGACGAACTTACTTATCAACTATGTCTAAAAAGCAAAAACTGATTTTAACTGCGGTGGTCCTTTTCTTTGGGGCTGCTGTTTTACTTTTTCCTAAATTAAAGTATGTCTACGCGGCTTTTCAAAAGTCTAGCAATTCAGCACCAGTTGTAATTTATCTTTCGGCAAAGGAGCAACCATTAGATGTCAAAAATGTGGCGCGCATGCTTCAAGAAAAAGGCGTTATCTCCAATGTAGCCCTCTTTGAATTGGTTGGCACCAACAAAGAAATGAATCCGCGCAATATTGCACCGGGTAAATACATCATCGAACCAGGCACAGCTTACCGCCACATTTGGAATGGTTTGACAATAAATGGCAAGTTGAACGGTAATGCAGAGCAATCTGTACAAGTAAGTTTTGAAAATTGCCGCACCCTCAATGACCTCGCAGGAAAGCTCCAAAAACAACTCGATTTAGACAGTACCGAGTTGATGGCGTATCTCCAAAATGGCTCCACTCTTTCGCGTTTGGGTTTTACGCTAGAGCAACTCCCAGCTCTTTTTATCCCCAACACCTACGATCTTTACTGGGACCAAACACCTCAACAATTTGTGGACCGAATGGCCCAAGAATTCAAAAATTTCTGGACGCCTGAACGCAAGGCTAAATTACAAACGGTGGGCCTAAAAGCGCCAAGTGAAGCCGTTACCCTGGCAAGTATCGTTTATTCTGAACAATCGGTAAGAAGCGAGGAATGGCCAATTATTGCGGGGCTTTACCTCAATCGTGTCAAGCAAGGCATCAAGTTACAATCAGACCCTACTTTTAAATTTTGCTGGGGAGACCAACTTAAAGGCGTTCAGCGTTTGTTATACACCCACCGCGACATCGACTGCCCTTACAATACCTACAAAATAGCAGGCTTGCCTCCGGGGCCAATTTATTTGCCACCTGTAGGCGTGATTGAAGCCGTACTCAATCCAGACAAAAACGATTATATTTTTATGTGTGCCAAACCCGATCACTCCAAAACCCACAATTTTACCGCATCTGGTGCACAACATGTTCAAAATGCCACCGCTTTCCAAAGATGGCTAGACGCCGGACAACCTTAGTTTACACAAATGAAAAGAAGACAATTTATTCGCTTTGGTGCAGCAGTTGGCGCACTGAGTATCGTGAAGCCAAGTCAAGCGACCAACATTGTGGCGCAATCCTACCAAGGTAAGGCCAAGGGCCCGATTGTACTTTCAACCTGGAACCATGGCTTGGCGGCCAATGAAGGTGCATGGGCGGTATTGCAAAAAGGCGGCTCGGCCCTAGATGCCGTCGAAAAAGGGGTCATGGTAACTGAAGCCGACCTCACCAACCGCAGCGTTGGCGTGGGTGGCCGCCCAGACCGCGATGGCCACGTCACCCTAGACGCTTGCATCATGAGTGGCGATGCCCGCTGTGGCTCTGTGGCTTTCCTAGAAGGTATTGCGCATCCGATCAATGTGGCGCGCGCCGTTATGGAACGCACGCAGCACGTCATGCTCGTAGGAGCGGGCGCGCGCAAATTTGCCCTTGAGCAAGGTTTTGTAACCGCCAAAATGCCCATAGATGAAGTCAAGAAAGACTACGAAAAATGGCGCAAAGAAAACAAAGACTTATTCAAGAAACCAGATATCAATCACGAAAACCACGACACCATCGGCATGATCGCCATGGATGCTCAAGGGCACCTAGCGGGGGCTTGCACCACCAGTGGCTGGGCCTACAAAATGCATGGCAGAGTAGGTGATTCACCAATTATTGGCGCTGGTTTGTTTGTCGACAACGAAGTAGGAGCAGCCACCGCAACTGGTTTGGGTGAAGCCATTGTTCGCGTAGCGGGCAGCCATACTGTAGTGGAGCTCATGCGGCACGGCTACAGCCCTTTTGACGCCTGCAAAGAAGCTTGCATGCGCATCATTTCCAAACACAAAGACCTCACAGGCTTGCAATGTGGTTTCTTAGCAATTGATAAAGAGGGCAACTACGGTGCTTATTCCATTTATGCTGGTTTCAATTTTGCTTTGCGCAACAACGAAGGCGAAGCGCTTGTAGATGCCAAATTCGACCGCAACTGGTAAGATGAGCAAGATCCTTCTTCTTTTATTCATTTCGCTGATGAGTTCCTTTACTGCCCAAGTGACCCTCGATTGGGAGGTTTTTCATCCGGTAAAAAAAACATGGTTACCATTCGGTCAGGCCGGTTCTGTACAGGAGTATTTGCGCGATTCAGGAGAGCTGCCCGATCCTTTTTACGGTGAAAATGAAGCAAAATACCAATGGATAGAAGACCATACTTGGCATTTTAGATCTCAATTCTTCTTAAATGAAGCATTTTTCAATGCGTCTTCACTCTCCCTCTCTATTCCAAACCTCGATACTTATGCGCAAATTTTTATAAATGGAAAGCCATTGGCTCAGACAGATAATTTCTTTTTGAACTACAACTTTGTGCTCGAGGTAAAAGACCTTTTGTGCGGTTATAACACGATCGAAATCAAGATTGAATCTCCTGTTCAACACCACTTCAAATCAGATCAGTACAAAGCCTTTACTTACCCTGCACCCAACGATGTTGGAGCGCTCAAAGTCGCTTCCTTAACACGTAAGCCGCAATATCAATTTGGTTGGGACTGGGCCCCACGCCTCAATACCATCGGCTTCGCGTATCCAATAACAATTGGCGTTACACCAATTGTGAGCATTGAAAACCTCTATGTGAATACCTTAAGTATTTCTGAGGCCAATGAAGCCAAGATTTCTATGAACCTCACCGTTCAAAAAGCACAAGTCAAGCTTGTATGTAAGAGTACCTATTTTGCGGATATTGAAATTTCTGAAAAATCCCCACTTGATATTCCAGAGCCTTCCTCAAAAGTTTCATCTTTCAATTTATACGCTGACACACTATTGTTAAATGCACAGCTCTGGTGGCCAGTAGGCCAGGGAGCGCAGTACTTGTATCTAGATACCTTGCGATTTTATGATGCCAACGGAAAGCTCCTTTTGGAACACCCTTATACCTTTGGTATTCGAAAAGCAGAATTGCTTCAAGAAAAAGATGAGTGGGGCACTTCTTTTGCTTTTCAAATCAATGGGCGCAAGGTTTTTGCCAAAGGAGCCAATGTCATTCCGCCCGGAATGTTTGCCGGTGCAGCCCTAGACAGCGCTTATGTAGCTTTAGTGCCACAAATGCAAGCTGCCAATTTCAATATGGTGCGCATTTGGGGTGGAGGCATATATGCACCTAGCGCATTCATGGAGGCTTGCGACCGCGCCGGAATTATGGTTTGGCACGATTTCATGTTTGCTTGTGCTATGTATCCTGGAGACAAGCCCTTTATTGATAATGTTACAAAAGAAATCAAACAGCAAATTCCGCGCTTGGCAGCGCATCCGTCGCTTGTTTATTTCAATGGCAACAATGAGGTCGACGTAGCTTGGCGCAACTGGGGTTTTCAAGCGCAGTACAATTTAAAAGAGAAAGAACAACAAGAAATTGAATCGGCTTACGTTCAATTATTTCAAAAGACGCTCCCCTTATATGTGAATTTATTTACCGAAAAAAGTATTCCTTATATCCATACCTCTCCTCTGAGCAATTGGGGTCAAGACGACTACTTCAACCACGGAACCATGCACTATTGGGGCGTATGGCACGGCAAAGATCCACTCCATGATTTCGCTAAAAAAATTGGACGTTTCAATGCCGAGTATGGCTTTCAGAGTTTCCCTGAGCCTAGTACTATCAATCGTTTTGCCCCGCTTTCTGAACAAAGCCTGCATTCTTCAGTCATGAAAAACCATCAAAAGTCTTATGTAGGCAACGGCATGATTGAAAAACATGCCAAAACTTATTACGGAAAAGCCAAAGATTTTCAGACATTTATCTATTACTCGCAACTCACGCAGCGCAAAGCGGTAAGCAGTGCCATTGCTGGTCATAGAGCAGATGCACCGCGCTGTATGGGCACCATTTTTTGGCAACTCAACGACTGCTGGCCGGCGCCAACTTGGTCTAGCCTAGACGACCACAACAACTGGAAAGCCCTGCATTATGAGGTGCAAGACGATTACCGTTCCATTGCTGTGCTTGAACAAATCAAAGACGATACCCATTACCTCGTACTTACCAGCGATTTACCAGAAGATACTTTGGTTACCGTCCAGATGGATTTTTATAATCAAAAAGGTGAATTGACAGCAACGCAGCGCAGAACCTATCCATTGCAAACCAATCAAGTACAAGTGCTTAGCGCGCTTTCAGAAGATAAACAAGGTTTCATCAAAGTGACCCTCGATGAGCAATATAGTCGTTTGTTTACATATATTGAGAAGAGAGCTGCGCCTAAGCCAAAAATCAATCTTCAAATAGAGGTACTCGATTCCGATAATAAAGTGGCCAAACTTATTGTTCAAACACAAGAACCTCTAGTAGATTTTTGGGTTTTTTCTGAGCAACAGGGTTTACATTTCGTGGAGAATTTCAAAACCCTTTTACCAGGGAAACATGTTTTGGAATTTACTTATGAAAATCAATTACCAACTCTTGAAGAAATGCGTTATTTATTGCGCTGAGACCTGCACCGGTCTGAGCAGTACTTGACCTCATCCCAATTTTTCTCCCACTTTTTACGCCAGGTAAAGGGGCGCTCACAAGTTAGACAGGTTTTTTCGGGTAAATGCTGCTTTTTTACTCCTTTCATACAAGAAAAACAAAAAGGATCAAATGTTGTTTGAAGCGTATGAACTTGAAACTTCTTTCTGAGCAAGATATCGACCGCATCATAGAAATGGCCTGGGAAGACCGCACACCCTTCGATGCCATTTTATTGCAATTTGGCCTCAAAGAAGCGGAAGTGATCGCTTTAATGCGCAGAGAAATGAAGCCTAGCTCATGGCGTATGTGGCGCGCTAGGGTGCAGGGTAGGGCCACCAAACACAGCGCACTCCGTGGTTTTGAGGTAGGCCGTCACAAATGCAACCTGCAGCGCCAAATCACAAGCAACAAGATTTCCAAGCGCTGATTCTCTTTCATTGCGTATTTTTGCAGGTTTTATGGAAAAATCCATCAAATCAACTCATTTCAATATGACTGCAACTACGTTTTTCTTGAAACAAAAAAGAAATACATTTTTCTTATTTTTTCTATTTCAATTTACCCAACTTTCTGCGCAAGATCCAGTTCGAATACCTATTGACTCTCTTTTGACGAGAATCCCGTCCCGGGTCATGACGATCCAACAAATTGAACTCGTTGCCGGGCGCAATGGAGGTAACTTTTCCACGCGCATGCAAAGTATAGAAAAATTGAATCAGGCTATGCTCAATAACCTCCCAGCAAGGAGTATCGCAGATGCTTTGTCTTTTTCAGCAGGGGTAGATGTGCGGCAACGTGGCTTGAGCGGCACGCAGGCGGATATCGGCATACGAGGTGGTAATTTTGAACAAAGCCTTCTTCTTGTCAATGGCTTCAAAATGACCGACCCACAAACTGGGCACCACGCGGCTAATTTACCCATTCCTCTCATCGCAGTATCAGAAATTCAAGTCTTCAAGAGCCCGACGGTGTTGCCATTTGGTCAAAGCGCTTTAACTGGTGCGGTACACATTGGCGCCTATGCACAAGATGCTTTTGAGGTCAAAACAACTGCATACGGTGGTAGTTTCAATAGCTTTGGTGCCCAAGCCATGGTGCGCATGAAAATCAAAAAATACCAGCAGTTATTGGCGGTTGCTAGAGACCAATCTGCGGGCCATTGGTACAATTCAGATTTCAGGAACCATCAACTTTTTTACACGAGTTCTCATTCAATAGGGGGAAATCAAAGGCATCGACTCACTTATACTGCCGCCTACACCGATCGAAATTTTGGTGCCAACGGTTTTTACACCAATAAGTTTCCTGATCAATGGGAGCGCACCACTATGGCGATGGCGGGTGCCAAACATAATTTCCACTGGTATTCAAAAAAAGAAGGAAGTTCTACTTGGTATCAATTTCGCCAACAAGCCATGTTGCGCAGCCATGCCGATGAATTTCGCTTGAAGCGCAATGACCCCGCGTTTTACACCAATACCCACATATCAAATGTGCTGAGTTATGAGGCGCAATTATCGGTGAATGTGCATAGACAACAAATTCTTTTTGGTTTGGAACAACGCTTAGAGCAACTCAATAGCAGTAATTTAGGTTTGCGCGAGCGGCAATATCAAAGTGCGTTTGTGCAAGCTCAAGGCGCGCTGGGTTCTTTGGACTATGCCGCGGGGCTTTTGGTATTTGCCTATAATTTAGAAAATCCGCAACTGATGCCAAGTATTCAACTCGGGCGTGCACTTTCTTATCATCATTTTGTTTTTGCCAACTACAGCCGTGGCAACCGCGTACCTACTTGGACCGAAATGTATTATACCGACCCCTCCAATGTGGGCAATCCAAATTTACAGCCCGAATTTTCGAATGCAGCAGAAATCGGTTATCGTTACAACCCCAATCAGTACAACAGTAAATGGTATTTTTGGAAGGCCGATGCAGCGGTCTTTTACCGCCAGCACACCAATATGATTGACTGGGTACGAGAAACATCTTCGGTTACGCCCAATCCGAATCCTTGGATGCCGGTCAATATTGCCAATGTGGCTTTTACGGGCATGGAAACGAGCATGCAATTCAATGTCAAGAAAAGCGGAACATGGGGCGTAAATAAGCTGAATTTGAATTATACGTACATCACTGCCAAGCATAACTTTACGAGCGCTCAGGAATCGCGCTATGCTATTACCAGTATGCGACACCAACTCAACGGGCAGGCCTTGTTTGATCTCAGTGAAAAAGTACAAATAAACCTTACTTACCGTTTGGTGCAGCGTATAGAACAGCCTTTGTATCAGGTAGTGGACGCTAAAATACTGGTGCCAATCAAAAGCAAATGGACTGTTTTTGCAGAAGGGAACAACCTCACGAATACACAATATGTGGAGGCCGGCTTTGTGCAGATGCCAGGGCGTTGGTTCAAGCTTGGGCTTACTTTTGGCCACAGAGCAATAGACAACCCAAGACCATAAGCTCTTTTTAGTAACCTACTTTTTGACGGGTGCGTTGCAATACTTCTTGCGCTACTGCTTTAGCTTTTTTAGCGCCAATTTCGAGTGCTGCATCAATTTCTGCGGTGTTGGCCATCAAATGGTCAAAACGTGCGCGGGCCTCGCTGAACCTTTCTAAAATGAGTTCAAAAAGCGCTTGCTTGGCGTGTCCGTAGCCGTAGTTGCCTGCTAAGTAGTTTTCGCGCATGGTGGCAATTTGCGTTTGGTCGGCTAATAATTGATACAGTGCAAAAGTATGGCAGGTGTCTGGGTTTTTAGGTTCTTCTAGTGGCGTGCTGTCCGATACAATTGACATGATTTGCTTGCGCAATTGTTTTTCAGGTAAAAAGATATCGATATAGTTATTGCGCGACTTACTCATCTTTTCGCCGTCGGTGCCCGGAATGAGCATGGTGTCGGGTTGAATTTGTTCTTCTGGCAACACAAAGGTATCTCCGTAGGTAAGGTTGAAGCGGTTGGCTACATCGCGGGCCATTTCAATGTGTTGTTTTTGATCTTTTCCAACGGGTACAATTTCGGCGTCGTACAACAAAATATCGGCAGCCATAAGAATAGGGTAGGTGAACAAACCTCCATTGACGTCGTCTAGGCGGTCTGCTTTGTCTTTGAAAGAATGCGCTAGTGTCAGTCTTTGATACGGATATTGGCAAAGCAAGTACCACGTAAGTTCTGTTACTTCGGGGATATCAGATTGGCGGTAAAAAACAGATTGTTCAGGGTTGAGCCCAAATGCCAACCATGCGGCTGCTGTGGCGTAGGTGTTGTTGCGCAAGGTAGCGCCATCTTTGATTTGGGTCAGGGAATGCATGTCGGCAATAAACAAGAAAGATTCATTGGCGGGGTCTTGTGCCAAGCGTATTGCAGGCAGAATGGCGCCTAGAATATTGCCTAAATGTGGGGTTCCTGTGCTTTGTATTCCGGTTAAAATGCGTGACATTGCGATAATTTTGTTCAAAATTAGTCATTTTGAAGCGTTTTTGAGTGGCTGTTGGTCTCTTGTAATTGCTAACTTTGAGGCATGCAGAAAATCGTTGGTATGTTCGGTCTCATTTGGAAGCTATACATAGCCCTTGTCTTTTTTATTTTCGCGCTGTTGTTTTACCCGCTCTTTTGGGTGCTGCAACTCAAGTCTACGTGGCGCAAACACGGCTTTCAAATATTCATCATCTGGAGTTGGTTATTGCGTATTTTTTGCCTCTATCCAGTGCGCATTAAGCTCAACTCCCCCTTGCCAAAAGCACCATTTATCATCGTTTCCAACCATACTTCTTACCTCGACATCTTTCTTTTACCTTCTATTTTACCGCAGCACCCTTTTGCCTTTTTAGGAAAGGCCGAAATCCTTAAATACCCAATTGTGCGCACTTACTTTAAAGCACTCAATATTCCGGTGTATCGCAAAAATAAATCAAAAGCAGGGCAAGCGTTGGTTCAGGCCCAAAAAGCAATGGAAGACGGTTGGTCTATCGTTATTTTTCCGGAAGGTACCATTCCAGAAGAGCATATTCCACAAATGATCCCCTTCAAGAACGGCGCTTTTCGCTTGGCTAAAAACCTAAATGTCCCTGTTTTACCGCTCACCTTCACTCAAAACTTTCATTTGTTCTCTGACCCCACTCAACTATTAGGTCCTGCGCATCCGGGAGTAGTAGAGGTGCATATTCATCCTTACATCTCCGCAGAAGAAATAGCTGCTGAAAGCATTGAAGAAATTAGCGAAAAGTGTTTTCATTTAATTGAAGCGCCCATTCGTGCCGCACATCCAGAACTGTTTAAAAAATTGTAATTTTGTCTTATGGAAGTCAATGAAGCCCTTATCGATCACATCGCACACCTCTCCAAATTGTCTTTTGTTGGCGCTCAAAAAGATGCCATACGCCAAGACATGCAACGCATGATCGCTTTTGTCGACAAACTTTCTGAACTCGACACAACAGGTGTTAAACCCCTTATTTTTATGTCTGAAGAGGTCAACCGACTGCGCAACGACGAAGTCGAGCAAAGCATAAGCCACGAAGACGCATTGCGCAACGCTCCTAAAAAAGATTCAGATTATTTCAGAATCCCTAAAGTCCTAGACAAATAAATTGAAGGTCAGCGGTTTTACATTCATTAGAAACGCCGTTGTTCTCGATTACCCGATAGTTGCAGCCATCGAGTCTATTTTACCGCTTTGCAATGAAGTTGTGGTGGCCGTGGGCAATTCTTCTGACGACACCCTATCCCTGATCCAAAACATAGGCCCCAAAGTACGCATCATCCAAACCACTTGGGACGACACCCTCCGCGAAAACGGCCGTGTGCTCGCCGTCGAGACCGACAAAGCACTTTCTGCCATTGACCCCGCTGCAGACTGGGCTATTTACATCCAAGGCGATGAAGTCCTACACGAGTCAGATCATCCGAATATATTAAAAGCAATGTCCCGTTTTCAGCACGATCAAGACGTTGATGGCTTGCTGTTTGATTACCTCCATTTTTATGGCTCTTACGATTACATTGGGGTGTCCAACAATTGGTATAAAAAAGAAATTAGAATAGTGAAGCCCGGAAGAGGTATTTTTTCTTTTCGAGATGCGCAAGGTTTTCGTAAAACCCCAGATCAGAAACTCAAAGTAGCGCCTGCCAACGCGCGCGTATTTCACTACGGTTGGGTCAAGGACCCGCAAGCCATGCAGCGCAAACAAGAAAGCTTTCATAAGCTTTGGCACGACGACGCTTGGCTCGAGAAAAATATCAAAGTGGCCGAAGCCTTTGACTACGAAGACCACATCCATGAGCTTGCGCGTTTTGAAGGCACACACCCGCAGTGGATTGCACCTAGAATTGCCGCCCGCAACTGGACTTTTCAGATGGATATAACCAAGCGCAACAGGACGTTTAAAAATAGAGTGAAGAATTGGCTCAAACTGATAGGAATCGATACCAATTATGCCAATTACACGCTCATACGGTAGCGAAGACCAAAAAAATACCGTCTCAACAAAAGGCCTTACTCGGCCAATTTGAATTTGCAATACTTAATGACATGCCCGCGCTTACTGAAGAATTCTTCATAATACGTTTTGATATGAAAAATTTCACGGGTTTGCGGATCTAAATCGGCAGGCATATTGGCATAGAGGTCGGGGTAACACTCTAGCATTTGGTGGCCGTGTTCTTCGATTTGCTCGAGGGTGTAATCGAAGAGGACATCTGAGTCGGTTTTCATGTGAATGATGCCGCCTGGCTTTAAAATCTTTTTGTAGCGTGCCGTAAAAATAGGCGATGAAAGCCTTTTGCGTGCTTTTTGAGGCTGCGGATCGGAGAAAGTAAGCCAGATTTCATCGATTTCACCTTCTTCGAAATAATCTAAAATAAAATCGATGCGGGTGCGCAAAAACGCAACGTTGTTGAGGTTCGTTTCAAGCGCTTCTTTGGCCCCAATGTAAATGCGGTTGCCTTTGAGGTCTACGCCGATAAAGTTTTGCTCGGGAAATTGGCGGCCCATGCCAACAGCGTATTCACCTTTACCGCAACCGAGTTCCAGAATGATCGGGTTGTTGTTGCCGAAAACGGAGCTTCTCCAATTTCCTTTGGTTGCAAATGGTTCTCCCATGACGGGCTCCAATACATTTGCGAATGTCTTGATCGCTGCAAAGCGTTTTAACTTATCTTTTCCCACGCCGCAAAGTTAAGAGATTCCTTGTAATTTTGCGCCATGCATTTCGTTGAACCCTTTTACAATTGGCGCGGCTATTACATCGCCGATGAAGACCCAAGCTCTCCTTTTTATGGCCGAGAATACAGCGAATTTGCATTTAGCAATACCATTTACAACTTTTATATCCATCCGCAATGGGATGAATTCGGTTCGCCAACACTCTTTTTAAAGATACTTTTTGTCGACTACGACGAGCAATACGCTATCATTGAGCTCATCGGCGAATGGAACGACGCCATCGAAAACGACATCATGTTACTCAAGCGCGATGTCATTGACGTGCTGATTGATGCCGGCATCAATTCCTTTATTTTAATCGGAGAAAACGTACTTAATTTCCATCATTCCGACGACTGCTATTACGAAGAATGGTTCGACGACGTCGAGGATGGCTGGATAGCAATGGTGAACTTCCACGACCACGTCATCCGCGAATTCGAACAAGTAGGCATTGACCATTACTTTGTAATGGGCGGCGAACTCGAAGAAATTGAGTGGCGCACGTATCAACCCCAACATTTTTATCAGAAGGTGGCTGCGTTGGTGCAGAAAAGAATTGGCTAATACTGGCTAAAAACCTTATTGAGCTTGCGCAGCATTCCGAAAAGTAAAAGCGCAGCCAAACCTAATAAGACGAAGTTCAGATAGAAAAAGTTGGCTTTTTGTTCGTAGCCATCCCACATTGAACTCAGCACACCAGAGAGCTTATTTCCAATGGAAGTCGCTAAAAACCAACCGCCCATCATTAAAGAGGTGAGACGCGCTGGGCTCAATTTAGAAACCAAAGACAAACCCATTGGGCTGAGGAATAATTCTCCAATTGTAATGACGGCATACGAACTAATGAACCACCAAGCCGAAGATTTATCAGCACCATTATTGGAAGCATAAACCGCACCTACCATTACCAAGCAGGAAAGCGCTGAAATCAGGAGGCCAAAAGCAATTTTTGTTGGTGTTGAGGGCTCCTTTCCTTTTCGGTTCAAGAATGCAAAAAAGGCAACTACTAGGGGTGTAAGCGCAATGACCCAAAACGGATTCACGCTCTGAAACAAATTGGTGTTGAAGACGCGAATGGTGTCGCCTTCTTTTGGTAAATCTTTTG
>JBIIZI010000162.1:0-4893 GCA_044346375.1 Crocinitomicaceae bacterium | reverse complement strand
CAAGAGCCATCAATACGGGCTTTTTAAGTTTGGCCTATCGCAGGGCAGGCCTTGTTGGGCAACGCATAGAAGTTTCCTCTTATTTTGGCAAATTTTATGGCTCAGGTAAAGTCAATTACGAATTGGTGTTGCCCGGTAGCGTACCGGTTTCCTTGAGCGCCTATTTGGTACTGAATCGTTGGGACTACTTCAAGAGTTTTGCCACCTTTTTTGAAGATGTCAAGCCTTCCTTTTTGATTCAAGAGGAGCGCTACACCGGTTTACAACTGAAAATTCCAACCGGCACGCACAGCGTCATTACAGCAAACACCCGATTTTTTAGGCTAGACGACTCCTATTACCAAACCGATTATTTCACCAAAGAAGATACCGCCGATTATACATCATTTATTGGGGAAAGCCTTCGTCTTTCTTATACCAAAAACACACTCAATCGCAAGCAATTTGCCAGTTCGGGTACCTTTTTTGAGTTCAAAACAAGTTATGTAAGAGGTAGAGAACTTACCTTTCCCGGAACAACATCTATCATTGACGACACCGTAACCAAACAACACCGCTGGTTGAGTATTCAACTCGAACTCCTGACTTTTCCTTTTCAAAAGAAACAAGTGGTCAACTTTGGCCTGCATCTAAAAACGGTGCTCAATAGCCAATCGTTGTTTGCCAACTACACGGCCAGTATGTTGGCTTTGCCAGGCCTTAACGTTTTACCTGATTTGGATACCTATTTTATTACGGCTTATCGATCGACACAATATGCCTGCGCGGGTGCACAGCTCATTGTAAGTCCTCTCAAGAACATTGATTTAAGACTAGACGCCTATGCGTTTTTACCAATTATTCAATTGGTACTGAATCCGGACGGCACATTTACTTACGCGAAGCCATTGGATGGGAGAAGTTTGCTTGCGGCGGGTCATGTCATATACCATTCTCCAG
The DNA here is from genome assembly GCA_044346375.1 of Crocinitomicaceae bacterium. Lineage (GTDB taxonomy): Bacteria > Bacteroidota > Bacteroidia > Flavobacteriales_D > Crocinitomicaceae > UBA952. Next base: position 3,954 of record JBIIZI010000162.1, on the reverse strand, counting down.
TTGGCCCTGTCAGAGCTACCATCAATTACTTACCCAAATACGCCCAGCCATTTCAATTTCAATTAGGATTCGGCTATTTATTATTTAACGAACGCGCAATACGCTAAGATCATGAACAATACTTTTCATTTAAACGGCATTCAACAAATGGGTATTGGTGTCCCCGACGTACAAGACATCTGGACTTGGTACCGCAAGGCTTTTGGCCTCGATGTTCGTATTTTTGAAGAAGCAGCACCTGCGCCACTCATGACCCGCTATACCGGCGGAGAAGTACAGCACCGAACCGCAACACTGGCCTTAAACATGGCGGGTGGCGGCGGTTTTGAAATCTGGCAATTTACCTCGCGCCCTACGGTTAAACCAACCTTTGAACCCCAACTTGGTGACTACGGCGTCTTTATTTGTAAAATTAAATCTGAGGACGTTCGCCACACTCAAAAGCACCTTCAACAAATGGGTGCAAATGTGAGCGCCGCACTTCAAGACCCTGCTGGGCGTTGGACCTGTTACGTGCAAGACCCCAATGGCAATTACTTTCAAATTGTAGAAGGCCGATCTTGGTTTGCAGCTTCCAAGCATCCTTCCAAATGTGGAGGCGTTGCTGGAGCCGTTATTGGCGTCTCTAATATGGACAACAGCAAGCGGTTCTATCAAGAGTTGCTTGGTTTTGAAAAAGTCGCATACGATAGCGCTCAAGTTTTTTCAGATTTTGAATTTTTACCGCGAGGCAAAGAGGCTTTTCGCAGGGTTTTGTTGTCGCATACGAGCGTACGCGAAGGCTATTTTGCAGCGCTTTTAGGCATTACCGAAATTGAATTAGTGGAGCTGAGTACTCAAACGGGTGCGCGTCAAATATTCGAGAACCGATTTTGGGGCGACTGGGGTTTCATTCACTTATGTTTCGATGTTCAGGGCATGGATGCGCTCAAAACGCGTTGTGCTGAATATGGCAGCCCCTTTACAGTAGATTCCGACAATTCATTCGATATGGGCGAGGCTGCGGGCCGCTTTGCTTACATCGAGGACCCCGACGGCTATTGGATAGAATTTGTAGAAACACACAAAGTTCCTATTTTCAAGAAGCTCGGACTTTACCTCAATTTGAAGCAGGGTGGCAAACGCAAACATTTACCTAAATGGATGCTCAAAGCTTTAGGCCTGAACCGCGTTAAGTAAACTTACAGCAGGCCTTTTACGCGCAAGTATTCATCTAAGCTTTCGATGTCTGTGAACAACACTTCGCGGGCTTTACTGCCTTGGAAGGGCCCTATGATATTCATGCCTTCTAGCTGATCTACAATACGCCCTGCTCGGTTATAGCCGAGTTTGAGTTTGCGTTGTAATAAACTTGCCGAACCTTGTTGGTTCATGACCACAATTCTTGCGGAGTCTACAAACATATTATCGATTTCATTCATGTCGATATCACCACTAGCTTCTGAACCTTCTGGTACGTATTCAGGCAAAATCAAGGCTTCCGGATACGCACGTTGCGAACCAATAAAGCTACAGATGTCTTCTACCTCTGGGGTGTCTACGAAACCACACTGCAAGCGCTTCATTTCGGATCCGGTTGATATGAGCATATCGCCTCGGCCAATGAGTTGGTCTGCTCCAGAAGCATCTAGAATAGTACGTGAATCGATTTTAGACAAAACCCTAAAGGCAATACGCGCCGGAAAGTTAGCTTTGATCATACCCGTAATTACGTTTACTGATGGGCGTTGTGTGGCTACAATTAGGTGAATACCAATGGCACGTGCTAACTGTGCGATGCGCGCAATAGGATGCTCTACTTCTTTACCTGCGGTCATGATGAGGTCGGCAAATTCATCGATGAGCACTACAATATATGGGAGGTAGCGGTGTCCTTTTTCAGGATTCAGGCGGCGTCCAATGAACTTGGCATTATATTCTTTGATGGTCCTGACGCTGGCGTCTTTGAGGAGCTCATAGCGTTCGTCCATTTCAATACACAATGAATTGAGCGTATTGACTACTTTGGATGTATCGGTAATAATGGCATCTTCTTCGCCCGGAAGCTTGGCCAAGAAATGGCGTTCAATTTTATTGAACAATGTAAGTTCAACCTTTTTTGGATCGACCAACACAAATTTGACTTGTGCAGGATGTTTCTTATAGAGGATAGAAATCAAGATGGCATTAAGACCAACTGATTTACCCTGACCAGTTGCACCTGCAACCAATAAGTGAGGCATTTTGGTGAGGTCAAAAACATAGGTTTCGTTGGTAATGGTTTTGCCCATTACAATAGGAAGCTCGCCGTCGAAATGCTGAAATTTATCGGAGGCAATGAGCGAGCGCATAGAAACCATTTCCGGATTGGAATTTGGTACCTCAATACCGATGGTGCCTTTTCCTGGAATTGGCGCAATGATACGAATGCCTAAAGCAGATAAGCTCAAAGCGATGTCGTCTTCGAGGTTTTTAATTTTAGAGATCCGCACGCCCGGAGCTGGTACAATTTCGTAAAGCGTAACTGTTGGCCCAACAGTAGCTTTGATTTTAGCGATATCAATTTTATAATGAGAGAGCGTTTCTACGATGCGGTCTTTGTTGTTTTCGAGTTCTTCTTTGCTCACAGCTACACCCGTAGACACGTAGTCTTTCATGAGTTCGAGCGGTGGCAATAAATAGCCTTCGAGGTCTTTGGTTGGGTCGTACTCGCCGTGTTCACTCACGAGCTGAGAGGCGCGGTCTTCTTCGTCGGTCATGGGTGCGCGTACTGGCACAGGTACAATTGGGTCTTCACCTAATTCGATTTCAAAAGCAGAGTCAAAGGTGTTTTCTTTGATGGGCTCAGGCGTTTTGACGGGTTCTACTATTGGTTCTTTGGTCACTTGAACAATGAGTTCACTTTCTTCTTCAAAAATGTCGTCTTCGTCTTCGTCGCCGTCGTCAAAGACAACAGTTTGTGAAATGTTGTCGGCTTTGATTTGATCCTCTTTTATTGTATTGACTACGTAGATATCGTCAAATGGAGCCGCACCATCGGCGAATTCCTGCTCGCTCTGCACTTCCTGCGCATCTTTACTCCCAAAAAGGCGTTGCAACAGCGCTTGGTAATTGGGACTGAATTGTAGCGTTGTGAGTACAAAAAACGCTATAACATGCATGAAAAGTGTACCAAAGCCACCGAAAGTAACTTGGAGCCATTCGTTGGTGTAAAAACCAAAAGCGCCACCTGCATAACTGATTTGCGGACTAAAAAAACCCAAGAAAATAGAGCCCCAAAGCATGTAGCTAACCGTTACGCTTGTTGCTCTTGCCAAAGGTAGCAAGGCTGTGCCAAATAAGATTTTAAAACCGCCGAGAAACAAAAGGAAGATAAGGCCAAAAGAAGGCAAGCCAAAGCCGCGGTGAATGAGGAGATGGGAGGTCCAGGCGCCAAATTTCCCGAGCCAATTTTCAGCAGGTGGCAGTTCGTTGTTGAAAATATAGGCGATGAAACTGCGGTTTAAAAGTTGATCTTGGTCTTTGGTCCAGGTAAAGATGTAAGAGACGCATGCTAAGAAGAGGTAAACGCTCAATAAGCTGAAAAGGGCACCTGCAAAAATCTTTATTTTTGAAAGATTCAGGCGGTCTTTTAAATTCAATAGCGAAGCTCCGTCTTTTGGAGCCGTTTTTTTGTTTTCTTTCGGACGCTGAGGTTCGTCTGCCTGCTTCTTTGACCTAGAACTGGTTGGTTCTTCGGTTTTTGGCGCAGATTTAGTGCTAGATTTTGGGATGTATTCGTTTTCTTCCATGAGGCTTTTGCGTCTAATGAAACGAAAATACGGCAAAGGGGTACATCAAAAATGAAAACCCGGCAAACCTATAAACAGCAGGCTGTTAGTTAATCTTGAGGTGTGGGGCTATTTTGGGTTTGTGTCCATTCCAAAAAGGCTTCGAGCGGTAATACTTTATATTTTTTGTCTGGAATAAATAGCT
>JBIIZI010000161.1:0-4904 GCA_044346375.1 Crocinitomicaceae bacterium | reverse complement strand
GCATTTTTCAACAGATTCAAGAAATAAAGTAGGTTGTCTTTGTCTTCGATTTCGATTGGGTACTCGTTCCCTTCTTCGTCTTCTTCGTATTGAGCCTCTACATCAAAACATTCGTTTTCTTGAAGGAACTCATAAGTGAGGCGCAAGGATTTTACGACCAATGGGTCTTGTTCGAGCAATGCCATTTCTCTGAGTTCTTTGAGGTCGTCAATAAGTTTTGGGGCCTCAAGACCCTTTTTTTCGACATCGGCAATGATTTGTTCAAGTTTTTGATTGGCACGCAAAGTTTTCATGTTGTCTAAATTGAGCAACAAATTTAGTGCATTTCCCGAAATAAACATCGCGCTGTCCGTAACATTAGTGCACTTCAAGCATTTCTAGCGCATTAAAAGCTATTTTTGTTACATGGATATTGTCTTCCACGCTTTTACAATTGGGCTTTTGCTCTCCCTGATTCCAGGTCCGGTCTTCTTTGTTTTGCTTGAAAACAGCATCACAAAGGGCATTAGAAGCGCTTTAGCAATAGACTTCGGCGTCATGCTCAGCGATTTCGTTTACATCGTTTTGTCCGTTCTTTTTGTCGAGCAAATCAATACCTTGCTCACCGGTAAAAATAAAGAGCTTTTTGACATCCTTGGCGGTCTAATTTTCATTGTTTTTGGAGTAATTAACCTGATCAAGAAGTCTAAAATGCACAACGGTGACCAAGAATTAGAGGAGGTTACTGAGAAATACCACTTGAAGGAGAGCACCGACCCTAAAAAGAATTTTGGACTCATGATTGCCAAAGGATTTCTGCTCAATTTTGCCAACCCCTTGGTCATTTTTTATTGGTTGAGTGTGGCCTCCGTTGCCAAACGCGAAAGTCCAGACGACAGCAATGGCTTTTTATTCTTGTATCTCGGCATTATCCTGACCACCTTTATAGCTTTTGACGTCATAAAAATTATCACCGCTAAAAAGATCCGCAATTTAGTGACCGTCAAATTGCTGAATCTACTCAATAAATTCATCGGAAGTGTCTTTATTGGGTTTGGCTTATTCTTTATTTTTCGAGTTCTATTCTAAACAGCCTTATGCGCTATTTTATCCTCCTAATTGCCGGTTTTTTCCTGAGTTCAATAGTTGCGCAAGAGCTAAAAGTAAAAAAGGAAAATCTAAGTCCAAAGATGCGCATCTTTTGGGATGCGCAAAACAAACACATCCAGGGAACAGGCTCGTATTTCACCAGTGAAGCGACACCCAAAACAACTGAAAAACACGGTAAATGGCTATTTTATTCTTACGACGGAATCCTAGAAGAAGAAGCGAATTATTACCGCAGCAGATTACACGGTAAACGTGTATTTTATTATCCCAACAAGCAGATCAAGCAGGAGTCTTATTTCCAATTTAATGTCCCAGATTCCATTTACCGCGAATACGCTGCCGATGGTAAAATTCAAGTTCGCGGTCAATTTGAACTCGGGAGCCCCATTGGTATTTGGGAATACTTCTACCCTGATGGACATCCTAAATCTATCGAAAAAGCACAGAACGACACCGTTTATCTTCAGGCCTTTTGGCAAGCAGACAACGCTCACAAGCAAACCATCAAAGATGGAAACGGACAAATCATTACCTATTTCGTTGATGGTACTGTCAAGGAATTTTACACCTTTCAAGGAGGCTTGAAAACCGGGCCATTTGAAGAACGTACTGCTAATGGTGTCTTATCGGTTGGCGGTGCTTTCAATAAAGGCAAAAAAGACGGCATTTGGGAATTCTATCGTTTTGATGGCGTACTCGAAAAGCGTGTTGGTTATCAGACCGACTCATTGCATGGCATTTATTTAGTAATGGCCAACGAAAAAGACACGCTTACTTACGGAACTTATGAAACTGGGCTCAAGACCAACAACTGGAGATGGTTTACTGAAGACGGAAAATTAGACATGGAAGGTTACTTTCAAAAAGGAAAGCAAGACAGCACCTGGCACTACTATTTTTCAAACGGGCAGCTCTCTTATATAGCTCAATACGACAACGATTTGCGCACTGGCAACTGGACCTACTATTACCCAAATGGGGCCCTTTACCGAACAGGCGCTTATCAACAAGACCTCCGGTCGGGGCGCTGGCAAACATGGTACGAAGATTCTACTTTGTTAATGGACGGACAGTACCTCAATGGCAAAGAAGAAGGTGAATGGCTCAATTACTGGGAAAATGGTCGCATCAAAGACAAAGCCACTTATCACAAAGGCAAACTTGATGGTCCCTGGGCATCCTACTCTCCGGAAGGCGTCCTCAAAATAAAAGGAAGCTATAAAGCTGATTACAAAGTGGGGGAATGGACGAGCTATTTCAATAACGGACGCATCAAGGAGAAGCAGCACTATAAAGTATTTACTCAGAAGAATGTAGCTGACGGAATGGCGATCATGGGTTTAAAAGAAACCAGCAGCGATTTTCATGGATCATTTGAGTCGTACTCTCAAATTGATTTTCAAATCAAGGAAACAGGAAAATACTACCATGGCCTGAAACACGGTACCTGGACCAATTATTACCCAGGCGGAGTGGTTCCTACTATTGTGTCGCAATACCGCTACGGTAGGCTGCATGGTGTTTTTAAACAATACGACCGCTACGGCAGAATCGTGTACGAAATACACTACAAAAATGGGCTCAAGGATGGTCCGTTTTATGCGTTCAATGAAAACGGGCAGCTCATCAGCAAAAAAATGTTCAAAAACGGCACCGAACTCGGCTCACAAAACGAAGAAGGATTTAGTCCTTATTAGCGAGTTGCTCTATAAAGCAGGTAAGTTCAATAAAATCTTCCACACTTAAACGTTCAGGACGCTGTTGTTCAAATTTCTCAGGAAGAGGCGCGTCTTTGAGCAATACACGCAACGAATTGCGCAATGTTTTGCGCCGCTGATTAAAAGCCACTTTCACAACTTGAAAATATAGTTTTTCATCACAAGGAAGCGCATCGCGCTCATTTCTTACGCAACGAATAACGCCACTTTTAACCTTTGGTGGTGGAATAAACACATGCTCATCGACAGTGAAACAATAATGAATATCGTAAAATGTCTGCAAAAGCACACTGATGATACCATATTCCTTGGAACCCGGCTTTTGCGCCACCCGAACCGCTACTTCTTTTTGGAACATGCCCATAATTTGAGGTACCTGATTGCGGTATTCCAAGCACTTAAATAAGATTTGTGAAGAAATATTATAAGGGAAATTTCCGACCACAATAAAAGCCTCTTCTCCAAACAATTCTTTTGGATCGAGACGCAGAAAATCGCCAAATAATATGCGGTCTGCGTGAGCAGGATAATTGGCGCGTAAATAATCGATAGATTCTATATCGACATCGAGTAACCAGAGGTCAATTTCAGGGATTTCCCATAAATATTTACTGAGGGCCCCCATTCCTGGGCCAATTTCTAATACTTTTCGCGTATCGTTGGTCCAGATGACTTGCCCGGCAATTTTTTGGCAAGTACCTGCATCTTTCAAAAAGTGTTGGCCAAGTTGTTTTTTTGGTTTTACATTCATTTCTTGAATTCTTCGATGACATTGAGGGTGGTGCGAAATGCAGCAAACTTACCTTGGAAGCGCGCAGCATGGTCTTGCTGAAGCCCCGGTGCAAATTGCGCTTGATAGAGGTCTAGGGTTGCTTGGTCCTGAGCCAAATACATGACCGAATAGGTGCAACCGCCGTCTTCTTCGCCATTCACTCTGGAAAGTCTGCATTCTAAAAAACAACCTGTGTGGAGCACATCTGGAATGTGCGTACTGCGCATCCAGCCCAACCAATCGTGTTCAACTGCTTGATCAATGCTGACCGTAACATTATAAAGTACCATATCACAAAGGTAGACAAAGCGAATGATAGCAGAAAATCATAAGCCTTAGGTATTTTTACTGTAGGTATGGAATTAAAATAATTGTAACTTTATCTCAGAAACTTTAATCAATCACCATGAAAAAACTTTTACTTTCTTCTTTATTTACAATGACTTATCTCCTTTCTTGGGGTCAGTCTTGTACGCCAGGTGCTAATTTTGTCGATTCCACTTACGGAATATGGCCAGACACCACACAAAACCTCCCTCCGGCACTGCCAAACGTAGCCTACTCAACAGACATCAATTTCAAAGTGCCTTCAACAGTAACCGCAGAAATAGACCCAAGTGGCCAATTCGTTGGTTCTGTTATTCAGCAATTTACCGTAGACGCTTTACAAGGTTTGCCTCCAGGTTTTGATTTTGCTTGTAACAACTCTAATTGCACTTACCTTGGTGGTGTAAACGGTTGTGCTAACATTTTTGGAACAACAGACTCAGTTGCTGTATTCCCTGTTGCTGTCGATGTTACCGCTACAGTACTTGTTGTTTTATTTCCAGGTTTGCCTCCAACACCAGTTACCCAATCTGTGTCTTTTGATGGCTACAAAATTGTAGTGGGTTCAGGCGGCCAAATTGAACAAATCATCAATCCAATCAGCTTGGAGCCAAATCCAGCGAGCACAAACATTCTAGTGAGTGGTTTATTGAACGGAAGCACCTCTACGCTCACCCTTCGCGACCTCACAGGAAAAGTCATTGACGTTATTGAAGCAACAACTTCTACAGCTTCTTTTGATCTTACGAAACTCTCTAACGGTACTTACCTCATCGAGGTTTCTGATGTATTTGGAACCCAACAACAAAAATTTGTGAAGCTATAAGTTTTTCAAAATCATTTTTAAAGGGGAGGAAACTCCCCTTTTTTTGTGCCTTATTTTTGATACAAACGGCGTTCTGAGATGTATCTAAGCACTGGTTCGGTGAGTAGAAAGCTACAATCTTTGCCCGCTGCCAACTGGGCGCGCACAAAACTTGCACTGATGCCTAAGATAG
>JBIIZI010000160.1:0-4919 GCA_044346375.1 Crocinitomicaceae bacterium | reverse complement strand
GTAGGTTTTGATACGCCTTGACATATTCAAAATAGTTGGCCGCATAGGGCCCGCGGCGCGTGCACCAGTCTTCGTCTTCTGGGCAAATGCTCCAGCTTTCTACCACACCCCATTGGCTGTAGGCGCTCCAGTGCATGAGTAGACCAAATTTGTAGTCCTGCCAAGTGTCGAGTTTTTGTTGCACCAAGGGGTCTGTAGGAGGGAAATATTGTTGTTCGTGGTGTTGGGCCTTTAGAGAAAAAGACAAAAGGCCAACAAGGCACGTGAATAGCAATTTATTTTTCATGACCATAAACTTCAATTTCATCGATGAATAACCAGCCGTCGCCTGCAACGCCACGCCATTTGGGAAGTTCGCCGGGGTTACCAACTAGGATTTCCAAGGTTTGAATAGGTTCTGCAGGGAAATTGGCCACCACTAAGGGGTAAGATCCGTTGTTTTGTTTTGTATGGACTTGCGGATTTTCTTGCATTGTTTCGAAAGAACTATCGTAGATCGTTTGACCTTTGACTTTGAGCAGACTTGGCCCCATGATCCAGGATTGGTTGTTGGCTAAGTAATGTATACGCACGGAGTCAATGATATAAGGTTGGGCAAGTTGGATGGCGAATTTGGCATCTTGACCTTGCCAGCCTTGCCAACCGCGTTGGTATTCGAGTGTTGAGCGCAAGCCGTCGTTTAAAGTTGAAGTTTTGGTCCATGAAGTGGTATCAAACGGAGTAAGGCCATCTTTGTAGTTGGGAGATGGAAGATGGAGGTATTTGATTTGTTGACCTTTGGCTAAATGCTCCACTTTTGCATCTTTCCAAAATGTCAGGGTGATGTCGTTGTATTCGGAGGGGCTGAGTCTTGTTTCATGGAGTAGTTTAGGGCCGTTTTGGGTGGCGGTCCAGACAAAATCTTTGAGGAGCTTTTGATAGAATGCTTGGTTGTCATTGAAATACCAATCGGGGCCAGCAAGTGGAGATTTGCCGATTTCAAGCAAGGCATAACGGATACTTTGTTCGGCCATATCGACACGCTCGATTTGCGAGGTAGTCATGCCGGGGAGTTTTTTGGCGCGGTCGTACATTTGCAGCGCCCATTTCAAAGAAACAGGATTCAAGTAGCCGCCAATGTGCGTAATGGGTGGTTCGTAAAGGGTGAGTGCCTTACCGCTCATTTGGAGTTCTTTAACTTGGGTTTGGAGTACTTCGCGCACCAGTGGAGCTGCTGGTCCGTAGAAATAGTTTGTAAAGTTTTCAATAAGTGTGTTGGCGTCAAGTGTTGGGTCCCAGGACCATTTTGAAAGTAAATAAGCGCGCAAAGGTTGCATTTCGGAAGAGGGCGCGTTGTAGCCTTGTTCAAAGAGCATTTGCACTCCATATGCTTTGAACATCAGCATGTTTTCTTGCAGGGTTGGCCAATTGGGAAAGGGCATGACCATATGCGAGAAGTTGATGACGTAGTCCCAGATCAAAATGTTGTGGGTGAGGTTGGACCAGTTTTTCAAATCCGTTTCAAAGCCCGTGCCGCGCAAACTTTTGGCTCGGTTTTCTTCAATGGTACACAACATGATATTCACGTTGGCTTCTGGCTTGGTGCGTACGGGTGCGGAGCGGGTATACTGATAGGCGAGGGTGGAGATGATCTTTGTGGGAAAGCGCTTGGCAACTTCATTGACGAAGCGCAGCATGGTGCCCGCATGGCTCTGCTCTATGGAGTCGGTGTGTTTGCAAGCGTCGCATTCGCAATAGTTATAGTTGTCCATTTGGCTTACAGACCAGTATTTGGCTTTAGGGTTTTTGGCTATTTCGTTGCCTAAATTGACACAAACGATCTCTAGGACATCTGGGTTGCTCAGGCAAACTTGGTCTTGCAGGCGCACGCCATTTCTTAGGGCGAAATATTCAGGGTGCGTTTCAAAATAATCTTTAGGAGGAAGCAAGCGGTGTAGGGTATGTACCCAAAGCCCCCAACCCGGATGGTTTTCAAAAGTAAAGGACGATGCTCCGCTCGTGAGTTTGTGCCAGTCTGCAAAGCCGGTGCGGCGTGTTTCGCCGTAGAAGATTTCTCGGTAGTCAAAAGCCGGGACAGATTCGTATTTATCGTATGCGAATTGCTTGGGAAGCGCACTTGGGATGAGGTTTGCTGATGCTTGAAAGTATTCGAAGCCAAATTTGCGTTGCAGAACATCGTAAACGCCGTTTTCTAGGGCTTTGTCGGTGTAGCCATAAATAAATATGGATTTCTGATTGGTAATGACGCCAAAACCGTCGCTGCCCCAGTTTTTGCAAGCTGGAAAAGCGCTGGAGTCGGGCCAGAAAAAACGCAGGTTATACTGATTGTTTTGTTGTCCGGTTTCTCTGAGGTAAAAACCAAAAGTAGATTGAATGTTGTTGTTGAATATTTCCTTTTGACCCCAACTAAGGGTCGGAACGAACAATAGAAGTAAGAGTAAGTTGCGCATATGTTTAATGGAAACCGCCTTTGCCGCGGTAGAGTTGGATTGGTTGTTCAAATTTGATTTGTACCACACTGATCATGGGGTCCAATGCAGAGACAGGCACTTCCATGAATAAAGTTCCAGGCACGCTGCTCCAGGAGATTTTACCCACTTCATGGCTTGCAATTTGGGTTTCCGACCCGATGATTGCAATGGATTTTGGCTTGCTTTTCAAACCTTTGATATAAATGGGTATCATTAGGGTATTCTTGTCGGTACTAGCTCCTTGCGGGCTCGGTACAAACAAATTCAAGACCAATGAATCTTTGCTGAGTGTGGAGTTGCCGTGGTAGTGTCCGTAGGGAAGCCCTGCAATGGTGCCGTAGATAGCCGAGCTGTGCTTTTGGGTCCAGCGGCCAAATTCTTGAAGAATGGCGATTTGTTCTGCGGGAATAGTGCCGTCGGCTTTGGGGCCGATGTCGAGCAAAAGGTTGCCGCCCATGCCGATACATTCGGTAAAGATGCTGAGTAGTTCAAAATGACTTTTGAAATGGGTGTCTGAAGGGCGGTAACCCCAGTTATCGTTGGTGGTGAGGCAGAGTTCCCAGCTATTGCGGTCGGGGTGCAGAATAGGCATGTTTTGTTCGGGCGTGTCGTAGTCGCCAAATGATTTGAGACGGCCGTTTAAGATGGCGTTCGGATTGGTGTGGTGGATAATCGAATCTATTTTAGCTGCCTGCCATTCGTTTTCGGAGTGTTCCCAATCGCCGTCGAACCAGTATAAATCGGGTTGGAGTTGCGTATTGATTTCAGCAATTTGTCCATGCATGAAAGTCAAGAAGTTTTGCCAACGTGCTGGGTTGTTTTCAAGCTGATAGCGGCTGGAGTCCTTGTAAAAACCGGGGTAGTCGTTAGAGGACCAATCTAAAAGGGAATAATAAGCGCCTTTTTTGATGCCTTCGTTTTCCAGCGCTTGGAAAAGCGGGCCAATGACGTCTTTCTGGATGGGTGTTTGATGAACGGTGCTCAGTGGGTATTTTGAATTCCATTGGGTGTTTTTTTTGGGAGCTGCCGTTTGGAGTTTGGTGTCGTAGAGTGCGAGGCCGTCGTGGTGTTTGGTGGTGATGACGCAATATTTGGCGCCGCTTTCTTTGATGAGCTGAGCCCAAGCAGCTGGGTTGTAGTTTTGGGCGGTAAAACCCTTCATTTGGCTCATGTATTTGGGGTAGGGGACGGTTCTGTTGTGAAAAGCCCAGCTTTCAGAGGTGCCATCTACGGCGTACATGCCCCAATGAATGAAAATGCCGAGTTTGGCATCGGCAAACCACGCTGTTTGTTGCGAAAACGTGAAGGTCGGGAGAAGGAAGGCGAGAATCAATGAAAACTTCATCTATCAAAGAAACGAAAATGGCTGCAATTTGCAAAATTTAAACAAGTGTTTAATTTTTTTCAAGATTCTTAAACAATTGTTTAAAAAGAGTGTTTAACTTTGCAGCGCATTTGCCAAAAATACACATGAAAAGAGACCTCAGTACAGAAGAAAAAATAAAGGCGGCAGCCAAAAAAGTCTTCATGACCAAAGGCTTCGATGGTTGTTCGGTCAGAGACATCGCCAAAGAGGTGGGGAGTAATGTGGCGCTGCTCAATTATTACTTCCGCTCCAAAGAAAAACTCTTTGAACTCATCTTTGAAGGTGCTATGTCAGATTTTCTGCAAGCCATGATCGAAGTGTTTAGTTCTGATCTATCCCTGAAAGAAAAAACGAGTTTGCTCATTGAAAAAGAATTTGACTTTTTTATGGAGCATCCCGAGCTTCCTATGTTCATTTTACAAGCCATCCAGCAAAATAAAAATGAAGTTCCATTGGCGCCACCTTTTTTTGAACCTATTGCCAAAACAGGCATATTTCAACAACTAGAGGCTGCACAAGCAAACGGCGAAATGCGACAAATCAGTTTGCGCAATATCACCATTTTGTTGATGTCAAACGTACACTATCCATTTATGTCCAAAAAACTTACCCAGCAGTTTCACGGCATTGATGAAACCACCCTTCAGCAAGATCTTCTTGCGCACAAAGCTTATGTAAAAGAAATGCTTATCAATTATTTATTCCCTCAAAACCAACCCGCATGAAAATGAAAATTTATCTCTCCTCAGGTTTGTTTTTTCTGCTTTTTGGGCATGCTGCAATTGCCCAAAAATATGATTTAGCAAGCTGCTTGCGCATGGCCGACTCCGCCAATGCGCAAATCCGTAGTGCCCAATTAAATGTAGCTATTAATGAAAGTCAGCGTTCGGCATATCTCTCTTCGCGCTTGCCTTCACTGAACTTTTCGGGCGACTACAAATACAATGCAATTATTCCGGGCCAAGTTGTGCCGGCGCAATTTTTTGGTGGCCCTGCGGGTTCTTTTGCCGAAGTCAAATTCGGAGTGCCTTTTGTGCTGAGTAACACCGTACAGCTCAATCAAATTCTCTTTAATTCACAGG
>JBIIZI010000159.1:0-4936 GCA_044346375.1 Crocinitomicaceae bacterium | reverse complement strand
AATTTACGCCATTCAAAATGGTGTACACCGCTTGGTGGGCACCGTTAGTTTTGTGTATCAAGGCAACACCATGTACTGCGACTCCGCTCATTACAACGAGAAAGCCAAGCAAGTTCGAGCCTACGGCAATGTGCACATTCAAAAAAATGGCATCAATCTCTACGCCGATTCCATTTTTTACGCAGAGCAACAAAAATATGCCAAGCTTTGGGGTCATGTCAAAGCCCGCGACAACGCCTACAAAATGAGCGCCGACTCCATGGACTACGACGCCAAGCGCGGCAGAGCCATTTTCAGGAGTGCAGGCACCATCGAATCAACGGTTTCTGACGAACGCATTACATGTCAACGCGGTTACTTTTATCCGGCCAACGGCTCCTTCTTTTTCAGTGGAAAGGTGCATTACACCAAAGCCGATCTAGATGTCAAGACCGACACCCTACAATTTGCTTACGAACAACAGAAACTCTATTTTCTTGGGCAAACCCAAATGCGCAATGATAGCACCCAAATTTATTGTCAAAAGGGTTGGTATGACGTTCAAAACGAAAAGGGCGCACTGTATCAACACGCCGAAATTTACCAGAAAAATACGATCATCAAAGGCGACACCCTGTTGATCAATACCAAATTGAACGACTACGAAGGGCGCGGTTCGGTGTATTTCAAAGACCTGAACCAACAATTGGCGCTGCTTGGCAACAAAGCCATATTTAGCGATACCAAACACATGGCTTTTGTAACCGGCTCAAGTTTGGGCTTTATGAAATATAAGTCCGATACACTTTATGTGCACGCCGACACCCTCTTTTTGGAAAGAGACACCCTCAATAAGTCCAAATTTTTGGTAGCCAACCGCAATTTTCGCTTTTTACACCCCAATTTGCAAGGTATCGGCGACAGTACACGTTTTTCTTTCGAAGAACAAGTTTTAGCAATCAAACAGCGGCCGATACTTTGGTCCGAACAAGGCGAATTAAAAGGTGAAGAAGCAAAGGTTTTCTTCAAAGATTCTTTGCTTGAACACATCGAATTAAACCGCAAAGCGACCATTCTTTTTGAACTTCCTACTGACAGCTTATTCAATCAGATGGCAGCCGCATATATTTTAGCGCTCTTTGACACCACCGGTATGCTCCAAAGCGTTGATGCAACGGGCCAAGCCTGGACCATCTTTTATCCGGAGACCGAAAAACGAATCAATGACAGCATTGTTGAATTGCGTCGGGAGGGACTCAATCGGTTGTTTGCCGAAAGGCTTTTTGTCGAGCTCCTAAATGGCGAAGTGAGGCAAATTACGTATTTTGACCAACCCGATGGTATATTTTATCCGATAGACCAAATAGAGCCAAAAGAGCAGCGCATCAAAGGATTTCAATGGAACCCTATGCTGCGGCCAAAGAATGCATTGGATCTGCGCAAAGATTAGCTGAGCTCCTCTGAATCGACGGCTGCATCCCAGCGCGTGACGCTCTTGACACCTTCAACTTGTTCAAATTTACGTGTGAGCTGTTCGAGTTGAGCGGTATCAAAAACCAATACTTTAATGCGGCCTTCAAAAACGCCGTCGTTGGTTTCAAAAGAAATGCTCTTCATATTGATGTTATTCTGCTTAGAGATGATTTCTGTCAATCTATTCACCAAGCCGAGTTGGTCAATTCCGATGATACGAATGGCTGCCACCCGCTCTACCAAAGCGCTATTTTGCCAACGCGCCTTTAAGCAGCGGTAAGCCAGTTTAGAGAGTAAATGCACCGCATTGGGGCAGTTGAAACGGTGGATCTTGATACCGGAAGAAATGGTGACAAAACCAAAAATGGAATCGCCAGGAATAGGACTACAACACTTCGCTAAAGTATATTCAAAGCCTTTGAAATCTTCGCCAATGATGACGGTGTCGGTGTCGG
Organism: Crocinitomicaceae bacterium; assembly: GCA_044346375.1. Taxonomy (GTDB): domain Bacteria; phylum Bacteroidota; class Bacteroidia; order Flavobacteriales_D; family Crocinitomicaceae; genus UBA952. Next base: position 3,029 of record JBIIZI010000159.1, on the reverse strand, counting down.
TATTGATACCCTCATTGAGAAGGTCTTCATCGGAACCTTTGATTTTCTTAGACCGGATTTTACGCTCCAAAATGATATTACCCCCTACCACATTGAATTCGCGCAATTGCGTGAGGTCAATTTTACCCTTAGCTATTTTATAGTATAAGTTGTTGGTGGTGTCAATATGGAAGTGTTTTTCTAAAGCGCGGATGTTTTCGGCTGTATTTCGGATGTTGTGCTGCTTGAATTTGCGCGCTAAGATTTCTTTGCCGTCGGCTGCAATGACTTTGTGTGCTTCGTTGAGTGCTTGCTTGATGCGCTGCTTGGCCTTGGCAGAAACCACAAAACGCAGCCATTCGTCATTGGGCTTTTGTTTGTTGGAAGTTAGAATTTCTAATTGATCGCCGTTTTGCAACTCATAACTCAGTGGCACCAAGCGGTTATTCACCTTGGCCCCAATACATTTGTTGCCAATTTGGGTATGGATATCGTAGGCGAAATCTAGGATGGTTGAACCCGTAGGCAGCACGCGCAATTCACCTTTTGGTGTAAAGACGTAAATTTCGTCGTTGAATAAGTTGAGCTTGAAATCATTGACGAAGTCTAGAGCGCTAGTGTCTGGGTTGTCGAGGAGCTCTCTGATTTCGGCAATCCAGCGGTCAAATTTATTGGAGTCGGAATTGGCTTCTTTGTATTTGTAGTGGGCAGCAAGGCCATGTTCAGCGATGTCGTCCATGCGCTTGCTTCGGATTTGCACCTCTACCCACCTACCCTGTGGCGACATCACGGTGGTGTGCAAGGATTCATAGCCATTGGCTCTTGGTGTAGAAACCCAGTCGCGAAGACGTTCAGGACTTGGTTGATAGAAGTCTGTGACAACCGAATAAACGCGCCAGCAATCAGATTTTTCGCGTTCGTTTGGGGTATCGAGGATAATGCGCAGTGCAAATACATCAAAAACTTCCTCAAACGGAACATCTTTGGTTTGCATTTTTCTCCAGATGGATGAAATAGATTTGGTTCTGGCTTTGATCTCAAAACTGTAACCTTGTGCTTGTAGTTCTGCACGAATGGGCGCTACAAACCTTCGGATGAAGCGGTTTCGGACGTCAGCGGTAGACTTCAGTTTGGTTTCAATTTGCATATAAACCTCTGGCTCGCAGTATTTCATGGAGAGGTCTTCTAGCTCAGACTTGATGGGATACAAACCCAAGCGATGCGCAAGCGGCGCATATAAAAATTTAGTTTCAGAAGCGATTTTGAGTTGCTTCTCGGGCTTCATGCTCGACAGCGTGCGCATGTTGTGCAAGCGGTCTGCGAGCTTGACCAACACCACGCGAAAATCATCTGAGATGGTCAGGATCATTTTGCGGAAGTTCTCGGCCTGAATGGAGGTGTTTTCATCAAAAACCTCCGGAATTTTGGTGAGGCCGTCGATGATTTTGCGCACGGTTACACCAAAAAGATCTTCGATGTCTTGTAAAGTGATGTGGGTATCTTCGACGGTGTCGTGCAATAGAGCACAAACAATTGCGGTGGGCTCTAGTCCCATTTCTTCGGCACAAATGCGCGCCACAGCAATTGGATGGTAAATATAGGGTTCACCCGATTTTCTGCGCATGTCTTTATGCGCTTCTAGTGCAATGTCAAAAGCCTTGCGGATGAGTTTGGTTTCATCGCGACTGCGGTCTTTGGTGGCGCGCAGCAGGCCTTTGAACGCATTGAGGATTTCGATGCGCTCTTGCTCTAGATCAATGGGGGTCTGACCGTCGTAGTGCATTAATTGGCGGGTAAAAGTTGACTTTTTACTTCACCAAAGCCAATTTTGATTCCGTTTTGTTCGCAATAGCCGCGCATAATAACGGTGTCGTGGTCTTGAATGAAACGGCGTTCGGTGCCGTCGGGCATTTGAACTGGTTTGGTGCCTTTCCAAGCGATTTCTAACATAGAACCGAAAGAGTCTGGTGTTGGGCCTGAGATGGTGCCCGAGCCCATGAGGTCTCCGCAGCGCACATTGCAACCGTTCACGGTATGGTGCGCAAGTTGTTGAGACATATTCCAGTACATGTATTTGAAATTTGATTTGCTCACGATATGCGCTGGAAAAGTTGGTGCTTCAATAGCGACTTCGAGATGTATGTCGTAAGATTTATCGCCTTCGAATTGCAAATACGAAAGTACCGATGGGTCTTGGGCCGGCGTTGGACACGCATAAGGTTGCAGCGCATCTAGCGTGACAATCCAGCATGACATCGAGGAGGCAAAGTTCTTGGCTAAAAAAGGCCCAAGTGGGACGTACTCCCATTTTTGGATGTCGCGCGCAGACCAATCGTTGAATAAACAAAGTCCAAAAATGAAGTCTTCGGCTTCAGCGGTAGAAATGCTATGACCAAGTGCCTTGCCTTCAAAAGTAATAAAGCCCATTTCGAGTTCGAAATCGATTTGGCGCGAAGCTGCAAATATTGGATCGGCGTTGTCGTCGGGTTTGATTTGTCCTTTTGGACGCACAACTGCTTGTTCGGAAGGAATCACTGAAGAGGCTCTGCCGTGGTAGCCAACAGGTATCCAGAGCCAATTGGGCAAAAGCGCATTGGCTGGATCGCGGAACATGACCCCGACGTTGGTAGCGTGTTCTTTGGATGAATAAAAATCGGTGTAGTCGCCAATTTGAACCGGCATGGCCATTTGAACTTCTTGAACCGGAAGCAAAGCAAGGTGCTGAACTGTGTTGTACTGAAAACTGGTGTTTTCGGTAGATAGGAGTTCGGAAATGCGGTTGCGCAAAGCACGCACGGCCAACTTGCCGTGGCGCATCATGGGATTGAGGAAGTCTTGGCTGAAGTCAGAAACGGTGAAGTGAAGGTCGTCAAAATAGCCAAAAGAGGCCATCATAGAAAGATCGAGTACGTGCTCACCGATACGCACGCCAACGCGCTTGCCGCTGTGTGCTGTTTCGAAGATACCGAAAGGTAAATTTTGAATAGGAAACTCAGAAGACGCTTCTACTTTTATCCAAGAGCGAAGCGCGGGGTTATTGGCAGTGATTT
>JBIIZI010000158.1:0-4955 GCA_044346375.1 Crocinitomicaceae bacterium | reverse complement strand
ACCGCGCTCTTTTTCTTCAGGTGCGTTATCAATTGAGGAGAAGTCACGAGCCTGAGCCAATCCTTTGCTCGAAAGAACGCTAGAGATAGCAGCAGTCAACGTAGTCTTACCGTGGTCAACGTGTCCGATGGTACCGATGTTGACGTGTGGTTTGGAACGGTCAAAATTTTCCTTAGCCATTTTGTGTATTTGTTACTTAGTTAATAATATACTTATCTATCATAAAGGTCCGAGACGCAGCGCGTAACGGACTTAAATGCAATTTTACATTGAGCCAATGACGAGAATTGAACTCGTGACCTCTTCCTTACCAAGGAAGCGCTCTACCCCTGAGCTACACCGGCGCTCAAACAAAAAGAGTGAGCGGGAGACGAGATTCGAACTCGCGACGTTCAGCTTGGAAGGCTGACGCTCTACCAACTGAGCTACTCCCGCTTGAATTCTTTTGTTAGTGTTTGTGGGGAGAGCAGGATTCGAACCTGCGAAGGTGTACACCAGCAGATTTACAGTCTGCCCTCGTTGGCCGCTTGAGTATCTCCCCAACATAGAGCCGATGGAGGGATTCGAACCCCCGACCAGCTGATTACAAATCAGCTGCTCTGGCCAACTGAGCTACATCGGCTTGTATTGTTTTGAATGTTGGTAATTCACATTTTGTGAAAGAACGTTCCCCTAAACCTGCGTTTTGGGATTGCAAATGTACAAAACTTTTTTTTATCACAAAGAGTTTTTGAAAAAATTTATACAAACTATTCCGTGGCTCTTTTTCAATTGCAGGCAACACTTACGGGAAATCGTTACTTTTGTTTCAATGCGCCAAAAAAGAGTTTATATGACCGTCTCGAGCGACCTCGCTACAGACAACCGCGTGCATCGCAGCTGCACAGTTTTGGAAGCACTTGGTTTTCAAGTATATTTAGTTGGTCGCCAGAAAAAAAACAGTCCGCAGATGCCCGAGCGCTCCTATAGTGTGCGACGCATCAAGTTGTACTTTGAAAAAGGTGCTTTGTTCTATGCGAACCTCAATTTGCGTTTGTTTTTGATCTTACTCTTCCGAAAACACGAATATATCTTTGCCAATGACCTCGACACCCTCCCGGCCGCATATCTCGTGAGTCGGATCAAGCGCAAGCCTATTTTGTTTGATAGTCACGAATTATTCACAGAAGTGCCAGAACTTATATCAAGACCCAGGATTCAAAAATTTTGGCTTTCTATCGAACGCCATATCCTTCCTGATTTGAAAGAAATAGTTACTGTCAATTCCTCTATCGCTGACATTTTTGAAAAAACCTATAACATCAAAGTCAATGTTGTGCGCAACGTTCCTCAAAAGCTCGATTCAATTGCCGCACTATCAAAAAGCGAACTAGGACTAACAGATGATCAAAAAATGCTCATCATTCAGGGCAGTGGTTTAAACGTGCAAAGAGGAATTGAGGAGGCTGTACTTGCAATGGCTTCTATTTCCGATGCCGTATTATTTTTAGTGGGTGACGGAGACGTTATACCTGATATCAAAAAACTTGTTGCCATCCATTCATTACAAGAAAAAGTGCGTTTTGTACCGCGCCTACCCTATCAAGAATTAATGCGCTATACCGCTGCAGCTGACTTAGGTTTGGCACTAGACAAACCCCTTAGCCTGAATTACCAATTAGCACTTCCCAATAAAGTGTTTGACTACATTCAGGCGCATACACCGATTGTTTCAAGTCGCTTGATAGAAATTGAGCGCCTGATTCAAAAACATGATTGTGGAGAAATAATAGATACTATTTCTCCCGACGCAATTGCTACGTGTATCAATGCACTTTTAACCAATCCAAAGCGCCTGCAACAATTCAAAGCAAATTGTAAAAAAGCAGCCGAAATAGAACATTGGGATGTCGATAAAGAGGTGTTAGCTGCGCTCGCGCTTCGTATCTTTGTTTAATTGATAGAGTCTTCCTAGTCGATACAAATCAAAAAGAAATAAAGGCGCTCTTCCTGTTTGTAAAATGCGGCGATACAAACCAGTTTTACATGACAAACCCCAAAGAAAGCCACGAGTCAATATATACTTATTGGCGCGCAGAAAATAACGCAGCAACTTATTGGTGTCCAAAAGCAGTGGCTTATGGTAACGCTGTTGCAACCAAAGTAAATTAGACAAAGCGCTATCCGTTTTTTGAAGGAATTCAGTATTCGTGTCTAATTTTAAATTCCAAACAGGATTATTCAGGTGCCGGATTGAGATGTTTTGTTCCAGGATTTGCAAGCCAAAAATGGTGTCTTCATGACCATAACCTGTTAATTCCTCGTCAAATGGAAATTGCTCCAAAAGGCTTCTTAGGATCAAAAAATTATTTGTTTTGAAACCTGCATGTGCATCTTTGCTTCGCTGCTCAAAATCTAAGCTTTCTCTGTTGGTAGAGTAAGTCCAGCGCAAGCGGTAATCAGCAGCTGGTGTTTCTATTTGATATAAACTTGCCCCAACCAGAACAGAAGTATCTTGATGCTGAGTGAGGTAATTGATATAGTTTTGAAGAAAGAAAGGATTGGCGACGGTGCTGTCTCCATCTAAAAAAAGGAGATAGGTTGCATTTGTATACTGTAAAAATGCATTTCTAATCTTGGCTCTTCCTATATTTTGAGCTAATTGAATCAAGCGTACTTTCGAATGGGCAAATTGATTCGTGGTTTTGTACTCGGCATCGGATGCATCATCGATTAAGACAACATCAATATTGTTAGTCTTGAGCTCCTCAATTTGAAGACACAAAGCATTTACCAATGTGCGTACATCGGAATTATAAACAGGGATACAAACGCTCAGCGTCCACATGTTGGCACTAAGCCATTGTACTAGGCGTACCGAAGTTCATTGGAGGAAAGCCAGCTTGAGGTTCGTCTATGACACCAAAACTTTGCTCGTATTTTTCGATGTTCTCAGCTAGGGCTTGTAAAAATCTTTTGGCATTTTGTGGTGTCATGAGTACTCTTGAGCGCACTTTGCCTTTCGGCATACCAGGCATAAGTTGTACGAAATCACAAACTACTTCTGCAGGTGAATGCGTAATGATTGCCAAATTTGAATAAACACCTAATGCGATGTCTTCTGACAATTCGATATTCATGTGGTTTTCTTGATTTTCCATTTAGATTGGTTTTTCTAATTCTTTAAAGGTAATGCCAAATTGTTCGAGTTCAGACAAGATTGGCGCATATATTTCTTTGCTCACCGGCAAGGTGACGCCGCGTTCGATAATTTGATTGTTTAAAATCAGCTTTGCTGCAATTGCCACAGGCAGACCAACTGTATTTGACATTGCGGTGTAGCGCTCGTCTTCGCCTTCAACAACCAAAGAGCTATTGATGGCAAAACGATTGTTGTCTTTTGTGTAAATGATTTCGTGATACATGACAATCATGTCTTTGTCGCCTGGTGCTAAACGCCATTTATCGACTAATATTTTTTGCAACAGCATTGCGGGACTTGCTTTTTCCATACCAAATACTGCTTGATCACTAAACAAACCCAAAAAGTTAAATAATTCGAAAAGATCTTTGCGGTTTCCAACGAGCTTTAGAAATTTATCCTCGACACTTACTCCGGTTTCAAAAGGTAAAAATGCATTTAAAAACTGACGTGGAGTGAGTTGGGCAGAACCGTTCATCAAATAGGCGTCGTCGGTCATGCCGAGCTGAACAAATACATCCCAGGCCTCACAATAAGGTGGCCTGCGCAGCGTGCCGCGGAAAATTGTTGGAATATCCTGAATATGATACGTTTCCAAATAATTGAGGGAATCTCTGTTGACGTAACCTTCAAATTCGCCATAACCATCGATTTGAATGCGATCTAGACGCTGAAACAAGCGGTGGTAGGGCAAATACTTCAGTTCGTTCATTTCGCGGTAGCAAGCTGCCGAACCCTGCCCAGCAAGCACGACGTTTCGCGGATTCCAGGTGAATTTGTAGTGCCAAGGATTGTTGTCTGAGGACGGCGCAATTAGACCTCCACAATAAGATTTAAAGGATTCAAGTTTACCTCCTTGATCTTTGATGTGGTCAAGAATACGCATAGCGCTCATGTGGTCAATGCCGGGATCTACGCCAATTTCGTTCATGATCACGATTCCGGCCGCTTTAGCGTCTTCGTGGAGAGCACGCATATCGGCTGAAATATAAGAAGGTGTAATGAGGTGTTTTTTTAAGGCAATGCAATCTTTGGCAACCTCAACATGGTATACAGCCGGTAGCATCGAGATGACTAAATCGGCTTGCGCTATATAGGGAAGCCTTTGCTGAGAATCTAGCGCATTAAAAGAATGAGCAGTTGCGTTTGGGTGGTCGCCAATTTTTGCTTGAATCAGATCGGGGTCTTGGTCGACAACATCGAGATGCCAAGATTCAGTAAAACTGCGCTCCAATAAGTATTTGATGAGGGTTGAGGCCGACAAACCTGCACCAAAGAGTAAGATTTTTTTCATGCTTGATTGAGTAGCGCAAATGTAGAAAACTATCGGGAATTATTGCGGGTCAGCATGAATAATAATGGTACATGCCATCTTGCCGACCAAGCGAGTTCATCGTGTCCGGTACCTTCAACGATTGCCTCTAAAAAACGTGGGTTTTGTGTATTGTAGCCAACCACCGAAAGTGTCGTTAGTAATTGGTCGTGATAGGGCTTGTACGAAGCATCTAAAGTTTCAGTACCTCGATCGACATAAAGAAAATGTCGTTTGTCTGCTTTTAGGTTTTTTTCTAAATAAAGATTGAACGGTACCACAAGTGCTTCTACCATTCCTTCCTCAAACATGCCATAATTGATCATTGGTGTATGGATTGATAAACATGCGGCACCACCAAACAATTTTGGTTTTTCACAAAGTGCATAAAGCGAAATGAGCCCTCCCATACTCGAACCCATTACCATCCGGTCTTTGGTGCGCTTGCCAGTTTGAAACTCT
>JBIIZI010000024.1:0-16928 GCA_044346375.1 Crocinitomicaceae bacterium | reverse complement strand
TTTTGGCTCTGTTTTTGGACAATCCATTGGCGTTTCCACCACCCAAACCCCACAACAATTAGTAGACAACGTCTTGTTGGGTTTTGGTGTAACGGCTTTCAATGTCACTATCAATGGCAACCCAGCCTTGGCCAATACAGCACAATCTAACGTAGGGTATTTTACCAATACGAACCCAGCTTTTCCCATCAATAACGGCCTGATCCTCACAACAGGAAATGCATCAGCCGCCGTTGGGCCAAATAACAGCACTAGTTTTACACTCAACAACCCTCCAACTAGCTCGGTAAGTACTGATCCACACCTCAACGATATTGCAGCTGGTAATGTAACCAATGGAGTTGTTCTTGAGTTCGACTTTATTCCTGCCGGAGACACCCTAGTTTTTAACTACATGTTTGGTTCCGATGAATACCCTGAGTTTTCACCTTCTTCATTTAACGATGCCTTTGGTCTATTCTTATGGGGCCCAGGAATTACAGGTCCATATGCTTTAGCCGGTTATCCAAATGGTGGCACCAACATCGCTACCATTCCAGGTGGTATTCCAGTAACCATTAACAACGTAGGAGATGTTTCCAATACACAATACTACGTATTCAATGAAGCAGCATCAACTTTGACTTACGGCGATGCCATCCAATACGACGGCACCACTACCCTACTCACTGCAGCGGCAAGCGTTCAATGTAATCAACTTTATCATATCAAATTGGCCATCTCAAACGTTGGTGACCAATCCTACGATTCTGGCGTATTCTTAGAAGCTGGTTCTTTTAGTTCAGCGGCTGTAGACGTTGCTGTTGCAACAGTATCTGGCGACACCACAATCATTGAAGGTTGTACTTACGCTGATTTCATCTTTACCCGCCCTCCAGGACAGGTCAATGACACCCTTATTATCAACTACACTATTGGTGGTGTTGCACAAGAAGGCATCGACTACAACACACTCATTAACCCTATTACATTCTTGCCTGGTGAAGATACCGTTATCATCAACCTTACGCCAACACAAGATGGCATCACAGAAGGTTTTGAATCAGTCGTAATTACCGTAGAAATCATCAATCCATGTGGCGATACCATCACCTCGTCGGGAACCATTTATATTGGCGAAGGCCCTATCATCAACATTACCGGTAATAACCCGACCGTTTATTGTGCTTCTGATAGTGTGTGGCTAGCAGCAAGTGCATCTGGCGGCTATGCTCCTTACGACTACGAATGGGAAAATTTAGCGGGCGCTAATCTCGGCACCAACGACTCCATTTCAGTGAGCATTGGCCAAAACGGCACCATGTTCTATTTGGTAACCGCTACCGACAACTGTAATTTCACTACTACCGACACCGTAACCATCACCATGAACCAAACATTGGCTATTGACACCATATACGTTGGGCCATCTACATGTGTGCCTACCGGATACGTTTCAGTACAAGCTTCAGGAACGCAGGGTGTGCCGCAATACAACTGGACCGGCCCTGGGCCAAATGGCTTCATCGATGCTTCTGTTTGGCAAAACATTCCATCTGGTTGGTATTACATCACTATCGAAGACAACGTGTGTACAGTGAATGACAGCGCTTTTGTCGATGTACTCGACCCGCCAGTTGCAGAATTCAGCGCGAGTGTCACCTCGGGCTGCGCCCCACTCAGTGTTACCTTCACCAATACGAGTCAGAACGCTAGCACATTCGGCTGGAACTTTGGCGATGGCCAAACCGGCAACAGCAATGACCTAAGTGCTCAAAACCACGTATTCGACGTGCCATTCGGCACTTATACGGTAACACTTACAGCCAATCAAGGGCCGCAGTGTTCTGATGTTGCAACCGTTACTATCCAAGTAGACGTCTGTGGTTGTACTGATCCGCTCGGTACCAACTACAACCCATTGGCCAATGTCAACGACGGCTCTTGCGTATACCCAACTGGTTGTACTGACCCACTTGCACTCAACTACGATCCAAATGCGCTTATTGACGACGGTAGTTGTGAGTACGCGCGCCCTGTAGTCATTGCGCCAAATGTTTTCAGCCCGAACGACGACAACAACAATGAAAGTTTCTATTTAGATACAAAAAATGTCATCTCCTTACAACTCATTATCTTGAACCGTTGGGGTAATGTATTATTCGACGCAAGTTCTGTAGACCTCATCAACAACAACCCTTCTTGGGATGGCAAAATCAATGGTACACCTGCAAGTGAAGGTGTTTACTTCTACAAATATGTTGGGGCTGGTTTAAACAACCAAGAGGTTACAGGTCACGGCTTCTTGCATTTGGTTGATAAGAAATAAGCGGGGTTTCACTTCATGAAAGCTGTATCCTTGCGCTACGTATTACCCGCATTGGCGGTAGTAGTTGCAATAACAGCCAGCGTTTATTATTATCATTCACCTCGTATTGCACTTGGCGATAAACAATATGGTGGTGTTTTAAAAATAAGTTCGAAAAGTGAAAATATTACGCTATTTCCACTCGCCGACAACACGCTAGAACACCACCGTGTTCAGCAACTTATTTTTGAATCTTTACTTAAACCAAGCAATACCAATCGTGGATGGGGATATCATTTGGCAACTAAAATCACGACCGATACAACGCACAAAAAGCTCGTCATTCATCTGCGTAAAAATATTCACTTCTCTGACAACGCTTGTTTTCGGTTCCGTTCTTCAGAACTCTCAGCGGAAGATGTTGCATATAGCCTCAGCCTTGCTTGTTCAAAGCAAGCGAACATCAAACAAGACCTCATATTACCAGAATTGATCTTAGGTGGAGTGGAGTTTTACAAAGCAAAACTAGATCCACTCAAAAGAAAAGTGCGCGGCATACGCATTATTGATAATTACACCTTAGAACTTACATTAACTGGTGCTTACAACCATTTTTTAAACGTGCTGTCTAGTCCTAGCTTAGGTATTCTAAGCAAACATGCGGCTAAATACTACGGTAGCAACATTTCAACAAACCCGGTCGGAACAGGTCCGTTCATGTTGGCACGGCGAGAAGGAAAACAACTCTCCTTTGAGCGAAACGTCGATTATTGGCGCTATGATCACTATGGAAATCAGTTGCCCTATATTGATCAAATCGACTTGACTTGTGGAATACAAGGTCAAAGTGCGCATCAGCTTTTTTTAAAAAATCAACTCGATCTACTTTTTGATTTACCCGTTGACGACCTAAGAGGTGCTTTTGGCACCTTGCGCGATGCTAAATCAGGCAAAAACCCACTTCACGAAGTATATATAAAAAGCGCAGCAAAAGTTCATTTTATTCAATTCAATTGCACCGCGCCGCCGTTTAACCAACCAGCAATTAGAAGAGCTTTCGCTTTGGCAATTGATGCAAATACGATTTGTAACGAGGTTTTAATGGGTGAAGGGCGTCAACTCAATAATCAGTTTATACCAACAACCTCATGGAATAAAAATTCACTTATTCAGGCGGACAACAGATCCATGACAGCCAGAATTCTTGAAGCAAGGTCTATTCTTAGCAAAGAAGGTTATACCACAATGCGGGCCTTCCCTCCTGTAACCTTTTATGTAGGAAGCAAAAAAAACACCTTGGCTTACAAATGGTCAAAAGCTGTGGCTCATATGCTCGAAAAGCAACTAGGTGTTCAGGTTTTATTAAAGGAGCAACTAATTCCATTAAAAATGACTTCCGCAAGTATGTGGAGAACTGGTTGGGTTGGAGATTATCCGGGCTCTGAATCTTACTTAAGGCTCTTTTATAGCAGAGCTCAGAATCCATATTACTTCAAAAATGCACTTGTTGACTCCCTTTATCTAGCTTCTGTTTTTGCCAAGGATATCAACAATAGAAATCGGGCTCAAAAACGCTGTGAAAAAGCAATAATCAATTTACAGCCGCTCATACCAATATATACCGAAGACTTTATTGTGCTTCAACAGCTCCGTGTGCGCAACTTTAAACTAGATGATTCTGGTTTACTTGACTACGCCAATTTGTTTATCAAAGAGCTTAACTAAGCTGAAAATTTACTTGAGGCTCTCTTCTACCCATGCCTTACCCCAATGTTCATGCTCGTCGGGGGTCCAAAGTGAAGGATAAAAAATACGCTTTTGAAAACGAGGTGGTAAATACTTTTGCCAATTCGTGCCGCCAGTAGCTGCAACATCTTTGTCTTGTCTGGCTAAATAACGAACTGCTGATTTATAATGCGCAAGTGGCCAATTGATATTCACGTTGGTATCGTTTTGGCGCAGCACTTCTTTCACGTGTTCGTCTGCCTGGTCTTCTTTACTTAAACGCAAATACACTTGCCATAAATTTTTATCCTTGCAACGGTTGCCAAGCGCAATAAATTGGTCCTTGTATTTTTCTTCGAACTGAATAAGTGTCAGTGTTTTTTTACCTGTCGCAACTTCTGTAGCACCCGCTTTCCAGTAAATGTGCTCAAATAATTGTGCAATATCTGTTTGGTTGCGCAGTGCTTCACGCTCGTCTTTTGCAACTAAATTGATGAAATCTGTGCTGAAAATTTCGATTTCTCGATATTGGGCAGATTGGAACCCTGAAGCGGGTAGCAAACTCATTCGGAATTTTAAAAACTCTTCTCTATCCATACCATTGATCATGATTTCAAAGCTTTTGATCAAAGCGTCAAAATAACGATTGATACGCGTAACGCGGTCTATGAAATGAGCCTTCGATGGCGCAGCAATTTTTCCAAGAGCTTCGAACTCACGCAGCGCAAGTTTAAAATAGAGTTCTGTAATTTGATGGTACATGATAAAAACCACCTCATCTGGGAAAGATGTTTTAGGTTTTTGTAAGCTCAAAAGGGTGTCGAGTTCTATGTAGTCCCAATAAGTAGTTACCTCGGCATATAGAAGTCCTTCTAAATAGGCATTGAAGTCTTCTCCTAACGCGGCGTACTTTTCATTTAGTTGGCTTAGTTTCTCTTTGAGTTCGGGTGTGATTTCCATCTTTATGTTGCTTGATTTGCTGCTTCGAAATTAAACAAAATTTAAGTGCTCAAAGAATTTTTACTTTTGTAGTACAACTGAAAACTGATGATCAATTACAATCCAAAAAACTGGCTCAACTTTATTTTTTCTTTTCATAAAAGCGACACAGTGCGCATGATGTGGAAAGAACTCGTTTACATCAGTTTACTTTCTATCCTTATCGCTTACGTCGAAATGACGTTTTTTCCGGAAGCATATTTCTTAAAAAACTTAACAACCGTTTATTCCCTTCTTGGTTTTGTGATCTCACTCCTTTTGGTTTTTCGAACAAACACGGCCTATGACCGATGGTGGGAGGGCAGAAAGGCTTGGGGAGCATTTGTAAACGACACGAGAAGTTTGAGTTCTAAACTAGGTGCGGTCGCTTTAACACCAGAGGAAAAAAGTACATTTAACAGGCTCATTCCACTTTTTGTTTTTGCTGCCAAACAACATTTGCGCAATCAAGATTTGAAAGAAGAGGCATCTGCAGTTCTCAATTTAGAAGGTTTGGATCTGAGCGGGCATCAACCTTTGAGAATCATTCAATTATTGCGCGTGGAAATAGAAAATTTACTTCAAAAAGAAACGATACATAAACAATCTTGGCTCGCGCTCAATCGGGACCTAGACGCACTTATTACTTCTTTGGGAATCTGTGAACGCATTAAAAACACACCAATCCCTTTTTCTTATAGCCTCTTTATCAAAAAATTCATTTTTATTTATGTCGTCACAATGCCGTTGGCTTTTGTGCCATTGTTTGGCTATTTGTCTGCATTTATTTCAACATTCGTATTTTATGCACTTGTGAGTATGGAATTACTGGCCGAAGAAATTGAAGACCCTTTTGGTTCGGACCAAAACGATTTGCCTACAGATCAGTTGTGTTTGACCATTCAACAAAACTGCCAACAAATATTTGGGGTATAAAAAAAGCGCCTTTTGGGCGCTTTCGGGATAAAGGGTTGTCTTTATTTGGTCTCTTCGTCAAAAATGCGTTTTGGACGCAGTTGTTCAAACAAACCTAACGTTAGCCAATAAGGAAGGATAAATCCTAATAAAAAGAATAACATCCAAAAGGCCATTCCGCCAATTAAAAGAAACATTACAATACCGAAAGTGCTCATCTTCTATTATTTTTGCAGTTGAATACAGACCAAAATTACATAAATTAATTCATAAACACCAAAAAATGGAATTTCGCATCGAAAAAGATACCATGGGCGAGGTAAAAGTACCTGCTCAACGCTACTGGGGAGCACAAACCGAACGTTCGCGCAACAACTTTAAAATTGGCCCAGAGGGCTCGATGCCCATTGAAGTGATCCACGCTTTTGCTTTCCTCAAAAAAGCTGCAGCACACGCCAATCATGAACTTGGCGTTTTGGCCCTAGAGAAAAGAGACCTCATTTCAAAAGTATGTGATGAAATTTTAACAGGTCAACACAACTCCGAATTTCCTTTAGTCATTTGGCAAACCGGTTCAGGCACACAGTCTAACATGAACTGCAATGAAGTGATAGCCAATCGCGGCCACGTCATAAATGGAGGTGACTTATTAGACGAGCAAAAAGTGCTCAACCCAAATGACGACGTCAATAAATCGCAGTCTTCCAACGACACCTACCCTACAGCTATGCACATTGCTGCCTACAAAATGGCTGTCGAGGTAACCCTTCCTGGTCTGAAGCACTTGCGCGATGTTCTTCAACAAAAAATGGTAGAATTCAAAGACATCGTCAAAACTGGCCGCACGCACTTTATGGATGCAACCCCGCTTACGTTGGGTCAGGAATTCAGTGGTTATGTAGCGCAGCTAGATTATTCAATGCGCGCCATCAACAATGCTTTGGTTGTGGTTTCTGAATTGGCACTAGGTGGTACCGCTGTTGGCACTGGATTAAATACGCCAAAAGGTTACGATGTACTCGTGGCTCAAAAAATCGCCGAATTTACAGGTCTTCCTTTTATTACTGCCGCCAACAAATTTGAAGCGCTTGCCGCACATGACGCAATGGTCGAGCTTTCTGGTGCACTCAAAAGAAGCGCTGTTTCTCTCATGAAAATTGCCAATGATATCCGCATGTTGTCTTCCGGGCCGCGCTGTGGAATTGGCGAAATTATCATCCCAGACAACGAACCAGGATCTTCTATTATGCCAGGAAAGGTGAATCCTACCCAACCAGAGGCCCTTACAATGGTTTGTGCCCAGGTAATGGGCAACGACGTCACGGTCAGTATTGCTGGATCTAACGGTCATTTTGAACTCAATGTGTTCAAGCCAGTTATTGCTGCAAATGTTTTGCAGTCGGCTAGGCTCATTGGAGACGCTTGTGTTTCTTTTGCCGACAATTGCGCTGTAGGAATTAAAGCTAATTTGCCAATGGTGAAACAACACCTTGACAACTCTTTGATGCTTGTAACAGCGCTCAACACAAAAATTGGCTATTATAAAGCAGCAGAAATTGCGAAATACGCACATAAAAATGGCACCACTCTAAAAGAGGCTGCTGTAGGCCTTGGCCACGTCAGTGCAGAAGATTATGACCTCATTGTCGATCCGTCCAAAATGATTGGTTCGTTAGACTAAATCACGTGTGCTTCTTTTCATTTGACCTGTTTTAAACATAATAATGATTAATTTTGTACATAAAAAAATTACATGTCAAAAATTAAAGTAGCACACCCGGTTGTAGAGCTCGACGGCGATGAAATGACCCGCATTATCTGGAAATTTATCAAAGACAAACTCATTTTACCCTACCTTGATCTCGATATCAAATACTACGACCTCGGTATTGAAAAACGCGACGAAACCAACGATCAAATCACAATTGATGCAGCGGAAGCCATCAAAAAATATAAAGTAGGCATCAAATGTGCCACCATTACCCCTGACGAAGCTCGCGTTCAAGAATTCAACTTGAAATCCATGTGGAAGTCTCCTAATGGCACCATTCGCAACATCCTCGACGGAACCGTTTTTCGCGAACCCATCGTAATGCAAAACGTGCCGCGTTTAGTTACAAACTGGACGGCACCTATTATTGTTGGACGTCATGCTTTCGGTGATCAATACCGTGCAACTGATGCTGTGTTCAAAGGAAAAGGGAAACTTACCATGACATTCACGCCTGAAGACGGTGGTGAAACACAAACCTTTGAGGTTTATAACTTCAAAGGTGATGGCGTTGGAATGGCGATGTACAACACAGACGAATCTATTGCTGGTTTTGCAAGAAGCTGTTTCAATATGGCCTTAACTAAAAAATGGCCCTTATATCTTTCTACAAAAAACACCATCCTTAAAAAATACGACGGTCGGTTCAAAGATATCTTTGAAGAAATATTCCAAGCTGAATTCAAAGCACAATTCGACGCAGCAGGTATCGTTTACGAACATCGCCTCATTGACGACATGGTGGCTTCTGCCCTAAAGTGGAATGGTAATTTTGTTTGGGCTTGTAAAAACTACGACGGCGACGTTCAGTCTGACACCGTTGCACAAGGTTTTGGTTCGCTCGGCCTCATGACATCCGTACTCATTACCCCTGACGGCCAAATTATGGAGTCTGAAGCGGCTCACGGAACCGTTACGCGTCACTTCCGCGACCACCAAGCAGGTAAAAAAACATCGACCAATCCTATCGCATCAATTTTTGCCTGGACACGAGGTTTGGCTTTCCGCGGCAAGCTAGATAACAACCAAGAACTTATTGACTTCTGTCTGACACTTGAAAAAGTGTGTATTGAAACCGTTGAAAGCGGCATCATGACCAAAGACTTAGCGGTGTGTATTCATGGCAATAAAGTCAACCACGGCGACCACTACGTGTACACTGAAGAATTTTTAGATGCTCTCGATCAAGGATTGAAAGCAAAAATGAATTAATTTAGAGGGGCTTAGGCCCCTTTTTTATGCGTTTACTTTTTCTCTTTTTACTGCTGCCCTCTTTGGCATTTTCTCAAGGCATTCCCGATGAATGGCTAGGCTCCTATGAGGGTATAATGGAAATCTATAATTCCAAAGGTTTACAACAAAAAATTGGGATCAATTTTGACTTACAAATTATGGACCGTCCAAACTATTGGACCTATAATATGTCCTATATCAATCAAAAAGATGGAGAAGTCATGAGTACCAAAGCATACAAAATATTTTATGCAGAGGAAACCAAAAAACTTTGGATGGACGAAGGCGATAGTTTATTGATCGAAATGACACTTTTAGGTAATTGCTTTTATGACCACTTTGAATTGAGCGGCATGTTTTTCAATTCATCACTCTGCAAACAAGAAGAAAACCTGCTGTTCGAAATTACCGGTGGTCAAAAAAAACCAACATATACAAGTCCATACATTAAAGAAGCAGAAAGTTCTGTTGAAACCCTGCGTGTCGACTTTCTCCAAAGAGTGCTACTCAAACCTAAAAAATGAAGTGTTTCAGCATTGTTTCCTTTCTGCTTTTCGGTTTGTTTTCTTGTAAAACAATTACAATAGAATTACCTGTTCCAGACTTCAAGGTGGTAGCTGAGGTAAGTGCACCAGAACCCTCCTTTCTTTCTTTACAAACTGAATTAGCCCTCAAACCTTATTTAACTGAAGCAGATAAAAGCTTAGATAAAAAGTTCAGCGGAGAGGAAGATCAATGCGAAGGGATCCGTTACAATTACCATTTTGAGCGCGAGCCACTTTCTTTTCAATTAAAAGATAAAGAGGTGTTGTGTGATATTGACGGTAAGTTTGACTTGAATTTGTCTTACTGCCCAGATTGCCAAAATATCTTTGGCGAACCAACGTGTATTATTCCACGCGTTTATGCTTCTTGTGGTGTAGGTGAGCCAAAAAGAAAAGTTCACATTTCTTACAAAAGTAAAATTGCAATTAGCGACAATTTCGAGTTAAAATCTCAAACTAAATTAAATGAATTTACACTAATTGACCCTTGCAAAATCACAGTTTTTAGGTACGACGCAACCCCAACCATCGAGAAAGAAGTAAGAGCTTCGTTAATACAACTCGAAAAAGAAGTCGATAAACAATTGGCTTCGGCGCCTATACGCAGCACCATGACAGAAGTATGGAAATCTCTACAAGAACCTATTTTAGTTGACCCTTACGGTTATTTTTACTTGCGGCCGCAACAAATTGGCATTGAAGACCTGACCTTAAAAAATGAAGGCCAAAAGGCCTATTTTACAACGCAAATGGTTGCACAACCATTGTTTTCTACAAACGCCGTAACATTACCCAAATCGCGCTTACCAAAAAATACGCCTCAACCAAATGCTACAAACACAAGTGTTTTTAATCTACGAACGGTTGCTTCCTATGATTCAATTAACCGCTTTTTGTTGAGGGATTTTGATACACAACAAATTAACATCACCGATAAAAAGTATATCAACATAGATAAAGTACAAATTCTTGGTCCGCAAGGTGAGCGCTTGGTTTTGTCGGTACAGTTTTCTGGTACAAAAAAAGGGACGCTTTATCTAGTTGTAGAACCTTATATCGACCTGCAGCAACATTTAAGAATCCGAGAAGTTGATTATGAATTGCGCACCAAAAGTGTATTGTTGCACTCGGCTAAGTGGATACTGAACTCCAAATTAAAGGAACAGCTCACCGCCAATATTGACGTTGATTTAAGTCCTATTCTCACAGAATCAAAAGCCGCTATTGAACAACAAATCAATGGCGAAATAACAAAGGGTGTTTGGCTGGAAGGTAAAATAGACGAATTGAGTGTACAGAACCTGCTTTTGACGACTGGTTTTCTCGTTGTAGATGTGCGCTTGAGTGGAAAGTTGAAACTAAAAATAGACTGAGCCGTATAAAGGCTCTGTGAAAATTTTACTCAGTGTTCTTTGTATGTTGTTCGGCGGCTTATTATTTGGCCAACGCTCCACATATAATCATTGTTCAGGCGCCGTATATGCGCCAATAGAAGGTAAGTTCTCTCTTTCCTTCCTTGGTGATAAAAAATCAAATCAAATTTGGGTAGTATTTATCGCTCCAAAATCAGGAGAAGTTGAGTTAGAAATAACTGCCATTAGTTCTTCATTGACAGTTTCAAAAGGTGTTATCATAAGAAGTAATACTGAAATTTGTGATTTATCAGAAAGGAAAAATCTAACCGTAGATAGCCTCTCTTTTGAATTAAGGGGAAGTGAGAATTTAAATTTTCATGTAGACAAAAATCAATTTGCAAGTTTGTGTTTAACAACTAGTTCTGGTATAAAAGATGATATTCTTTTTAACTGTAAGTTCAAAGCAGACAATACGCAAGAAGAAGAACATGTACTGAACTTAGTTTACGACAAAACATTACCTACTTACACCCTACTGATCCGCGACGAACAGACTTTGACCCCAGTGGCGGGCCGCATTTTTTTACAAGGTAGTTCGGAAATAAGTGGTTCTTATTATGCATCGCGGTTATTTATAAATCTCAAACAACCTATCAAAAAGGGTTCAATAAAAATCGATGCACCTGGTTACTTTCCGGTTGAATTTAAAGAGCGAAGTATTCCATATAACGGCCAAAAAACAGATACAATTCTATTACACAAATTTGAAGCGGGTGAACTCACCAAGCTTGAACAAGTTTATTTTAGTGCCGGACTTCCTGAAATTATGGAAGAATCTTATGCGCAACTCAATCGATTAAGAGATTTATTGATTCTGAATCCTAGTATTACAATAGAAATACATGGCCATGTTAACTTGGATGAAAATAGTGCTAAAAAAGCACAAAAACTGTCCAAACAGCGCGCTGTAATGGTTAAAAAGTACCTTGTACAAAATGGTGTTGCGCCTGAACGCTTGTTTCCTATTGGTTTTGGTTCAAGCAAACCTGTATTTGCTAAACCACAAGACGAAGAACAAAAGGAAGCAAATCGGCGAGTGGAAATATTAATTCGTAAGAATTAACAAGATATTTTAGCTACACGTGTAGCGTGTCTCCCTCCTTCAAAAGCAGTACTCAAGAAACAAGCAACCATTTCTTTAGCTTGATCCTCGGTAATAAAACGAGCAGGAAGTGCTATAATATTCGCGTCATTGTGTAAACGTGCTAATTCAGCAATTTCGGTTGTCCAACAAAGAGCACAACGGATATCTTGATGCTTATTTGCAGTCATGCTTATACCATTTCCTGAACCACATAGAAGTATTCCTAAAGTTCCAGGATTTGATTCTATATGTTGAGCCACTGGATGAGCGTAGTCTGGATAATCGATGCTGGCCTCAGAAAAACAACCGTAATCCTTAACTTCGTGACCTAAGGATATCAAATAGTCAATGATAACTTGTTTTGTCTGAAAACCTGCGTGATCTGCACCTATTGGAATAATCATGTTTTTCTTGTAAAATTAAGTACTATTTTGGGTTTAAACTTATAAACATTAGAAAATTAGACAGCGCTACAACTGAGTAAACTGGTTCGTTTTATAAACTAAAGTAAATTGGTTTTCGTTTAAAACATGTTGAAAACAGATTATAACGTTTTTTGGAAATCTAGTTGTTTTGTATAAGCTCAAATAAAGTTGAGATAACCACTATTTTTTAGCTTTCTTTTTACATAGCTTATGAACGTTTTTCAAACTTTATAAAGACTTTAAACAGCTTATTTTTTTGAACAACTTGTGAAAATAGTTAATTGTGAATTAAATTATAAATACTTATTTATCAATTATTTGTAACTATTTATAGGTTGAAATCATGTTGATAAAACGAATGTATTTTAGTAAGCAACTAAACAACCTAAAAATTATACACAAATCAACAAGGTTAATAGTAGTAGTAAATTTTTTAGAAATTCTTTTAAAAGAAATATATTAATCTAATTAAGAAGCGCTTTAGCTGTTAATTTTGTAGCTAGCAAATGAAGTAGTAGTTTTATCCTATGCAAAATTCATATCACATACTCATTGATCAAATTGATGCTTTTATCAGGAAGTATTATAAAAATCAATTGGTAAGAGGAAGTTTGTTGTTTACGTTGTTTTTTCTACTCGCTTTTCTATTTACGAGTTCCTTAGAATTTTTTGGGAGGTTTCCAGTTCTTGTTAGAGGAATTCTATTTTTTGGTTTTGTCGTACTGCAAAGTTATTTATTCATTCGTTTCATAGGCATTCCCTTGAGTCGCTTGTGGGCTTTCGGTAAAAGGATTTCACATTTACAAGCTGCCGAAATCATTGGTGTGTTTTTTCCTGATGTTGCCGATAAATTAAAGAATACCATCCAACTTCAACAAGATCTTGATGGTAATTTAGGTAATATCGACCTCATTGCTGCGAGTATTGCCCAACGAGCTAATCAACTGAGCGTCATTTCTTTTGAATCTGCTATTCAATACAAAACCCAGCGACATTATTTGAAATACCTCATCCCGGTATTAGTTGGTTTTCTTGGTGTAGCATGGTTTGTACCGCAAATACTAACACAAGGTTCAACTAGGGTTTTACAGTATTCGAAAGAATTTAAGGAGCCAAATCCATATGAATTTGTATTTAGTAAAATCCCTAGCAACTTAGAAGAAGGTAGTTCTTTTGAACTTTCCGTAAAAGTGAAACCTGCCCCAGGCTTCAATACTTTACCTAAGCAATTGTATGTCATACTTGACCAAGGTAAGTTTTTAATGAAACAAGAAAAACGCAATACCTTTTCTTTTAAGTTCAATCAATTACAAAAATCTACTGCTTTTTATTGTACTACCAATGAGTTCAATAGTCCAAAACAATGGTTACGTGTAAACAGAAGGGCATTGTTAGGAACGCTACGTGCACATTGTATATTTCCAAAATACCTCAATAAACCAGAGCGTACTTATGAAAACACCGGAGATTTAACCTTACCAGAAGGAACAATTGTACGTTGGGAAATTGCAACAAAGAACACTAGTAAATTACACTTATTGTGGCAAAATACTACTAAGAAATTAGATCCTATATACAGTGAATTTACGCAAGAATACCGCAGTAGTGGACGTCAGAAATTGGTTTTAACAAATGCACAAACTTCTAAAACAGATACTATAAGTTCGAAGATTGAGGTTCTTAAAGATGCACACCCTTTAATTGAAGTACAAGAGGAACAAGATTCTATCTATGATGGAAGAATGTATTTTCAAGGTACTATCACCGACGACTACGGCCTGAGTAGTTTGAAATTTGTATACACCATTGAACAGGCTAATGGCGAAAAGAAAACTCAAAAAGTTGATGTAGAAGCTGTTAAAGGGACTTTACACAAATTCGATTTTGCAGTTGATTTTAGACGTGAGAAAATAAAGTTAAATGATATAATCACTTATTACTTTGTTGTTTATGACAATGATGGCGTCAATGGACACAAAGCAACAAAAAGTGATTCACGCACCTATGAACTCCCGAGTCTAGAGGAGTTAAACGAGCAGCGCAAAGAAGAACAAAATGAACAAATTAAAGATTTAGAAGATGTCTTTAAGAAAATGCAACAGTTCAATAAAGATGTTCAGCAATTGAAAAAAGAAACCAGTCAGTCAAAGACCAATAACTGGAATAAGCTCAATAAAGTAGAAAAATTACAACAAGAACAGTTACAACTTCAGCAACAAATTCAAGAGAGTTTAGAAGAAATGAAGCAAAGTACTGATCAAAAAAATCAACTTTCACCTCTCGATGAACAA
This sequence comes from Crocinitomicaceae bacterium, assembly GCA_044346375.1. Taxonomy (GTDB): domain Bacteria; phylum Bacteroidota; class Bacteroidia; order Flavobacteriales_D; family Crocinitomicaceae; genus UBA952. Next base: position 2,259 of record JBIIZI010000024.1, on the reverse strand, counting down.
TTACTAGAAAAACAAGCGCTCCTAGAAGAATTACTCAAAGAAGTAATGGACGATGAATTAAAGGCACTTTTAGATGAATTAGAGGCTTTATTAAAAGAACAAGACAAAGAACAATCTAAAGATAAATTAGAGCAACTAGAGCAGAGTTCTGAGGATATGAACAAACAACTAGATAGAAGTTTGGAACTACTGAAGAAAATGCAAGTGAACGAACGCATAGATGACCTTGAAAATGAATTAGATCAGCTTGCTAAAGAGCAAGAAGAATTAAAAGAAGAAAGTCAAAATCTAGGTAAAGATGAATTACTCAAGAAGCAAAAAGAACTCAATGAAAAGTTTGAAGAAGTAAAGAAGGAACTAAAAGAGGTTCAAGAATTAAATAAAGATTTAGCTCGGCCTCTTGACTTAGATATTTTAGATGCATTGGAACAGCAAGTATCTGACGATTTGCAAAATGCTGCACAAGAAATTTCTGAAGGTAAATCAAAAAAAGCCAGTGAAAAACAAAAATCAGCGGCAGACGGTATGAAAGCGATGTCATCTCAATTGAATGCCAAGCAGAACCAATCAAATAAGGAGCAACAGGAAGAAGACATGGAAAGTCTTAGAGCTATCCTAGAAGGTCTAATAAACCTGAGTTTTGATCAAGAAAAAACACAAAAACATTTTGTTAAAGTCAGCACCAAGGATCCTGTTTATAGAAAATTAGGTAGACGTCAGCAAAGAGTCAATGACGATACGAAGATCATCAAAGATAGTTTGTTAGCACTTGCTAAAAGACAACCCAAAATTGCCACGTTCATTGATGCTGAATTGAATACCATTGCAACACAACAGAAGGCTACTATTGAAGCCATCGACGACCACAAAAAGAAGGATATTGAAAAACATCAACAATTAGTCATGACCTCCTATAACAATCTTGCATTGTTACTCAATGAAGCGTTGCAATCTATGCAACAACAAATGAATGCAGAAATGCAAGGAAGTGGAAGTTGTGAAAACCCAGGAAAAGGTCGCCCTAAACCGGGTCAATCAATGTCTTCAGGCGACATGAAAGAAATGCTAAAAAAACAGCTTGAACAAATGCAAAAAGGTTCTAATCCGGGCGGCAACAAACCTGGCTCTAAGCCTGGTTCGGCTCCTGGTAAAGAAGGTGAGGCTGGGCAAGGTTTACCAGGTTTAGGTTCTAAAGAGTTGGCCCGAATGGCAGCTGAACAAACAGCGATTCGTCAGCGTTTAGAGCAGCTCAAACAGGACTTGAATAAAGAAGGAAAGGGTTTAGGAAATCAACTGAATCCTTTATTGAAAGAGCTAGAAGAACAAGAGAAAGATTTATTACTAAAACGTGTGAATCCGCAAACGATTCAAAGACAAAAAGAAATTCTTACACGCTTATTAGAGAGCGAAAATGCGATCATGAAACGTGGTTACGAAGAGAAACGTGAAGCACAATCAGCAAAAGATGTAGAAAAAGGTAACCAAATTCGATTTGATGAGTATAAAAGGTCCAAATGGAATGAATTGGAATTGATCAAGTCTATTGATCCTGCTTTACAGTTATACTATAAACAAAGATCAGACGCTTATTTGAACCAGTAATTTCCCGGATTTTTATCATATGAAAGAAGGTTTTTCTATAGTAGCAGAAGTGGTATTACCATCTGATTATCAGTCACTTATAGACGTTGAAAAGATAGTTGGTAACGTATGCGATGATTTCGGTGTGCCAGAAGATGCATTTGGTAATGTGTTAATAGCAGTTTCAGAGGCGGTTAATAATGCCATTCAACATGGCAATAAGAACAATCCAGAAGCTAAGGTTGAAATCAAAGTAGCCAATCAAAACGATACGTTTTGTATTCAAGTCAAGGACGAAGGTCAAGGTTTTTCTTATGAAGATCTACCAGACCCTACAGCCCCTGAGAACCTACTCAAAGATAGTGGTAGAGGTGTTTTCTTAATGAAGAATCTCGCTGACGAAGTTGAGTTTCTGAACACAGGAAGCACTGTAAATCTTTACTTTCATAAATGACGACAATCATCAACCTTGGTGTCAAATTACCATCTTTTGTATCTAAAAAGGATTTAAAAAATGCTGTAAAGCATCTTGTTTTGAACGAGGGTAAACAACTCAAAGATTTAAGTCTGGTTTTTACAGATGATGACTACTTATTAGAAGTCAATAAACAATACCTCAATCATGATTATTTCACAGATGTAATCACTTTTGATTATTCTGATCTTCCTGAAGTTTCA
>JBIIZI010000023.1:0-17478 GCA_044346375.1 Crocinitomicaceae bacterium | reverse complement strand
ATCAATTTTAACCTCTTTGTTTTCGAGTTTCTTGACAATTACTTGCAACTGTGAAAGTGCCTCTTCGTAACTTAATTTTTCTTCCATCTTATTTTTGAATTTTTGTAATAGTGCTAAAAATGGTGAATTGATCGGTAAGTGTCTGTAGTTCTTTGCCGATATAGGTACCTGAATAATGAGCCAAATCTATATGATCGATACTGCTCATGGTATAACCCACTTTTAAAAGTTTGAGCGGATTGAGCAATTCTATTTTATCCTGCATACCGCTGATTTCCAAGCGACTTATTTCGATCAGGTTCTGGGCATTTACCAAAATTCGATCGAGGGTTCCGGGTAATTCAATTTCGCGCAGCACCCGCAGGTGGTTCACCGTAGCCGTGCCTCCCCGATTCAAAGCGAGTTCAAGTAGGGCGCGCTCCTCAGCAAGCGTGTCGGCGGTGTATAACTGAATGAGGTGTAATTTGGCCTGAAGATCGGTACGGTATGCTGTGATGATATTCTGAAAATAATGCGACAAGAATTTATTGGTATTGGTAAACTGTTCGGTTGCTCTGGCCATTTGGCTTAGTGCTTGCGTTAAGACGCGGTCGAGACCCGTTTGAAGGTCAGCTCTAAAAGTACCGACCCTAACATATAAAAACTTCGCGACTGCCGTTGGTGTAATTTGACGCGAATTGGCAACGAGGTCTGCAACCACCTCATCGGTTTCATGGCCAATACCCGTTATTAAAGGCAAGCGCAAACCAGCGATCAGGCTACAAATTTGATAGTCATTGAAAACATTTAGATCCATTTTGCTTCCTCCACCTCGTATGAGTACAATTGCATCGGCGTCGTATGTATCGGCTTCTTTCAATGCGGCACAAATTTCTGAAACAGCTTTATCGCCTTGCACTGTAGTGGCAAGCTGCTGAATGATGAAATTCCGAAAGATATTATTGGTGGTCATTTCAGTCAGAAAATCGCGGTAACCAGAGGTGTCAGGTGAGCCAATCAAAACAACACGCTTGACAATAAGCGGTAGCTTGAGTTGCTTTTGTAAATCATACAAACCCTCTTGCTTGAGGCGCTCAATAGTATGTTTCTTTTTGAGCTCGATTTCTCCATAAGTAAAAGCGGGGTCGAGGTCATGGATGGTTAAAGAGAGGCCGTAGATTTCATGAAAAGTGACCGCCACCCTAAACAATAAGCGATTGCCAGGTTGTAGCAATTGCTTGAATTCTTCGCCTAAATTGGTTTGCAAAGCCAAAACTTGCGTGCGCCAAATTACAGCCTTCATTTGGGCTGTGTTGAAACCCTCCACGGAATCGGCTAATTCCAAATAATAATGCCCACCCTTGATATTGATTTTTACAAGTTCGGCCGTTACCCAATACGCATGTTCGCTATATGTTCTATTGATAACACTTTTAACGCTGTCTACAAGTTGGGTAAGTGTGTAGGTTTTTTTGGTCATTGAAATTGCCGCAATTATTTAGCGAGCACAGCCTGCTGATGGATCTTTTTTAGATCGTGGATTGAATTTGCAATTACATAAGTGAGTGCGCCTGGCGAAGCAAAAGAGATGATATACACTGCCACAAAATCGGTATCTATCAAAAATGCGGCACCAGCTCCTCCTAACATGAGCCCAAGACCAACTCCCATTGCAACTTTTAAAGGCTTTAAATTTTTTGAAGACCTATTGAAATGATAGTCTTTGGGGTTGGGTAAATAGAAACGCGAACTGAGGTCGGCAGTCGCAACTTTGTAATTGATTCGATCGCTTTTTGACTTAAAAAAGAGGGTGTCATCAGAAACAAAATGCAATTTGGTGTAGCGATAAGCGGTGCCTGATTTCAAGGTGAGGGTTTTGTATTGGGCATTTGCGCTGAATCCCAAAAACAAGAGGCTGAAAAGTAGGATATGTTTCATGTTGTAAACTTAATGGAATATTCCTTAATTTCGAAGTATTGAAACCTGTCAAATGAAACACCTACTACCTTTTCTATTCCTTTTTTGCCTTCCTGCTTTGGCGCAAATCCCGAGTTACGTTCCAGTTTCGGGTTTGCAATGTTACTACCCATTTAATGGAAATGGCAACGACGCAAGTGTACTCAATAACCACCTCACCAACAACGGTGCTGTGCTTACTACAGATCGTTTTGGCGCTACCGATGCTGCTTACAACTTTAATGGCAGCACCCAATTTTTGATCCGCAACACCCCAAGTTTTACTTTTAACCCTACTTCCACCTTTACAGTTTCCTTGTGGCACAACCGCAACACGAGTTCAGTTGTTGGCATTCCAATAATGCACGCCACAAACGCGGCCGGTAACTTCATCTGGATTTTTCAAACGGGCGCTACTAATATGCAATTTGGTACCAACAAACAACAAGCATCCTGGATTTGGGCGCAAAGCACCAGCACCACCAACGTTTGGACACACATTGTATTGGTGTACAACGCTGGTGCTATGACACTCTACAAAGATAATGTTGCCGTTGGAACTGGTACTTTTAACCACACCGGCGTAACGAGTGCAACCCTTCCACTCTACATTGGCCGCGGCATTGGCGGGTCTTACTTCAATGGTAAAATCGACGACATCGGTATCTGGAACCGTTGTTTGTCTGCCTGTGAAATCAACGATCTTTTTACCGCTACCAATACCCTCACCACAGTGAGTGCAGGCCCCGATTTATATGCCTGCAACGGTGGTGCGGTTACCCTCACCGGAACCGGCGCTCAGACCTATTCCTGGACACCAAATGTAGCCAACGGCAGTACTTTTACACCGAGTATCAATCAAGCGTATACACTCACTGGTTTTGATGCCAACGGTTGCTCCGCCTGGGACCAAACGAATATTTTACTAGAGAATTTCAGTATCGATGCAGGTCAGAACCTCACGGTGTGTCAAGGCGACAGCGCGGTGCTCACCGCAACGGGCTCGCCGAACATCATCTGGAACAACAACGACGTCAGCAATGGCATTCCTTTTTACCCTTTAAACAGCGGCTACATTACCGCATTTGCAACTAGCGCCAATGGTTGTTTGGCCAGTGACTCCGTTTTACTGACTGTAAACCCAGCACCATCCATAGATGCCGGACAAGATTACTTCACTTGCCCAGGAGATAGCATAACACTTCTAGCCAGTGGAGGCAACAACCTCATCTGGAATGGTTCCATTGCCAACGACACCACTTTTGTGCCGAACGCTAGCGCCACGTATGTGGTGAGCGGTGAAAGCAGCTTGGGTTGTTTTGGCTCAGACACCCTTCAGGTATTTTATGGCACTTTCCCTGACCTAAATGCTGGTCCGGATCAAAGTGTTTGCTTCGGACAAGAAGTGACGCTCACCGGAACCGGTGGTATTTTCATGTACTGGGACTTCGCCATCGACGGCATTCCATTTATTCCACAAACGAGCGGAAGTTATGTACTCTTCGGAGCAAGCAATGAAGGTTGCCAAAGCACCGACACCGTTTTTGTAAGTGTCAACGACGCAAGCAGCAATACGATTACTGCTTCGGCAATTGACAGTTACACGCTCAACGGACAAACCTACACCGCTTCTGGCACCTATTCTCAAGTCCTCACAAACGCAGCTGGCTGCGATAGTTTGCTTACCCTCATTCTTACTTTAGATTTTACAGGGTTAGATGAAAATGTAGGTGCTTCGCTTTCGGTTTATCCGAATCCAGCTCAAGATTTAATATTTCTAGCTGTTGACACTGATTTAATTGGATCAAACATAATGATTTGCGATGCCCTTGGAAGAATTCTACTTGAAACTACGCTTCAAAAAAAAGAAACGCGCATTGATCTTCGTGAATTTACTACCGGAACTTATTTAATCAAGGTAGGTTCACAAACGAAACGAGTGGAAATTTTGAGGTAAATGATCACAATATAGAGATTTCAAACTTCCTTCCTAGACCTTTTTCGATTATTCTAATTAAGGTGTTTAGTTGAATATCACACAGACCTCTTTCTAACCTAGAAATATAACTTTTCTTGGTGCCTATACGTAGCGCAAGCTCTTCTTGAGTTAAACTAGCTGCAATTCTTGCCTGCTTAATTAAGACCCCTATTCTAAATGCCTTGGACTCCTCTTCATAATTATTACGCTCTGGAGATCCAATTTTTCCATACTTTTCATCGAGTATTTGTTCAAATGGAACGGGCTGAAAATTCGTTGCTTTCATATTCTTTTTTTATCCTTTCAGCAATTTGTATTTCTTTTTTTGGTGTCTTTTGCGACTTCTTAATAAATGTATTTGTAACAATTATAAGCTTTTGGTTACTAAAAAAACACAAGAATCGTAGACTATATAAATGGGTAACTACTTTTATTTCAAAAATACCATTTGTTCCCTTTAAATATTTGAAATATTGAATAGGTACTACATCAATATTCCGAACTAAATCAAAAACAAAATCTATTTTTCTTTGGACTTTCAGTGGTTGAACTTGGTAAAACCGAATTGCATCCTCAGTAAAAAAAATAATCTCCCTAAACGACATACAAAGTTAACTAATTAGTTTACTAAAAACCAGCATTAGTTAAAATTGAATTTAATCTAGGGAATTGAATTCAGTAATTCCCGCAAACGACCCAAATTATCGCTTTGATGTAAGTGGATTACGCAAATTGGTATATCCAACAATATGTAATCTGACGGTGCCAACAGGCAATTGTGCCTTTACCAATACCGGTAATTTGTTGTCGTCGGCAGTGACCCAAAACACGACATCTTCTTCGTCTTTGAAATAACGCCCCGTTTGCACGAGCGGAACAAATTTATGGCATTTAAACTTGCCTTTGTCTGTACTGATAACCTGATCGCCTAAGTATTTGATTTTAAGCGTAAAGATTTCGTTATCCATAAAAACAGGAAAACTGAATGTTTTGCCTTTGCTAGCTTTACTGAAGTCCAGGGTGCGGGCATAATAGAAGGCAGAAATCATGTCTTGGGTGCCCATTGGAATTTTAAAGGTTTTGCCTTTGTTGGTCTCTACGCTTTCATTCTGATGATGAAAAGTGTAGTCCTGACTGATCTTATAGCCGCCTTCATCTACTCTTCTTTTAAAAAACCAGGGCATAATACTGCGCTGATCTAGAAAAGTTTCATAGGTGTCGTCGACCTTAAAAACATGGTCGAAGGTATTGATGGAATAGCCTTTGCCCACCGCGTGATACAGCGGTCTGCCATGTCCTTTGCGATCTGTCCATTTTAGGTAGAGCGTGACTTCTCCAGCATCGATAATGCCATAACTGAGGCGGTATCGGAGCTTTTCACCAACACCAAATGCTTCGTTTTCTACAACTGGAAAAATTTCTTTGGAAGAGCTACACAAAAGGAGTAAGAGCACACCTAATGTAAAAAATCGGGGGAAAAAGCGCCACATAGTATTTGTTTTGTAGCGCCAAGGCAAAGTCTATGCCAAAACTAAGCTTCTACCAATAAAATGTAATTGTTCTTTTTACCCTTTCCTAACAAGGCATAACGACCATTGATGAGGTGTTCGGGAAGTAAGATGAAGTCTTCACTTACTTTCTCTTTATTGACTGAAATAGCATTGGCTTTGAGTTCGCGACGGGCCTCGCCATTTGAACTCAGAAATCCTGTTTTGGCAGCTAGTGCCTCTACAATACTTAGGCCAGCACCAAATTCGGCAAGTGTGACGCTCGCTTGTGGAACCCCTTCAAAAACAGCAAAAAAATCTTTTTCTGAGAGTGAACGGAGGTCATCGGCAGTAGACTTTCCAAAAAGTATATTACTTGCTGCAATTGCTGTTTGTAAGGCAGCAGCGCCATGCACACGGGTGGTGATGTCTTCGGCGATGGCTTTTTGCAAGACGCGCAAATGTGGTGCAAGTGCGTGTTCGGCCTCTAGCGCTTCAATTTCATCTTTAGAGCGAAGGGTAAAAATACGGATGTAATTGGCGGCATCGGCATCAGAGGCATTGAGCCAGAACTGGTAAAAGGCATACGGGCTTGTTTTCTCGGGGTCGAGCCAAACTGAACCGCTTTCCGTTTTACCAAATTTAGTGCCGTCAGCTTTTTTGATCAATGGTGTGGTTACGGCATAGGCCTCGCCTCCTGACTTGCGACGGATAAGTTCTGTGCCTGTAACGATGTTGCCCCATTGGTCTGAACCCCCTAATTGAAGGATGCAGTTGTGGTGTTTATTGAGGTGGTAGAAGTCGTAACCCTGCACCAACTGATAAGAGAACTCGGTAAACGACATGCCAGTTTCGAGTCTTTTTTTGACAGAATCTTTGGCCATCATGTAATTAACCGAAATGTGCTTGCCGACGTCGCGAATGAAGTCGAGGAAGGACATGTTCTGGAACCAGTCGTAGTTATTGACCATTTCTGCAGCGGTTTCGCCGCAATTAAAGTCTAGGAAAGCTTCGAGTTGCTTGCGTACACAAGCCACATTGTGATTGAGGGTGTCTGCATCGAGCAGATTGCGTTCTTGACTTTTTCCAGATGGATCGCCAACCATGCCTGTGGCACCGCCAACAAGCGCATAAGGCTTGTGGCCAGCGCGCTGAAAATGAACGAGTGTCATGATCTGAACCAAATGCCCGACATGTAAGGAGTCGGCGGTGGGGTCAAAACCAATATACCCAGCGGATACTTTTTTAAGGAGTGCGTCTTCGGTTCCGGGCATGATGTCGTGGATCATGCCGCGCCATTGGAGTTCTGCGATAAAGTTGCTGGGCATTTTATTTTGTTAATTCTTTGAATACTTCTTCTAATGTTTTTTGCTCTAGGCGCAAAGACAATACAAGCCAACCTTGCTGTTGGGCAAATTGTGCCACCTCTTTGCGGAGGTCGGTTCCTGAGTTAGAGCCTAACAACCAACCTTTTTCGAAGGCTTCAATTTGTTGCACTCCTGCAATTTTACTGAGTTGCGCTTTTGTAATTTGCGCATCGAACTCGACGTAAACGGTTTGGTGTTCGAGTTCTTGTTGGAGTGTTTTGGCGGTGTCGTCGGCAACAATTTGGCCTTTTGAAATGATGATGACGCGGTCGCAGATGGCTTCTACCTCTTGCATGATATGCGTTGAAAGGATGACCGTTTTTTCTTTTCCGATGCTGCGGATGAGCTCGCGGATTTCGACCAATTGGTTGGGGTCAAGGCCTGTTGTGGGTTCGTCTAAGATGAGGACCTCAGGATCGTGGATAATGGCTTGTGCCAAACCAACGCGCTGGCGGTAACCTTTGGAAAGCGCACCAATCTTTTTATGTTGTTCGACGTCGAGCCCAACGGCATGGATCATTTCAGAAACGCGGGCCTTTAAATTTTTGATTTTGTAAATGCGGCCTACGAATTCGAGGTATTCGCGCACATACATATCAGTGTAGAGCGGGTTGTTTTCTGGTAAATATCCGATGATTTGGCGGGTGTCGAGCTTATCGATATCTACCTTTTTGCCACAGATATAAACCTCTCCTTCACTAGCAGGCATGAAGCCTGTCATGATTTTCATGGTGGTAGATTTGCCTGCACCATTCGGACCTAAAAAAGCGACGATTTCACCTTTTTTAACAGAAAAACTGACGTCGCGAACTGCTGCTTGCTCGCCGTAATACTTATAGAGATTTTTGACTTCTATGGACATGGTATGCGAAGTTACTCAATTTTTCAAAGAAACGCTTAACCGACCACCCTACGGGAGTAAAACGCAAAAAAGAAGGCGAAAATAGTGAGCCCCATTTGCGTTTCTAAACCATCTTCAATGAAAAGTGTAAGCGCCAAACTGATGCCAATGAGCAGCCCTTGTAATTGTCGATATTGCAATTGCTGCTTGATAAACAACAGCAGTAAGCCCACAAATAAAACGAACCCAAACAAGCCCAAATTGAGCCAGGTGGTAAGGTAATAGTTGTGCGGACGCAAACGGCGATCTGGACGCAATTGAGAGCCGCGTTCGTTATAGCGTTGTTGCATTTGGTCGCTTACATCTCCGGTGCCTACACCAAGCAGCCAGTTGTCGGCAATAAGCGATGTTGCATTTTGCCAGTATTCAAAGCGCTCCAGTAAAGAGTGGTCATTGGGATTATTGCTATGATGAAGCTGGAAACGCAAGCCAAAAAGTCGGGCTCGTAAGCCACCTTGCGCCTCGCGCACATCGGCAAAGCCGAGTTCAATCAGTCGAATATCTTCGGGGCTTAAATGCCGGATTCCATAACCTGAAGCACACCCATTTTTACTCATCACGTATCTTTCTATGGTTGCAGAAAGATCTTGGCCACGCAAGTCTTGACCTTCAAAAGGAAGCTTGGAACGTTTTTGCCAGGCCAAGGCCATACTTGTTGGGTTGGTTGGGCAAGTTTCTCTACTTTCTATTGGTTGAGCCAAATAATACACTAGGGACACCAGAAATAATATTGAAATGACACTAATGCCAAAAACCCAGGCCACCTTACGTTTTTGAAGCAAGAAGTTTATCGCATGGCCCAGCATAACAATAACTACGGTAAGCACCCCAGACAAAGCCTGACTGTCAAAAGTATAGTATAAAAACCACACTATCAAAAGGCCGTACCACCGGTTGGTGACAAAACGAAAGAGCGCCAAAGACAAACCAAAACCGATAAGTATTCCAAAACGGATATGAGAGCCAAAAAGCGACATATCGCGGATATCAATCAGCTGTAGTTGTTCGGCAAAAAAATGATAGGAAATACTATTGACAATAGAACTCAGGAGCAGTGCGCCAAGAAAAAAACTCCAGAGGCCTTCTGTTTTCTTAGCAGTGGGCAAGGGCCGCGCAGCAATAATCAGAGGAATCAACAACAAACTGGTGAGGCGGCGCAATTGATCAAAGCCCTCTTGCCAATTTTGGCTCCAGAGCAAACTCAGCCAGAAAAGAGAGTAAAACAACAACAACAAATGAACCAAGCGGTTTTCGGCCAAACGGCGAAAATATGTTTTGAAGTCAGCCTCTAGTAACAAATTGAGGGTGCCTAAAAGCAAGCCCATGGACATTAGAAACTTACTGCAAACCATCCCTACTACAAAAAAGAGTAAGGTAAGGTAATGAAGTCTTGAATGGGCTTTGCCCCCGAACCAGCGTTGCAGCATTTGTTACTAACGCTTAAATCTTCAGAATAGTATTGTACTGAGTAGGGGCTTGTAAAATTTCTAATCCTTTTTGTATTACTGGATCGGCTTGCAATTGTTGTTTGGCACGCCCTTCCTGGTAATAATAACGCGAAATGATTTCGTCTTCGAGAAGTTCACTGATTTCTTTTTTGAATTTATCGAGGTCGCGGTCTTTGGAAGGTGTTACCTTTTCAAGCATTTGATTGTATTGCGCAGCTACATCTTCAAAATAACCTTCTTTTTCAGCCGTTTCTTTCATTTTGCGCAGTGCCTCTTCAGAAGCAGTAGTGTAATCGAAATCTGGCTGCGCCATGATATAACTCTTGAATGCAGCGTATTCAGCATCGCTGAGTTTAAAGGTGCCAGCAGCGGCAATTGTTGGATGCTGAGCGGCAAATTGGGTTGCATAATTGAAAATATGGTTCTTGACCAAAAGCATGGCCGATAACCTGCTGAGGTCTTCGAACGCTACTTCTATATCGGGGTCAATGCCGCGACCATCAATAACTGGCCTACCATTTTTGGTATAGAAAGTTTTGAGCAGAGAGTCTGCAACTTCTTTGGCTTTTTCACCATTTTCTTTGTCGTAATATTCCAAGCGCTGTACGCAACGACCAGAAGGTGTATAGTATTTGGCAATCGTGATTTTGATTTTGGATCCGTATTTAAGATCGTAAGTGCGTTGCACCAAACCTTTGCCAAAGCTTGTTTCACCTATGACTACAGCGCGGTCTAAATCTTGCAAACTGCCCGCTAAAATTTCGGATGCAGATGCCGAGCCACCGTCGATGAGCACTACAAGAGGCATATTAGGGGCAAAAGGATCTTCGAGGGTTTTATAGATGCGATTTTCTTCAGCAACACGGCCTTTGGTAGTCACGACGACTTGGTTTTTAGCCACGAAGAAATTGACAATTTTTACCGCCTCAAGAAGCAAACCGCCACCATTGCCACGTAGGTCTAATACGAGCTCTTGCATACCCTGTGCCTGTAACTTTTCAATAGCACTTTTGACATCGGCAGATGCAGTTTGGGTAAAGGAATTGAGCTTGACATAACCCACCTTGTTTTGCAACATGCCGAAATAAGGCACATCTGGAAGTTTGATTTCGTCGCGGGTGATTTTGAAGTTTTTCTTGCCTTCGCCGGTTCTTTCAATCACCAATTCAAAAGAGGTGCCTTTAGGGCCCTTTAATGCATCTGAAACCTCTTCTGTGGTTTTCTTTTCCATGCTTTTGCCGTCGATACTGATGATTTTGTCGCCGGCCTTTAAGCCCGCCGCTTGCGCCGGCTTGCCTTCGTAGGGTTCGGAAATAAAACTGAAATCGCCCATTTTACGAATCAGCGCACCAATACCCCCATACTGACCAGTGGTCATGAGGCGGTAGTCTTCGATATTTGATTCATGGTAGTAAACCGTGTACGGGTCTAGTTCATTAAGCATGGCATCTATACCTGTTTTGGCCAGCTGACCATTTTTGGTTTCGTCGACAAAATAGAGGTCGAGGTGCTCATAGATTTGATCCATGATTTCCAAACTTTTGAGGGTTTCAAAAGAATTGGTTTGGGCATGGCCTATTTGCAGACTCAGTAAAAAGGAAAGAAATAAGAAAAGTAATTTGGTCAATTTCATGGGTTGATTTCTTTAATAAGTTGATCTAAAGCCTTACACAACTTTTGTTCCAAAAGTTGAAAGGTAGGACGTTCATCGGCAACAAAAGTTAACGAAAAAACAAGTTTTTTATTGTTTGATTGCAACAGCGTTAGCAACGCCGCTTTGTTCTTGCGCAATGCCTCGCGCATCAAGCGCTTGATATAGTTTCTGTCGTGAGCTCTTTTAAACCTGCGCTTCGGTGCTGAAAAAAGCACTTGAAAGGGCGCTTCGGTAACTTCACTTTGGGAGCGTTCCTCAACGATATACATTAAGCGGATGGGGTAAGCCTTGATGAGTTGCCCCTGTGCAAAAAGCTGTTCGATCTTTTTAAGACTGCACAATTTGAATGCCTTTGGCAAACTTTCGTCGATATGTGTTTGTGGCTTAGTCAAGGTCTTTGTCTGAAACTTCTTCGTATTCAGTAAATTGATCTGGATCTTCGTCTTGATGCGGATATTGATCAGAATGTGGTGGCTTTGGTCTAAAAATACGCAGTAAACGAAAGAAGATACTGAATACAAAAATGAAACCCAGCACTTGAAACACAAAGCCTAAAAGAAACGCTTTTTCCAGACTGCGGATATTGGATTCAAACCAATTCAAAATTCCAATTTCGGTCAAACTTGGATAAAAATACAAGCCTGTAAAGGTGAGCGCAGACAATAAGAGGAGTGTAATTTCTAAATTTTTAGAATAAGGCTTTTGCTGAATTGGCATCTGAAAACCAGCCAAAAACTGAATTTGCTCTTGTTGTTTTTGAAACTTTCCCAATAAATAAAGCATTAAAATGAGGCCGCCTGGCACTAGTTTTTGCCAATTGAGCACATACGTAGGCTCAGTTGGAGCAAAATCAAGGCAATAGGCAAAGGTAATGCTCACGAGCAAAACGTATTTGAGCGCTTTTAAAATGTAGTGTTCAGCCAAAAACGGAGGACGCATTCCGGTGAGCATTTTGTGTAGCAACTCCAAAAAGAACCAAATGAAGTTAAAGATGGCAAAACGCACACCAAGCTTGAAAATGAGTGTGAGTAAAATCATATGCCGAAGTTACGAAGTTTCGTTAAGCTGCCTTGAAAGAAATTGCCATCGACGTAGGACTCTATGCCGTGCACGACCATTTTTTCTGAAAATTGATAAAAAGTCCAGGGCAAGTGAGCTACTTTGTGGTGCGGGCCATACGATGCAATCCAAAGCGGATAACCGTTAATACTTCCCTTCAAGTAACGTTCATAAAAAAATCGACCTGTATACACAATGGGTTTGCAGTGGTAATGATTTTCAACGATACGCAGCCAGTTCTGTACCCCTTTGCGCAAATTGGCAGGCCCAAGCGGAGACATACGCTCGATGTCTAGTACTGGCGGAAAGTCACCCTTTGCAAGGCGGACATGCGCTATGAAATTGTTGGCTTGTTCAGTTGAGTTTTCAAACGGGCGGTAATAATGGTAAGCTCCTCTTTGTAAGCCCACTCTTGCAAGGGCCTCCCAATTATCTAGAAATTGAATGTCTTGACCGTTTCTACCCATGGTAGCTCTGGCAAATGCAAAACGCAACGGATGCTTGGTCAGTAAAACCTCATCCCAATTGATATGGCCCTGGTATTGTGATACATCAATACCAAAACAATATGTTTGGTCGTCGGCAAGGGCAGTTTCGGAAAGGGTTTCAACGGTGTTGTTGCGCAAGACAGGCCGCAGTAAGTCGCTGCGGTCATAGAAGCGGATAAAAACAAAAACATATCCAATGAAAACAAGTGCCAACAACCAAGGTAAATATGGCTTTTTTTTACGCCACTTCTTTTTTGACCAAACTAAGAGTAGCGTTATAACCAAGAAAACACCCAAAACATATTGCGGATGATTGAGCAACCATAAAACGATATTGCGCAGCAAAGACATAGGCAAAGATACTAATCCAAACACTTACATGGCGGGTCTATCAGCACTTTGGTTTGGGGCAAGCGCGCTATAAATTGCTTGGCAAAAATGGTTCCGTACATCACGCCTTCAATATTGAGTACTTTGAGTGCAGGAAGTAGGAATATACCCTCGCCAAATTGTTCGATGCCATTTGCATACAGATCTAAATATTCAAGAGCCTGGAGGTCTGCAATTTGTTCGGGAAGCAAGGTGATTTGATTTCTATCTAAGTGTAGTACTTTTAAATGAGGGAGCTGACAAATTACCAGTGGAAAATTTTCAAATTTGTTTCGACCCAAATTGAGTTTTTCGAGCTGAGCAAAAGTTTGAAATGCCTGGGGTAAGGTATTGAACTTATTTTTGGAGAGATTCAATTCTTTCAAGTTTGTAAATTGAAATATTTCCAAAGGAAGGCTATCCCATTTTTGGCCCGAACAATCTAAATTCATTACGTTTTTAGGATCTTGTTTGAGTGCTTCTTCCCATTTGATACCCTGGGAGAAAACCTGGCTAAAAACCAACAAATAGCACAAAACAACGACAACGCGAATAGACATAAGAACGAAGGTATAAAAAATAAATTCTTGCCCACACTTGTAATTATTGTACATTTAACAATATCTAAACCTATTATAGCCCCTAAATGAAACTACTTTTTACCTTACTTCTCGCGTTTTCTTCACAACAATTATTGGCGCAAGCAGGCCCCATAGATTTTGAACCAAATGGTTTTGGCGCCAATTGGGCCTGGACTACCTTCGAAAATGGCAATAATGCACCACTAGAAATCATTGCCAATCCGAACCCCGGCGGCATCAATAATTCAAGTACGGTTAGTAAATTTGTGGCGTTGGTCAATGGTGCGCCATGGGCTGGGTTTGAATCAGTTCACGGTCAAGGTATTGGTATTTTTAATCTCACTGCTGCCAATTGCCAGATCAAAATGATGGTATATAAATCGGTTATTAGCAATGTTGGGCTCAAATTTGCAACGCCATCAGGTGCCTCTTCAGGAGAAATTCTCGTCAGTAATACGGTTGTCAACCAATGGGAAGAACTTACTTTTAACTTCACCAACGTGCTCAGCGCACCTACTTCTATTGGGATAGATCAAATCATTATCTTCCCAGATTTTGGCCAACGTTCAGACAACAATATTTGTTACATCGACAACATCAAGTTTTCCAACCAAGACGGCTCGCAAAGTGCAGCTCCTATGGTAGCAGCTCCCACTCCAACCTATCCTGCAGCAGCCGTGATCTCGATGTTTAGCAATCCGTATACAAATGTGATCGTAGATACTTGGCAAGCACCTTGGTCAAGTGCTCAGGTAACAGATTTACAGATCCAAGGAAATGATACCAAGCGCTACAGCGCCATGAATTTTGCTGGCATTGAATTGCTTGGTGGCAATCAGTTAGACCTCAGTAGTATGACCCACCTGCGCTTGGATTATTGGACAGCAAATATGAATCCGTTCAAGGTCAAACTTGTCGATTTCGGTAACAACGGGCAATATGCAGGAGGCGACGACAGCGAAAGTGAATTGAGTTTTCAGCCTGTTGCTCAAGCTTGGAACACTTTGGAAATTCCGTTATCTCAATTCACGGCACTCAATAGCCTGAGTCATTTTTCTCAGCTCATTTTATCTGGCGAACCTGCAGGCACAGGCGTTGTGTTTGTAGATAACGTATTATTTTTTGATGAAAGCCAGACCGGCCTTGAAGCAACAGCGGTAAAACCTGTACTATTCACTCCGAATCCTTGTGAAGATGTACTCCATATAAAAGGACAAGAGCAGATCAGTTTGATTGAAATTTATAATGCGCTCGGACAACAAATGCTGTCGGTAATTTGCAACCAAAACGAAGTGAGTATACCAACCACCAAATTGGCAAGCGGGATTTATGTGCTAAAAATCAAGACCAAGAATGGTCTTAGCCAACAATACAGAATCCAGAAAAATTAATTCTTTTGAAAGTAGGCTCTTGCGGCAAACTCGTCTTTATTGAGTTGTGCTTTGAGGGCTTCGAGGTCTTCGAACTTCTGTTCGGAACGCATGCGCTCATGAAGGCTAAGGGCGAGGTATGCTTCGTAGATGTCTGATTGAAAATCGAAGAAATGTACTTCGATTTTTCGTTCGATTTTAGCCTCTTTAATTGTTGGGCGCCAGCCGATATTCATCATGCCGTATAGGATCCGACCTTCAAATTCACTAGAAACCGCATATACGCCATCGGCAGGCAGGATTTTTTCTGTTTCGGTGAGCTGGACGTTGGCTGTAGGATAGCCAATGCTGCGGCCATTTTGCAAACCGCGCGATACAAAACCCGAAACCTGGTAGGGCTGACCCAAATACGCATTCGCCTGAGCTATCTGACCTTGTTCGATTGCTTTTCGAATTTTTGAAGAGCTGATATACACTTCGTCAATTTGCTCAACTGGGATCTCTTTGACTTGAAAACAGCCTTTGGCTTCATAGCTGCGTAAAAATGCAAGATTGCCTTGGCGATCATGACCAAACTGGTGGTCATAGCCAATAATAACGCTGTAGGCATTTAATCCTTTGATCAGGATTTCTTCTACAAATTGAGCGGCTGTTTGCTGGGCAAATGCCGCATTGAATTCGAGTACAACGACGTGGTCGAGGCCAATTGCAGCCAACCGAGCGAGCTTCTCCTCTTGGGTTTGGATCAGGCCTAAAGGTTGGTCTGGAAACAAAACGCGGCGGGGGTGCGGATGAAAAGTCAGTAGAACTGATTCCAAACCATGTTGTTTGGCTTCGGCACATACTGTTTCTAATATTTTTTGGTGACCTAAATGCAGGCCGTCGAAGGTCCCGATGGTGAGGACCGTTTTTTGTTGCGTTGGAAAAGTTGCTAGTTGCTTATGTAGCTGCATTAGATAATCAGCATAGCGTCTCCGTAAGAATAGAAACGGTACTTTTCTCGGACCGCTTCTTCATAGGCTTTGTGCATGAGTTCATGGCCCATAAAGGCGGAAATCATCATGAGCAAAGTAGAGAGCGGTGTGTGGAAATTGGTAATGAGGCTATCTGCAATACTAAATTCGTAAGGCGGGAAGATAAATTTGTTGGTCCAGCCGTTGTAAGGTTTGAGCATGCCATCTGTAGAAACGGATGTTTCGATCGAACGCATTGATGTTGTGCCGATCGCACAAACTCGGCGCTTGTTGCGCTTCGCATCATTGACCATTTCAACTGCATCTTCAGGAATAATGACTTGTTCGGAATCCATTTTGTGTTTGGTGAGGTCTTCTACCTCAACAGAACGAAAAGTACCGAGGCCAACATGAAGGGTGAGTTCGGCAAAATTGATGCCTTTAAGCTCTAAACGCTTGAGTAATTGTTTGGAAAAATGCAACCCTGCCGTTGGAGCAGCTACAGCACCTTCTACACTTGCAAATACAGTTTGGTAGCGCTCTTCGTCTTCTGGCTCGACGTCTCTTTTGATGTATTTTGGAAGTGGTGTTTCGCCAAGCTCAGTGATTTTTGCTTTGAATTCTTCGTAAGGGCCATCGAATAAGAAACGTAGCGTACGACCTCTTGATGTTGTGTTGTCAATGACCTCAGCAACTAAAGAGTCGTCTTCGCCAAAATAAAGTTTATTACCGATGCGGATTTTGCGGGCTGGATCTACGAGTACATCCCAAAGGAGACTCTCGCGGTTGAGCTCGCGCAATAAAAAGACTTCGATTTTGGCGCCGGTTTTTTCTTTGTTTCCGTACATACGTGCAGGAAAAACGCGGGTGTTATTTCGGATCATGACATCGCCTTCTTCAAAATAATCGAGTACATCGCGAAACATTTTGTGTTCTATGAGACCGGTAGCGCGATGCACAACCATTAGGCGGCATTCGTCGCGGTTTTCTTCAGGATAATTAGCGATTAATTCTTCAGGAAGATTGAAGTCAAAATCTGAAAGTTTCATTTTGCTCATAGGACCATTTTTTAAACCCTTCTATTAGGGAAGCGCAAAGATACAACATCAAGACCCCCTATGTCAAGTATTTGAGCAACTATTTACCTTAGGGAACTGACAAATATCAAGTTTTAAACAAATCTTGCTCATAGTAATCAAGCATCTTTCATTCGAATTTTGTCAAAAAACAATTTACTATGTACGCAAGAATGATTGAAGAATTGGAAGACAACCGTTATGGATGGATTTCTGTAGTCATATTAATTGTCGGCTGTTTAGGTGGCCTGACAGTGGGTTTAGGAGCAATTGGTTCCACATTTGCATTGATTTCAATTGTGGTACCTACCATGCTTACGCTGAGTCTGCTCTTAGCTGTGGCACCAATGCGTTGGATTGCTTTGAGTGCCATCACCTGTACTTGCATTGATCTTATCTTTTTAGCCTATTATCTTTTGTAGAAAGATTGTGGCTAAAACTGAAAGTAGACAAAAGCTTTAAAGGTATCTGAAACGGCCTGATACATAATGAAAACAGCAAAAGCAAAAGTTAGCGCCTGAAGGGGCATGGGCCATTTGGAGAAGAACAATACTGTTTGGTCTTTCCACTTCTGTGGAAGCCAATGACTCACAAAACCAAGAATGATCAACCAAAATACCAATTGGAAATTGTTCCAAACTTTCCACCAAATAGCAACCGACCAATCAAATTGGGATGTCAGAATGGTCAGGAATTGCAGCGGTTGCTCGGGTTCAGGTAAGCGGAACCAAATGCGCGTAAAAGTAATAAAGGTGAGCGTTAGCACGATGCGCCAAGCGCGAATAGCCCAAGAAGTACTTTTTTCATAAGGA
>JBIIZI010000022.1:0-17627 GCA_044346375.1 Crocinitomicaceae bacterium | reverse complement strand
CTTTATTTTGCAGTGGGGCCTCGAGAAAAAGAAGTAAAAGACACCTTATTAGAGCGCGAAAAAGTGAACCTAGACATCTGGCACTACCAAGATCTAGAAATCCAACCTCAGCAACTTTTACAAAAAGACCAAGACCTCAAGCGCGGCTTGCTTTATGTCTACCACCTCGACAAAGACCGTTTGGTGCAGCTTGAAAACGACACGCTGCGTATCTCCATCGACAGACAAATGAAAGCGCCCTACTTAATTGCGCGCAACCCCGACCCGTACGCCATTGAAGCGCAATGGAAGGCGCCATCTAAGAGCGATTTTTACCGCATCGAGATCGAAACAGGTAAATTGCAGCTTTTGGGCAAAGGTTGGGCCCACACAAGCGAGCTTTCTGCCGACGGACGCTTCTTTACTTATTACTTAGCCGACGGACAAAAATGGATGCTGCTCGACATCGACAAGCAACAACATACCTGCATGAATTGCAGCCGCAAGGATATCAAATGGGCAGAAGACCTCAATGGCCAACCCATGGAAGCCGGGCCCGTTGGTTATGTCGGTTTCACTAAGAATGCCAAAGAAGTTTGTTTTCAGTCTGAATACGACATCTGGAGCTACGACATCGCAGCAAAAACGCTAAAGAGTATTTCAAATGAAAGCGCTACACGCGACAAAATTGAACTGCGTTTTGAGCGCAACCACCGCGACTCCGCCTTTTTAGACTTGCAGGATGGCTATTTTATTGGGCTGCGCAAAGCCGATAAAAAGGAAAGCCTCTATTATTACAAGGAAGATGGACTCAGCAAAGCTTTTGAAATTCCTTACCGTATTTCATCCGTGCAAAAAGCAACCAATGCAGACCAAACGCTCATCCGGTTCATGAACGTTAGTACCTACCCAGACCTCTGGTTGCTTCCGGACTACAACTTCGACAACGCCAAGCGCATTTCGGTAGCCAATCCGCAGCAAAGTGCTTACAATTGGGCCACGGTCGAGACCGTCAAATGGAAGGCCTACGATGGACAACAATTAGAAGGCTTGCTTTACAAACCTGAAAACTACGACCCGAGCAAGAAATACCCGCTCTTGTTTTATTACTACGAACTCAATTCGGACAACCTACACAACTACCAAGCGCCCAAGCCTTCTGCGAGCATCATTAACCCAACTGAATACGCAAGTGGTGGTTACCTCGTGTTTATTCCGGATATCCGCTACTTACCTGGGAAGCCTGCACAAGGCGCTTACAACTCCATTATGAGTGCGGCCGATTACCTCATCAAGAATTACCCTATAGACGACAAACGCATGGGCTTGCAAGGCCAAAGTTGGGGCGGCTACCAAAGTGCTATGCTCATTACCATGACCACGCGCTTTGCAGCAGCCATGGCCGGTGCTCCGGTAGGCAATATGTTCTCGGCCTACGGAGGCATTCGTTGGGGCAGCGGGCTCAATAGACAATTTCAGTACGAAAGCACCCAAAGCCGCATTGGCGCCACTATCTGGGAAAAGCCGGACTTATACGTAGAAAACTCGCCTTTGTTTCACTTGCCTAAGGTGCAAACACCACTCTTGATTATGGCCAATGACCGCGACGGCGCAGTGCCGTGGTACCAAGGAATCGAGCTCTACACTGGCATGCGTCGTTTGGGCAAACCTTGCTGGCTGCTCAACTACAACGGCGACGACCACAACCTGACCAAACTGGCTAATAAATACGATTTATCGATCAGAATGCGCCAGTTTTTTGACCATTACCTCATGGATGCTCCGGCGCCCAAATGGATGAGCGAAGGGCGTCCAGCCACCATAAAAGACAAAACGCTTTTATATGAGTAAAGTCCAAAAAGCATTGCGGCTGTTGCTGCTTTTGGAATTTGTTGGCATTATTTATTTGTCCTTGAAAAGCCCGAATGGAGGTGTTAACGTGCAGCTCAATGACAAAGTCGGACATTTTATTGGTTATGGCGTACTGAGCCTCAATACATTTTTGGTTTTTGGATTTCATCTGGTAAAAAAGGGAAGCCTGTTTCTTTTCGGATTGCTCGGGATGGGTACACTTTTAGAAGGTCTTCAAGGTTTTGTGCCAGGGCGAGAGGTATCTGGTTTGGATATTTTAGCCAATTCAATAGGCGTTGCCATTGGCACAACTTTGTATTTTACGTGGAAGAGGTATCAGTCTAAGGAGAAGATGTCCTGAACGCCAAACCAACGCGACACAACAAAACCTTCTGCGTAGTTATAGCCTGCAGGCCTGCCCATTTCTTGCATGCGACCCCTCAAGAAATCAAAGAAGAGCTCCCCTGAAATTGGCGTGTTGGGCTCCGAAGAATTGGGGTCAAAAAACTGTGTTTTGTAGGCCTTGACCGCTTCAATCTTTTGGGCAACATAAGGCGTGACGTCCTGCACAAAAGAGGGGGTCTGGTGGTAATCTTGGATGTAATGCAACACCGTTTTTGGGCGATACGCTTGTTGCTGCTCTCCTTGATGTGTGGTGTGTATCTTGCGCAAACCCGCTAAAAAACAAGCCTCCGCTACCAACTGGCCGGCCCTAGCGTGGTCGGGGTGGCGGTCGTGGAGCGCATTGGCCAACACAATTTGTGGTTGGTGCAAGCGAATTTGCTCAATGATTAGGAGTTTTGCAGCATGATTATTTTCAAAAAAACCATCGGGCAAGCGCAAGTTTGTTCTGTGTTGAATGCCGAGAATAGCAGCAGCTGCAGCCGCTTCTTCATACCTGCTCTCTACGCTTCCGCGGGTGCCGAGCTCGCCTTCGGTGAGGTCAACGATGCCGGAAGTTTTGCCTTGGCGCGCGTAATGCAATAAGGTGCCCGCCGCCGAGAGTTCGACGTCGTCGGGGTGAGCACCAAAAGCAAGTATGTCTAGTTTCATGTGTTTATTGAATGTGCGCGTAGCTCTCTACACTTGGGCAGCTACATACCAAATTGCGATCGCCGTAAGCGTTGTCTACGCGGCGAACTGGCGCCCAATATTTCGCTTCCAACAAGTAAGGCAACGGATATGCTGCTTCTTGTGGTGCATAGGGGTACGTCCAGTTTTTGTTGATGATGCAGTCTGCGGTGTGCGGTGCATTTTTGAGCAAGTTGTTGAGTTTGTCTGCATGGCCATTTTCGATTTCGCGTATCTCTTCGCGGATTTTGATCATGGCATCGCAGAAGCGGTCTAGCTCTTCTTTGTCTTCGGATTCGGTAGGCTCAATCATGAGGGTGCCGGCAACCGGGAAAGAAACAGTTGGTGCGTGGAAGCCGAAGTCAATGAGGCGCTTGGCCATATCGGCAACTTCGACGTCAGCGGTTTTCTTGAAGTCGCGGCAATCTAGGATCATTTCGTGCGCAACCGTGCCGTTTGCACCTGTATAAAGGATGTCGTAGTGGCCTTTGAGGCGTGCGGCAATGTAGTTGGCATTGAGAATTGCGATTTCGGTTGAACGACGCAAGCCCTCTGCTCCTAACATTTTGATGTAGGCGTATGAAATGGTTAGGATGAGCGCAGAACCATATGGCGCTGCTGAAATAGCATGGATAGGTTGAGCTCCGCCCGTAGCAACCAATGGATTGCTTGGCAAGAAAGGCGCAAGGTGTGCTGCCACACCGATAGGACCCATGCCAGGGCCGCCACCACCGTGTGGAATAGCAAATGTTTTGTGCAAGTTGAGGTGACAGACGTCGGCACCGATGTTACCCGGATTGGTAAGGCCAACTTGTGCATTCATGTTGGCGCCGTCCATATAAACTTGACCACCGTTGTTGTGAATAATGCTCGTGATTTCGATGATGCCTTCTTCGTAAACACCGTGTGTAGATGGGTAAGTAACCATGATGCCGGCGAGAACGTCTTTGAGGTCGGTAGCTACAGTGCGCAATTCTTCGATGTCGATGTTGCCGTTTTCGTCGCAGCCCGTAACCACTACTTCAAAACCTGCCATAACAGCAGATGCTGGGTTGGTGCCGTGAGCAGACGACGGAATGATCATTTTTTTGCGTTGGAAATCGCCGCGCGACTCGTGGTAAGCTTTGATCACCATTAAACCTGCATACTCTCCTTGCGCACCAGAGTTCGGCTGCAAAGAAACCGCTGCAAAACCAGTAGCCTCGCAGAGGTCTTCGGCGAGCTGCGCAAACATGGCGTGGTAGCCAGCTGCTTGGTTTAGCGGAGCAAATGGGTGCATGTTGGCAAACTGCGGGTTGGTGACGGCCATCATTTCGGACGCTGCGTTGAGTTTCATGGTGCAAGAACCGAGTGGAATCATGGAATGCACCAAAGAAAGATCTTTGTTTTCGAGGCGCTTGAGGTAGCGCATCATGCGCGACTCAGAATGGTAGGAGTTGAATACTGGGTGTGAAAGCACCGCCTCTGTGCGCGCTAATTCGCTCGGAATGGCGTTTGTTGCGTTTTGAACCTGAGCTCCAAAAACGGCTAATACTGCTTGGAGGTCTGTGGCTGTGTGTGGCTCGCCAAAAGAAATGCTGAGTTCGCTCTCTGAAATGTAATGGAAATTGAGCCCTGCAGCTTCTGCCTTAGTGCGGATGCTAGAGGTATCTATACCTTGCACATGTACGGTATCAAAGAAATGTGTAGAGCCGATTGAAATTCCGGCATTTTGAAGACTTGTTGCAGCTGAACTTGCCAAAGTATGTACATGGCTAGCAATGGAGCGAATGCCATCTGGGCCGTGGTAAACTGCATACATTGATGCCATTACGGCTAAAAGGGCTTGGGCTGTACAGATATTGGAAGTGGCTTTGTCTCTTTTGATGTGTTGCTCGCGGGTTTGCAAAGCCATGCGCAACGCTTGGTTGTCGTCGGCATCTTTGGAAACGCCAATGATACGGCCTGGCAAGTTGCGCTTGTAGTCTTCTTTGGTGGCAAAGAAAGCGGCGTGCGGGCCACCGTAGCCCATTGGTACGCCAAAACGTTGGGCAGAACCCATAACGACGTCGGCGCCCATGCTGCCTGGCGATTTGAGTAAAACCAGTGAAAGGAGGTCGGCACCAACGGCAACTTGCATGCCAGCTGCTTTCCAGCCAGCGATGGCTGCAGACCAATCTTGGATGTGGCCTTTTGCATTTGGATATTGAACGAATACCCCAAAATAGCTGGCGTCTGGCGCAAGTGTACTGGCATCGCCAACAATGAAGTCGATACCTAAGTTGAGCGCACGGCCTTTCATGACATCGATGCTTTGCGGCAAGGTGTTTTGGTCGACAAAGAATTTGTTGCGGCCTGCTTGGATATCTGCACGGCTGCGCGAGTTGTAGAACATGATCATGGCTTCAGCAGCGGCTGTGGCTTCGTCCAGAAGAGAAGCGTTGGCGATGGTCATGCCGGTGAGTTCAATGACCATTGTTTGGAAATTGAGCAAAGCTTCCAAACGCCCTTGTGCAATTTCTGCTTGATAAGGCGTGTAGGCGGTATACCATCCTGGATTCTCGAGCACATTGCGCAAAATCACAGAAGGAACAATGGTTTCGTGGTAACCTAGGCCAATGAAAGACTTATTGACTTTGTTGAGCGCGCCCAGCGCGGTGATGTGGTCGAGGTAAGCTTGCTCAGAAAGCGCTGCATCTATGCGCAGTTCGCGGTTGAGGCGAATTTGTGCAGGAATGGTGCGGTCGATGAGTGTGGCGAGTGACGGTACGCCAACTGCTGCTAACATTTGTGCTTCTTCAGAAGCTCCTGGGCCAATGTGGCGTCTTTCAAAAGGTGTCATGTGTTGTGTCGAATTTGGGTCTACAAAAGTACTTAATTTTGCTTGAAATTTTGAACCCTCAAACGGGCATTTTCCCGAATATCTTGCCAAAATAAATTGATATCGCCGATATGGTAATTGCGCATCGTTAGGCTCATCAGTAGAAACTTGCCTTTTGGGCGGTCTATCCAGATAGCGCCGTCTATTAAATGCGTCTGAAAAAGACCTGTGTAAAGCTTGTTGTCAAAATATAAAAATCCTTTGTGCGCTTCTTTGGTAGCTAGCGAATCGAGGGTCCAGGTGACCGGATTCACAACAACTCTGCCCTTGTACCATTTGTCGTAGGATTTGCGGTCTAGGCGTTTTTTAAAGGTGTTCCAAGCGACATAACCGCCGGTTTGCGATGGCTTCGTTAAAAGCGGAATTTGTTTCAACTCGGAAGGAAATATGCCAATTCCAGGTAAATAAGCCACCACCAATTGTTTTTGCAAAGGTTGGCCATCAAAAAATTCTTGAAGCAACAAACCGCAATGGGTGCTACCTTGGCTGTGACCCGCTAGAATAATAGGACGGCCATTGTTGTGGTGTTCGAGGTAGTATAAAAATGCTGCACGGACGTCGGCATAAGCCATTTCCAATGCTTCTTTCCCTTTTGGGTCGTCGACATAATAGGAACGCAAATGCGCAGAACGGTAAAAAGGGCTGTAAAACCGACCTGCTTCAACAAAGGCACTTCCTTGAAAAGGCAGGGCTGTCTCGAGTACTTTGGCGCGTTGTTTGTCGTCGTCGAGGGGTACATTCCAACGCATGTCAGCATTAGCGGTATTGAGCGTTGGGTAGACATAAAAAACATCTGCTTTTGCCCACAAGGAAGTATCCGAGCAATGTTGCGCTAAACCGCTGGGTAATTGTTGAGGTAAAGCTGCCCAATTGTGTGCTTGGCTGTAGTCAATTGGGGTTTGTGCATAGAGCCCTGTTGAAATAATTGGAAGAAACAAGAAAAGTAGGGTTATAAATCGCATTATTTTTGTAATCGAAATGTCTAGACACCAAAGTAACACATTTTTCTGCCTTTTGTTTGCCTTTTTTGTTGCGCATCATGGTAGCGCACAAGACTCCACCTCCTACTGGAAGTTCAAGTCTTTGTACTCCTTGAGCGGCACCCAAACTTCTTTTGTAAATTGGAATGCCGGAGGGCGCAACAACATTTCGATCATTGGTTCTGCGAGTGCCTCGGCTTATTACACCCAAGATAACGTCAAATGGACAAACGATGTCAGTTTTGCCTTGGGCGGCATCAAATACTTTGACAACAAAGGCATTGGCGCTCAAAAAACCGACGACCGCCTCGACCTCGCCAGTTCTTTCGGGATGCAACTATCCAAAGGCTTCTTCCTTACTTTTGCTTCAAGCTTTCGTACCCAAAGTATCAATGGCTACTCCTACCCCAACGATTCCATACCGGTTTCGCGCTTTATGGCACCTGGCTACATGAACCTTGCGCTTGGCGCCGACTTCCGCAAGTCCGATAACTTCAATGTTTTCTTCTCCTCTATCGCCATCAAATCTACTTTTGTTCTCGACGACTCTTTGAGTGCAAAAGGTTCGTTTGGCGTAGATCCCGGCATGCGCTACCGCCAAGAATACGGCGCATACCTCAAAATGAAATACAACCGCCCTATTGCCAAGAATATCGAAATGAAATCTAAGTTGGAGTTGTTCAGCAACTACTTGAACAATCCGGAAAACATCGATGTCAATGGCGAACTATTATTGCTCTTTCGGGTCAATTCTTTGGTTTCGGCTTCGGCCCAATGGAACCTCATCTACGACGACGACATCCGCATTACTGATGCCAACGGAAACATCGGGCCACGCACCCAATTCAAATCGGTTATAGGCATCGGCTTGTCTTATAAAATCGAACGCTAATGAAAACTTTCCTTCTCAGCCTACTTTTGCTTTTGAATTGCAAGGCCTTCGGGCAATCAGACTACTCCAAGCTAGATGTCAATTTTGGACTTGGCACCAACCTTTACCAAGGTCAATTTCAGCCGGTCTGGAACCTACAAGCTGAATATCATTTAAATGCGCGCTGGAGCTTGCTTTACAATTACAACATCGGTGGCCTCGACTCCAGCAATCTCTATATTCATGCGCCCATGAGTCTTTTTGCAGTTGGGCCGGTAACGCGCTTTCTGACACAAAATTCTTTCACCATCGGAGATTTCTTTGGGTCGCTGGCAGTAGGCATGCTTACGGCGCTCATTCCAGAAGGCATTGCGTATCACTATCCAATCGCTTACCGCTACGACCTTTCTGCTTACGCCAACCCACTCGGTTTGTCGTTGGTATTTACAGATTTTTACATGCTCGATAAAGCGGTGCGCTACCACACGAACCTCGGATGCAAGCTCACGTACTACAGCCGCTTTGGTGTATTAGCCAATGTGCATACGCAACTCAACTACATGGGCTCCTATGGATTTTATCCGAGTGCTGGCTTTGGCCTCGGCTATGCATTTGGCCACAAAAACCTTGGCTCCTCAGAATAATCAAAGGCCTCCTGGCTGACAGCACAGCGGCAATGCCTTCTGAGCTGTGGGGTCCGCTTTTTGGTCATCGGCATCGTAACCAATTGAGGTCACTACTTTATGAAGTATTGCTGGGTCGGTTTTAGATACTTTGTATTTCACCTCCACAACTTTTGTTTCCATATTAAGTTCGGCGTAAACGACCCCTTTGGTCTGATTGAGAGCGGTTTCAATGCGGTCCTTGCAATCAGCACATAGCGCATTGGTTTGGATAGTAATGAGCGCTGGTTTTTGTGCAAAAAGCGAAGAGCTCAGGGTAATCAAAAAGAAGAAAAGTAGCTTTTTCATGTAAATCAAATTATTTAAAAGTATATCTGAGACCAAAATAAACATTCCAACCCATAATAGGCGCCCAAATTTCGGTGGCATCGAAATCGGAGCCAAAAGGGTTGTCGACACCCATAATAGGGTGGTGCTGCGTGAAATTCAATAAGTTTTCGCCGCCTACATACAATTCTGTTTTTTTCCAGGAGCGCGTCACTTGTGCGTTGAGTAGCGCCCAAGGCGAGCCCATTCCTTGATGCGGCAAGCGCACTGCGCTGTAACGCGAATACGTGAGGTCGTATTCCCAGCGTTTATTGCGGGTCTGATACGCCAAATTGGTAAAAAAGCGCTGGCGCGGCAGCAAAACTTGATTTTGCAACTTGCCATTATACAGTGCGCGCACATCTTGAAACTTATAGGCCAAGCGAAGATCGAGGCCGCGCACTACTTCATAGGCAAACTCGGCTTGAAATACCGTCGCAACTGAATTATCGCTCAGGTTTTTGAAGACCACTAAACTTGAAATTGTATCGCGATCGGCGACAAGTTGTTGCGAAAAACGCGTGTGGTAAGCGTCTAAACTGAGGCTGCCCTTGCGTTTTTTGAAACTGAAGCCTTGCACCAATGAAGCACCTATATTCCAGGAAATCTCGGGTAACAACGTTGGAGATGTAATCCAGGCCTTGGAACTGGCCAAAAGCGAAAGGTTGTCTGCGACATAATTGGGCAAGCGCCAAGCACGGCCGCCTGTAGCGCGCAGGTCTAGTTGAGGCGTGAGCGCATATTTGAGGTGTGCGCGCGGCGAAAACTGCGCGCCTGCAATGTTGTGTTGGTCGTAGCGCGCACCAATAACCGCAGACAAGCGGTTGCCCGAATAGGTGTATTCGGTAAAAACACCCGGAACAAGTTCCGTTCGGGTGTTCCCGACAACCATAGATCCATTGGGCTGGGTAGCAAATTGCTGTATTTGCAAACCTAAAAAGCTTGCGCCCGCCTTGATTTTATGGTCTGCGTTACCTATCATATCATCGTAAATCGCGTTCAAATAGACGCGCTTTTCTTTGCCTGTAAAATTGCGCAAGCCATAAAATCCATTGAGGTCTTGATACTTGACATTGGCAATAACACCCAAGCTTTGCCCTGGCTTTTTACCAAAAAATCCGGTCTTGGAAAACGCAGAAATATGCTGACTCTGCAGGGTCATACCATAGCCAACTGGATTTTGCTTGCTGAAACTCATTTGGCCACCGGTTTTGTCGTCGGCGTAGGCCTGCACGCCCAGCTGCGCCTCCATGCGGGGCCCTTGGTAGCTAAAGCGCTGCAATAAACTGAAGGTATTGGAGAGCGCTTGGTCGCGAAAGCCATCATGGTTGTGGTCAAAAGTACCGTAAACAGCGGCGCCCGAGGCAAAAAGCCCCATGTGCCAACGCTCGGTGAGCCGTTGGCCGCTTTGCAAATTGAGTTCGGTGCGCCCAAAGCGGTTTTGATACGCATTGAAACTCATGAGCGGCATGTCTTTGGGTTTCTTGAATTCCAAATTGACCAAACCCGCCATTGACTCATAGCCATTGACCACCGAACCCGTGCCTTTGGTAATTTGAATGGACTCTAGCCAAGTTCCAGGAATAGCGCTCAGGCCAAAAGCACTTTCTAGCCCGCGTAAAAACGGAATATTTTCAAATTGCAATTGGGTATAAACCGCATCTAGGCCTAAGAGTTGGATCTTTTTAGCCCCCGATATGGCATCGGCCATACTGACATCGACGGTGGCGTTTGTTTCAAAGGACTCCGATAAATTACAGCACGCCGCTTTGCGGAATTCGGCACTCGTGAGTTCTTCAACGTGCAAGGTTTTCATTTTTGAAATGCCATGAGCGTCTTTAGCACCTGATACAACGATTTCTCGAACCAGCTGCCCAGAAATCAATACCACATGAAGTGCGGCAAAACGGTCTGAGCGCGTCACTACCATGCGGTCTGGGCGGTAGCCTTTAGCAGTGAACAGCAAAGTGTCGGGGCTTTGTTTGCCGAGTAAAATTTCAAAAGTGCCATCTTCATTGGAATAGACAGTGGTGCCCGCCCCAAGCAAGGTGATTTTAACATTTTTGAGCGGCTTGGTTTGCAGCGAATCGGCACCCTGCACCACGCCCCTAATTTGAGCTTGAAAATGCAAAGCCATTAAAAGGCTTGCGAATAAAAAAAGGAATTTCATGGTCAATAAATAAGTTCAACAATTCACATTTAAGCTAAATGCGAACTCATATTTGCCATACTTGATTTTTCAGTTGAATTTGTTTACCCCGCATAAATAGCGGTGGTGGTCGGTAGTGCAGCCCTTTAATTAAAGTGTGCTCTGCCTGAAGTGCTTTGAAAAAAATAACATTTGAACCCGCTGGTAATAAGGTATACACCAAAGGCACACTTTGCCAATCAAAGGTGGAATATGCTTGATCAAAGTTGGCTTTCACAACCTGCAACTCATCTGAACAGCAATCCTTTTCTTGCAAATTGGCGTCGCAAGCAGCTGTCTGCTCTTCTTGACAACACGGCGGGAGGTCGGTGTGTGATTCGTTGCATTGGTGATCTACTTTGACTAGCACAGATGCAAAAGCCCCGTCCATTTCACAAAAATGCTTGTGAATTGGAATACCTACTTGCAGGGAGAGTTGAATAAGGATGAGAAAGATGACCAAAATTGATTTCACAATACAAAATTACAAATAATGAATTACCTTTGCAACTCAATTTTCTAGACCATGAGTGATCCTATCAAACACGAGTGTGGCATAGCCCTTTTGAGGCTCAAAAAACCACTAGAGTACTACCTCGATAAATACGGATCAGCCTTGTGGGGCCTCAACAAAATGCATTTGTTGATGGAAAAGCAACACAACCGCGGCCAAGACGGCGCGGGTATTGCCAACATCAAACTCGATATGCAACCCGGTGAGCGCTACATCTCGCGCACGCGCTCCGTTCAAAAGAACCCAACCCAAGACATCTTCGATCAGATCAATGCCAAGTTCAAGGCCATTTACGACGAAAACCCTTCCGCCCTCAAAGATGTCAACTTTCTAAAGCAGAACGCAGGTTTTACCGGCGAGGTCTTTTTAGGCCACTTGCGCTATGGCACCTACGGGCGCAACTCCATTGAAAGCTGCCACCCCTTCTTGCGACAGTCCAACTGGATGACCCGCAACTTAGTGGTTGCCGGCAACTTCAACCTCACCAACGTCGACGAACTCTTTGACGTATTGGTTGAGCTCGGGCAGCATCCAAAAGAAAAATCCGACACCGTAACGGTCATGGAAAAGATCGGACACTTCCTCGATGTCGAAAACGACGAACTCTACGCCCATTATAAAAGCCTTGGCTATGCAAAAGCCGATATTTACGCGCGCATTCAAGACGAAATCAAAATCGATAAAATCCTGAAAAAAGCATCCGAACGCTGGGATGGCGGTTACGCTATGGCGGGCTTACTCGGCCACGGCTCTGCTTTTGTCTTAAGAGACCCAAGCGGCATTCGCCCTGCATTTTGGTACGAAGACGACGAAATTTGCGTGGTTGCCTCAGAGCGCCCCGTCATTCAGACGGCTTTCAACCTCAAAGTAGAAGACATCCAGGAACTGAAACCAGGCCACGCGCTCATCATTGAGAAAAAAGGCCAGGTCAAAGAAATCGAAATCAATGCACCGCGCCAACTAGCGCAGTGTTCTTTTGAACGCATTTATTTCTCCAGAGGCTCTGACGCCGACATCTACAAAGAACGCAAGGCCCTCGGCCGTTTGATTGTGAAAAACGTCCTCGACAGCGTTGGCCACGACTACGACAACAGCGTGTTTTCTTTTATACCGAACACCGCTGAAGTTTCTTTCTACGGCCTGATCAAAGGCTTGGAAGAAGCGCTCAACCAAGATAAAATCAAACAAATTCAGGCGCTAGGCGCTGGTGCAAGCACCGAAGCCATCGCCGAGGTAGTGAACCGACGCGCGCGCATCGAAAAAATCGCCATCAAAGACGCCAAGCTCCGTACTTTCATTACCCAAGACGACTCCCGCGACGACCTCGTTGCGCACGTCTACGACATCACATACGGCTCTGTGCGCCGCGGTACCGACAACCTTATTGTCATTGACGACAGCATTGTACGCGGCACCACCTTGCGCCAAAGCATTCTGCGCATACTAGACCGCCTCGGTCCTAAAAAAATTGTAGTGGTTTCTTCGGCGCCGCAAATCCGCTACCCAGACTGCTACGGCATCGACATGGCCAAAATGGGCGACTTCATCGCATTTGAAGCAGCCATTGCCTTATTGCGCGAGACCGGCAAAGCCCACCTCATCGACGAC
Source organism: Crocinitomicaceae bacterium (assembly GCA_044346375.1). Classification (GTDB taxonomy): domain Bacteria; phylum Bacteroidota; class Bacteroidia; order Flavobacteriales_D; family Crocinitomicaceae; genus UBA952. The sequence goes on along the minus strand of JBIIZI010000022.1, from coordinate 4,716 downwards.
GTCTATAGAGCAGCCCTAGAGCAAGTTCAATTGCCTAAAGAACAAGTGAAAAACGTGGTGCAACGCATCTACGAGCCCTTCACCGATACCGAAATCTCTGCTAAAATTGCCCAAATGCTCACCCCAGAAGGCATGCAAGCCGACGTAGAAATCATATACCAAACCGTCGAGAACCTCCACATTGCTTGTCCAGGCCACACCGGCGACTGGTACTTTACCGGCAACTACCCTACCCCTGGCGGCAACAAAGTAGTGAACCGCGCATTCATCAACTGGATGGAAAAACGCAACGTGAGGGCTTATTAGTAGGTCTGCAAGAGTTTTAACATATCCAATAAACCAATCATTTCAACATCACGGCTTAAAACCTGATGTTCTACGCCTGCGCACAAAACAAAGCTGCGCATAGCACCTACATCCTGACACGCCTCATAGAATCCACGACTCAATTTTGGAATACCACTTCTTTTGATCTCTATTGCCCATGTTTCTCCTGTAGGTGTTTGCAAGACCAAATCGAGCTCAACTTGAGTTGCCGTTCTGTAGTAACTGTAATCCCAGCGATCATCGAGCACAGATAATATTTGCTCCACCACAAAGCCTTCCCAACTCGAGCCCAGTGCAGGATGTCCTTGTAATACGTCAAAAGAAGAAATTTGAAGCAAGCGATGTAAGATACCGGTATCCCGAATAAATATTTTAGGGCTTTTGACCAAGCGTTTTTTCAGGTTACCAGCCCAAGGCTTGAGTTGCCTCACCATATAAAAATCAGTAAGTAAATCTAAATATGTTTTGACACTTGTGTGACTAATTTCTAGACTTCTTGCCAAAGCGCTCTGCACAATTTGCTGTCCATGAAAATGTGCCAACATACTCCAAAATCTGCGCAATTGTGTTGCTGCGATACCCAAACCCATTGCAGGAATATCCTTTTCTAGATAGGTTTGGATAAAATCACTGCGCCAACGCCAACTTTCCAAATCATTTTGAGCGCAATAACTATCCGGAAAACCACCACGAAACCAATGTTTATCGATGTTATAACTGCTTTGTTCATTTGCAGCCAATTCTTGCGCATGAAAAGGTGTCAGTTCGATATACCGAATACGACCTGCCAAGGACTCAGATGAGGCCTGCAATAAGGCCTTTGATGCAGAGCCCAATAATAGAAAATGACCAGAGCGTTCGCCCTTTCTCTTGCGCTGATCAACGATGCTTCTCAAAACGATAAATAGATCTGGCTTTCTTTGCACCTCGTCAATAACGACTAAATGTCCATTGAATTGCGACAAGAAATAGGCTGGATCATCTAGTTTTCGGATATCCGCCTCGAGTTCAAGATCTAGGTAGATAGCTGATTTTTGCAAGGCGGGTAATACAGCCAATGAAAGGGTTGTTTTACCGACCTGTCGAGGACCTAATAGCGCAACAATTGGCATTTGTTCGAGCGCCTCTATTACTTCTTGGTGACGAGATCTGAGAAACATAGGTTTTCAATTTACAAGCTAAATTAATAATTTAACTTGTATTCTGAAAACTTTACTTTCAATTTACAAGTTTAAAAGGTATTTTAACTTGCATTTTGAAAACTTGTGCTTCAATTTGTGCGCGCACTATTTGGTTGTCTTTTAAAAAAGCTTCCAAGGCTTTCTTTAAACTTTCAGCGTTCGTTACTTCCTTTGCATAGCCCAAGTCTAGGAATTGCTGCGCTTCCGGAAACTTCTCGTGCTTGGGCCCAAACAAAACCGGTAAGCCATAGGCCAAGGGCTCCAAAATATTGTGCAAACTACCGCTGAAGCCACCACCAATCAAAGCCATACTTCCATATTGATACGCCGCACTCAGCTGGCCAATGGTGTCTAGAATTAAGATTTGGTGCTCCTCGAGGTTGGTAGCTTTCACCTTTGAATAGAAAAGCGCGGTTGGGAATTGCGTTTTTAACTGATTCAAATGGGCTTTGGAAAGATCATGGGGCGCAATTAAGATTTTCAATGGATCAAGCGTGTTGGGCTTCTTTTGAAGGATTTCTAATAACAGGGCTTCTTCAGCGGGCCAACTACTTCCTAAAATCAGGAGGTCTTGCGCCTGCGCAAATTGGGCAATAATTGGATTGGGCTCGGCCTTGGCTTTGGCCTCAAGCACCCGATTGAAGCGCAAGTCGCCGATGATTTCAATCTTTTCCTTGGCCACACCTACAGAGTTCAATAAATTTTGGGTGACCTCATTCTGGACGCCAAAATAACTTACCCGCTGCAATGCCCTTCTAAAATAGCCACCGTACCATTTGAAATACACTTGCGAAGGACGCAACAAAGTAGCTGCAGAATAGGTAGCCACACTTGCGTTTTGTGCAGCGCGCAACAAATTGGGCCAAAATTCATACTTCAATAAGTAAAGGCGCGTAGCCCCCACCGCTTGCACCAAACGCCGCATAGAAGAAGGTAAATCGGCTGGCAAATAAAACACCGCGTGTGGCACAAAACCGCGCTTGTGATAATGTTGCATACCGGAAGGCGAATAAAAACTCACCACAATTTCTACACTTGGGTCTGCAGCTACACAGCCCTCGATGAGTGGTAATGCCATGTCGTATTCGCCTAAAGACGCGCAGTGAAACCAATAGCGTTTGTTACCAGTTTTTGGTAATTCTTGAAGGATAGTCCTAGTTGCTTTTCGGCCCTCGACCAAGAGCTTGGCTTTGGGGTGCCACAGGGCCACCAGCTTCAAAAGAAGTTGGTAAGTACAGATGGAAAAGTAATAAAGTAGTTTCATCAATTGCTTCAGTACGAAATTAATCGAATTGAATGGAGATTTGAACTTTGCCACCCAATCCTAGCTCAACTATTTCGTGCAAAGTTTTTAAGGTCATGTTGCTACCGTTATTTTCCAATCTTGAAATAAATGGTCTTTTTTTGTCAATTAACGAAGCAAGCTGCTCTTGTGTGAGTTTCTTCTCCTCTCTGGCTTTTTTAAGCAACAAACCTATTTTAAATGTATCAAAATCTCGGTCAAGTTCATCGCGCCTTGGTGTACCTTTCTCCCCGTAAACTTCATCCTTAATTTGCTTCCAGGAAGTCATGTTATTTGTTTTCATAATATTCCATCATTAATTTACTTCCTATGTCTAGCTCCCGAAGAGGTGTTTTTTGCGTTTTTTTTACAAATCCATTCAGTAAAATTACGAGTCGATCTTCGTCAAAGAAACAAAAAACCCTCCAGATATTTGAACCCAATTGGATCCTGATCTCATATAAACCACTTCGACCTTTGATTGACTTCAGGTAATTTTCTGGAACGCGTTCTAAAAATTCAACCGCCTCGATAACCTTAAATATCTTGTTCTGAACCTTTGTTGGTTGCCGCTCTAGAAATTCCTTAAAAAAAGACTGATAGGCCACTACCTCCCTTATCTTCATGCAAAAATAATAAATGTAACATATAAGTTTCTAATATTGTGAGAAAAATATCTACACCTTATTAAAACGAATATTACACCTATCAATTGTAATAATACTCCCGCGGCTCTGCGGAATAAAATGGAATGTACCACCCTACTCGGAAGCCTGTTTGGAGGTCGAGGCGGCGGGCGGTTGAGATCGGGATGTTGGGTTGGTCAAAATTGATGGTGCGGCGGTTGTAGGTGAAGCCCTGCTGAAAATAAAGGCCGGCGTAGAAGCTCGTGGAGCCGCGGTTGTTGAGAAAGGAATAGCCAATGAATTGTTGGGTGTTGAGGCCCGAAGAAAGACGGTCATAGCCTTTTTTGTAGTCGAGCTCGAGTTGTGGCACAACGTTGTCGTTGGTTTCGATGCGCAAGCGGTGCAGCATGTAGCCGCCGCTGAGTTGAACGAGAATGCCGCTATTGCGGTTGTTGTCGTTGAGTGGGAACAATTTGCCCACGTAGGCATTGACGTGTACGCCACGCGGATACACGAGCACAGATGCTGGCATGCCGAGGTCGTTGGTGATGTTACCCGCTGCGTCTACGAGATGATCAAATAGGCCGGTCAGGCGCACGTTGTCCGAGAACCAGAAGTCGGACTCAAGGCCTGCGCTCCAGTTGCTCTTGAACTTATACCCTGCCGTGAGGCCAACCCGATTGAAATAACCAAAGCGCTCTGCGAGGTCGCCACCAGAGAATGCGCCGCCGTAGTGCACCCCGACAACAGGCAGGGAAACGGACTCAGAGCCAGAAACTTGGGCGTTTAGGGTGAAGGAAAACAAAGAAAGTAGAACAACGAGCAGCAAATCTTTCATGTGGTAAAAATACGCTTATTCCAATAAACAAAAAACCCCACAGAAGTGGGGTTTGAAAAGTTGATATGAAAGTTGCAGCTTATTTCTTCTTGCCGAAGCGCTTGCGCAAGATGCGAACAAAAGGGAAAGCCTTTTCTAGGAAACGCTGGAACTTGCTTTTCTTCTTTTTTGGTTGATCGAAATATTCTGAACCATAGCCATAACCGTAGCCATATTGCTGGCCATAGCCATAACCGTAGCCGTAGCCGTAGCCATAACCGTAGCCCGAACCATAACCGTAGCCGTAACCATAGCCTTTGCCCATGAGGTCGGTGGCATTGACCAAAACGGCCATGTTAGGGATTTTTTTGTCGTGGTAAAGGCCTGCAGGAATACTGAGCATGCGGCGGTCGAGGTGTTCGGCGCGCGCTACATAAATAGTGAGGTCAGCAAAATTTGAAATGTGCAGGGAGTCGGCAACGA
>JBIIZI010000021.1:0-17842 GCA_044346375.1 Crocinitomicaceae bacterium | reverse complement strand
CCGACAACACACCGGCAACTGACTGGACTTCTGGCTGGTCTAACTTCGATCCAGAAACAACTGTTTACCCAACAACAGTTACTACAGTTTCTGCTGACATCACCACCAATACAACATGGAGTGGTGTTGTCAAACTCATGAATAAAGTATATGTTAAAAACAACGCTACCTTAACTATTGCTCCTGGTACAATTATCCGTGGTGATAAACAAACACAAGGAACGCTTATCATTACCCGCGGCGCCAAAATTATTGCCGACGGAACTGCTGCCAACCCAATTGTATTTACCTCAAACGAAGCAGTTGGCGCTCGTAATGAAGGTGACTGGGGTGGTTTGGTCATTCTAGGTTTGGCAAAAAACAACCAACCAGGTGGTGTTGCCTTCATCGAAGGAATTGTCCCTACAACTGACTCTCAGTTCGGTGGTAACTTTGACAACGACAACTCTGGTATTTTACGTTACGTCCGCGTAGAGTTTGCAGGTATTGCACTCGAGCCAAACAAAGAAATCAATGGTATTACCTTCGGTTCTGTAGGTAACCTAACAACCGTAGACTACGTACAGGTAACGCTTTCTGGCGACGACTCTTTTGAGTGGTTTGGCGGAACAGTGAATTGTAAGCACCTCATTGCTTACCGTGGTCTAGACGACGATTTTGACTGTGACTTCGGTTACAGAGGCAAAGTGCAATTTGCACTTTCTATCCGCGATAAAGATCTTTATGATGCACCAGGTGATTCAAACGCTTTTGAATGTGACAACGATGCAGCAGGTTCAACTGCGCAACCTAAAACACGTCCTGTATTCTCTAACGTCACACTAGTTGGCGCAAAAGGTAACGGAACTACTGCACTTCCTACAGGTGAAAAATTCGAAAAAGCATTCCGTTTACGTCGTAATTCAGCGGTGTCGGTTCTCAACTCTTTGGTAACAGGTTGGGAAAAAGGCTTGTCTATCGAAGGTGCTCCTGTTGTAGCAAACGTAAATGGCGATACAATGGTATTCGTAAATAACGTTTTGACCAACTTTGCGCAACCAACATGGAGTTCAAACAACACGAATACCGTTCTTAACTCTGGAGGTGCTACTGCTGCGTGGTACAACTCTTGGTGGGGTATTGATGGCAACGATTCTACACAAACCCTTGCTCAAGTCAACTGGGTCAACTTGTTTACTCCTTATGGTGTAACTCCTGATGCTCGCTTGGGTGCAGGTTCAGTAGCCGCTACAGGTGCAACTTTCATGAACCCTGTATTCTATTCTATCGCAACTCCTGTAGTAGCTACAACTAGCTATACCTACTGCCAAGGCGCAACTGCAACTGCGCTCACCGCAACCGCTTTAACTGGCAACTCACTTCGTTGGTATACACAAGCCACTGGTGGCACCTACACCACTACAGCTCCTGTACCTAGTACAACTACAGCTGGCACATACACATACTACGTTTCTCAAGCTAATCTTGGCAACGACGAAAGTATGCGTGCTGCAATTACAGTAATTGTCAATGCGCTTCCTGCAACACCAGTAATTACAGCAAGTGGTTCAACTTCTTTCTGTACCGGTGGTTCTGTTGATCTTTCTTCAAGCGCAGCAACTGGTAACGTATGGTCTAACAACCAAACAACAGCAACTATTACAGTTTCAACAACCGGCAACTACTCAGTTACAGTAACTGACGCCAACGGTTGTGCAAGTGCTTCAGCTCCAATTTCAGTGAACGTTTCTAGCGCTCCTGCTCCAACTATCAGCGCAACTAGTACACAAGCGTGTTCTGGAGATGTGGTAACGGTTACCTCATCAGCGGCTGATTCTTATTTGTGGTCTTCAGGTGAAACTACACAAAGCATTCAAGTAACGAATACAGCTACTGTTTCTGTTACTGTAACTAACGCAAATGCTTGTAACGGTGTAGGTCAGTCTGCTGCCACCAACATTACCTTCACTGCAACTCCAACAGCTGCTGGTTCTTTCACTACTGCAGGTAATGTAGTGACTTTCGCCAACACTTCAACAGGTGCAACTTCTTACTCTTGGGATTTCGGTGACTTCACCAACTCATCAGCCATGGCGCCAGCACATGCTTATGCTGCAAATGGCACCTACACGGTAGTACTTACAGCTATCAACGGTAACTGTACAAGTACAGCAACATTCGAGATCTCTATTGAAGTTGGCATGGAAGAAACACAAGCTATCAACTTTGAAGTGTATCCTAACCCAGCTGCAGAGCAAGTATTGGTTGCTTTTGAAAACAACTCTACTGGCACCTTGAATATCCTAGATGCAACAGGTCGTTTGGTTTACACGCAAACATTCAATGAAGTAGGTTCAGTTTTACTTCCTGTGAATGTAAGCATGCTTTCTTCAGGAAGCTACACCGTACAATTGATCAATGCTGAGCAAGTGGGTGTAAAACGCCTCTTGATTCGCAAATAATGAGCACACACATTGAGGGGGCTTAGGCCCCCTCTTTTTTTAAACTGAAATAGCGATGGAAAACACAAAAGGACATACCATACTGATCGTTGATGACGAACCAGATATCTTAGAGTTTTTATCGTACAACGTGCGCAAAGAAGGCTATAAAGTCTTTACAGCAACAAATGGGATCGAAGCGCTGCGCTTGGTGCAACAAATCAATCCTTCCCTCATCTTGCTTGATGTCATGATGCCCAAAATGGATGGCATAGAGACTTGTCAGGTGATCCGTAAGGACCTCAATATGGTGCAACCTGTTATTGCCTTTTTAACAGCCAGAACAGAAGATTACGCACAAATTGCAGGTTTTGAAGCTGGCGCCGACGACTACATCAGCAAGCCAATCAGACCACGCTTACTCATCAGTAAAATAGAATCCTTGTTACGCCGTCTCAAAAACAAAGGCGGAGCTGAAGGAGCTGCTAATATTACCATTGACCGCGACCGCTATGTCGTAGAACTCGAAGGTAAAGAGCTCCAATTACCAAAAAAAGAATTTGAATTACTCGAATTACTCGCTTCCAGACCCGGAAAGGTTTTCAACCGCGACCAAATTTTGGCTGTTGTATGGGGTAACGACACCATTGTTGGGGAGCGAACCATCGATGTTCATATTAGAAAATTGCGCGAAAAACTTGGAGATGCGTATATTCGTACCATAAAAGGCGTCGGATATACCTTCAATGACAAGTGAGAAAAGCTAGACCAAGTTTCTTAATCCTGAGTGGCAGTATTTTATTCTACGTACTGAGCTTCTTATTCACTCTTTTCGTACACCTCGAATTTGTAACTTTAAGCAAGACGCTTATCTTTTTAATCCCGCTCGTCACCGGGATTTTTGCCTATACTATCTTCTATTACATCATCAAACGCTTTTTGCAATACCGCATGAGTTTGATTTATAGAAGTATCCAAAATATGGATACGGAAGAACGCAATGACCAAACAATTGACCAACTTGTTGCACAAGGAGAGCAAGACGTCAAGGAATGGAAACAAAAGCGCAATCAAGAAATTGAAAAACTCCAAGAACAAGCCGCATTTAGAAAAGAATTTCTAGGAAATCTAGCCCACGAACTCAAAACACCAGTCTTTTCTATACAAGGGTACATCGATTCTTTACTCGATGGCGGAATGGAAGATCCTGCTATTCTTAAAACTTTCTTAGAACGCGCTTCTAAATCCACAGAGCGCATGACCCACATTCTTGAAGACCTCGATCAGCTTACCAAACTCGAACTCGAACGCATACCGCTCGACATCAGAAGTTTTGACCTCCAAGAGCTCATTAAAGAAACCTATGAAGCACTCGAGTTAATTGCAAAAGAAAAGCAATTTACACTCCTTATGGATACGTCAGACCCCTATTGTTTTGTGAATGCCGATCGCAATAAAATTTCTCAAGTCCTTTTGAACCTAACTACCAATGCAATTGCTTATGGCAAAGATGGCGGTGAGTTGTGCGTCAGTATTGTGCAAATAGACGACACCTACAACATACAGTTTAAAGACAACGGCCCCGGCATCGAGCCTCAGCATCTTTCTCGTCTTTTTGAGCGTTTTTACCGTGTCGAGAAAAGCAGAAACCGCAATGAAGGTGGCTCTGGTTTAGGATTGGCAATTGTGAAGCACATTATTGAAACGCATGGACAGCAAATTCAGGTCACTAGCAACGTTGGTATCGGAACTACCTTTACGTTCAGCCTTCAAAAAAGCAAGGCCTCTGGTCCGGTAAGCTCCCGCGGCATTCCTTTGAAATAATTTAATGTGTAGACGTCATGTTGCTAGGCACGCAAATGATATAATCTGCCTGGCCCAAATGCTCCTTTTCTAATTTCATCACATCGTCTTGACTTACCGTTGTAATCGTAAGAATTTTCAAATGTGGAGCTTCTTGTTGCACATACCACATGATTCCCTGATGAAAATCTGAATGATAGGCACCGTTAAAATGCAAATGAACAGTATTTGGCTTGCGCCATGGATTGTGTAAAATAAAATGAGCCATTGTAGCATCTTTAATTGCCTGTGCCTCCACCATGCGCCAGCCCATTCCTGGCCCCATATGCGCACCCATTTCTTTCATGTCTTGGTACTGACTAAGTGTTGTGTCGAACGCAAACGTTAGCGGTGCCATTTGCTGTTTGATCGTTTCGGGAAGTGTGTCTAGTGCAGCTCTTCCTTTTTTGAATAACAAACTCGCATATTTTCGTTGAATATTGGAGGCTACACAAGAAAGATTATTTGCTTTGGCAAATTCAACTAAAGGTGCATAATCGGTTTGGTAATTTGGCCAGAGTCTGAGCGTGTCCTTTAACTTTTCTTCGGGGATGGCTCCGTTTAGATAGGCATTCAGCAGCATTTGCTGATCTTGTTCAAACATTTCAAAACCTAATTGCAAATTAGCACCATGTGTGGCATACATTTTTTGAGTGAGTTCTAATTGCAACCAATGTGCAATAGGGTTATCGTGAAATTCCCCAAATAAGACCAACTGGCTGTAGTTGGTAGCAGTCACCATTTTTTCAAATGAAACCTTCTTTCCCTTGCTGTCATATAATTGATAAGCAGGTAAATCTTGGGCAAGAAAATCTAAGGAATAAAAAAGGATGAGCAGCAAATGGTAGCGAAACATAGAATGGCTTTTTAAGCAAAGTAAGTGATTTTCAGGGCTAAATTTTGATTTTTCATTAAATTAGAACCAAAATAACACTATGACCAAACAACTATCCACTCTTATTTGCATCCTTTTCTTAGGCGCGAATTTTTGTTTTTCTCAAGACCCATGTGCCAGTGGCCGCTATGCAGAAAGCGTTTTTACGCAGTTCAACCTCACGAGCAACCTTACCTACGGTCAAAATAGCAACTGGTCAAATTCCAATACCACACTCAAACTCGATTTTTACGAACCCGCCAACGATACATTAAGTGCAAGGCCCCTGATTATTTGGGTACACGGGGGTAGTTTTGTTGCCGGCAGTAAAACTGACCCAGACGTAAAGGCGCTTTCAGAGCGTTTTGCCAAAAAAGGATATGCCTGTGCTAGTATCGATTACCGCTTGGGATTCTTTCCGTTTGACTCCACAAATGCAGTGAAAGCAGTGGTGCGTGCCGTTCAAGACCTGAAGGCCGCCATACGCTACTTCTATAAAGATGCACAAACCACCAATACTTTCAAGATTGATACCAATCATATCTTTATTGGCGGCAGCTCTGCAGGTGCAATAACTGCCTTACATGTTGCCTACCTCAATGACGCCTGCGAGTTTAGTGCATATATGAGCGCCGGAGCCTTGGCCAACCTTGGTGGTTTGGAAGGCACCTCTGGCAATCCTGGTTATTCGACAAAAGTTCATGCGGTTATCAATGGTTGTGGAGCATTGGCACAATACAATTGGCTAGAAACTGGCGACGTGCCGCTTTGTTCGGTCCACGGTACCAATGACGGTACCGTTACCTACAACCGTGGTATAGTGAATCCTGGCACACCACTCATGTACCTTGATGGCAGCCGAATGCTGCACGAGCGCGCTTGTGCAATTGGCGTAACGAATCAATTCTATACGTTCAATAATGCGCCGCATGTGCCCTATTTGAACAATGCAGCTTACATGGACAGCACAGAGCGCTTCGTGCGCGACTTCCTTGTCGAGGTTATGGGCTGTACGCAAACTGTTTTATTACCTGCCAACGAAATGCAGCAACAAGCTTTTCTTTACCCAACCACCTACTGCGACGGAACACCGAGCAACGAAGCGTGTTCGGGTGCTGCTATCAACGAACTTTTAGTCAATAATGAACTTCAATGTTACCCTAACCCCAACAACGGAAACTTCACAATTCAAACCAATAATGGTTTTGAATCACTGCGCATTTATAATGTTTCTGGAGTGCTGATCCACGAAGCTGAAGGGGCTAATAAGCCCTCTTTTGAAGTAGGTTTACAAACCCAAGTGAACGGCCTTTATATAGTAGAGGTACTATTTCATAACAAACAAATTTTGCGAACCAAGATTCAACTTTTACGTTAACCCACATTATGAAAAAAATATGCTTCTTACTTTTTTACAGCTCCACATTCTTATTACAAGCACAAACCTGGAGCAGCGATGTAGCACAAATATTTTACAATAAGTGCACTTCTTGTCACCATCCGGGTGGCGCCGCGCCGTTTTCATTAATGACCCACGCTGAAGTGAGCCCCCTGGCCGCTGCGGTTTATCAATGCGTCAACACAGGCGAAATGCCGCCCTGGCCACCAGACAACAACTACCAGCAATACCAACACAACCGGGCGCTTTCCTCTTCAGAGAAAACCACCATTATGAGCTGGCTCAACAATGGCGCACAAGAAGGAAATGCCAATCAAACACCACCACCACCGGTTTACACCTCGAATACCTTCTTAGGTAATGGCGATTTGCAAGTACAAATCCCGACATACATGTCAAAAGCTACCTCTCAAGACGACTACGTTTGTTTCAATGTCCCGACCAACCTAACACAAAATCGCATCATCAAAGCGGTCGAAGTAGTGCCAGGTAACCGCGAAATTGTACACCACTGCTTGGTATACCTCGACCCAACAAGCATAGAGGCAACCGACACCATTGGCGGCAACTGCGCCAGCCCTAGCAACGGTGGCACCAAACTCATTACGGGCTACACACCTGGTGCTACACCCATGATTTTACCTTCCGCCGATCCGATCAAATTAGGTTTGGATATCGGACCCGGATCTTCCATTTACTTTGCGATGCACTACCCCATGGGGTCCTATGGCTTATATGATTCTACTAAAGTCATCATACATTTTTATCCAGTAGGCACCACCAATGTGCGGCAAATCAATGCAGGCCCCCTACTCGCGAACTACAATTTCAACCTTCCGGCCAACCAAATTACAGACCTCAATGCGTTTTATCCACCAAGTGGAGGCACTGTGCCAACAGCCTACTCTGTACTTTCTGTATTTCCGCATATGCATTTGTTAGGCACCAATATCAAAGCCTATGCTTACAAAGCGGGCGCCGACACAATTAAGTTTGTTAATGTTCCTAAATGGGATTTCATGTGGCAAGATTTCTACTTCTTTAAATACATTCAAAAAGTACCACCTGGATACAAACTCAAAAGCGAAGGTAGCTATGACAACACTGCCAATAATCCTAATAACCCACATAGCCCTCCGCAAGATATTTACAGTGGTTTCAATACCACCGATGAAATGTTCCTGACTTATTTTCATTATCTGCCCTACCAACCCGGCGATGAAACCTACGACCTCGAAACGCTCATTAGTGCATCCTTGACAGAATATCCCATCCATGACAACAGCTCAATTCAAGCCTATCCGAATCCATTTGCCGATGAGCTCACACTTACATTTCCCCAAAGCTTCAAAGCCTCAGACCTCATCTATATCTATGACGCAAGCGGGCAACTCAAATACAAAATACGGCCTGAAGCAGGGCTTACACAATTGCATTTAGGTGCTGCACAAGAAGATTGGATGAATTTACCAAAAGGAGTCTATTTTCTTTCGGCAAGGCTCAATGGGCAACTATTATCAAAAAAACTCATCAAGTTCTAGGTTTGACTTTTTTGAAACTGTAAAATTTCTTATCTTTGCAATCCTGATGGTCTCATGGCCGAGCGGTTAGGCACCGGTCTGCAAAACCGTCTACAGCAGTTCGAATCTGCTTGAGACCTCACCTAAACCCCTATTTCTCATGAAGTAGGGGTTTTTTATTGACGCCAACTTTTCAATGCGTTTTCTCAAAAAACAATGTTAAATCTATATTAATTTTCATTTTTTGAACGTGTACAAAGCCTTATTATTTCACTCATAATTGGCTCAAAATCGTGCACTTTGTGTTAGAAAGACAATAATTCTGCGTTAGGCTTTCGGAAACATTGAAATTTCGTTTTGAAAAGGGGCTAAAGTTTTTTTATATTTGGCGTTCAATTGTAAAAATGAAAAATTAAAAACGATCATTATGGACAAAAAACAAAAAACCGCCGGGGGATTTTCAGCAATTGTTGCGTTTCTGGCTATTGCACTTGCACTTATTGCAGGTATTTTAATTTACAAGTACATTTTTGGTGACCCAGGAAACTTCGTGGACAGAAATCCAGAAGCTGAACCAGTAGAAGGAAACCTAATGGGGGTTATCTACAAAGGTGGTTTTATCGTACCAGGTCTTGTTGCGATCAACCTTATCGTATTAATTTTCACGATTGAGCGTTTGGTTACTTTATTGTTAGCTAACGGTAAAGGAAAAGCAAACTTATTTATCGAAAAAATCAAAGAACTCATGGCTGCCAAAGATTTCAACGGCGCTATCGAAGCTTGTGATGTTCAACGCGGCTCATTGGCCAATGTTGTTCGTGCTGGTTTGGTGAAATACCAACAAATGACCAAAGAGAACGACATGGACAAAGAACAAAAATTAGAAGCTTTGAAAAAAGAACTCGAAGAAGCTACATCTTTAGAGTTGCCAATGCTTTCTAAAAACTTACCTGTTCTTTCAACGACAGCATCGATCTCAACACTTATCGGTCTTATCGGTACTGTACTTGGTATGATTCGTTCATTTGCTGCGATGTCTCAAGGTGCTCCTGATACTGCAGAACTTTCTACAGGTATCTCCGAGGCCCTTATCAACACCGCATTTGGTATTGCTGGTTCAACAATCGCGATCATCGCATTCAGCTTCTTCTCTACAAAAATCGACGCCATGACCTACGGTATCGATGAAGCAAGCTTTACGATTGTTCAAGACTTCGCAGCCAACAACTAATTGACTCATCATTAAGTAAAAACTCAAGCAATGCCAAAAATCAAAATGCCCAAAGGCACTCCTTCCATAGACATGACGCCTATGGTGGACTTGGCGTTCTTGCTTGTAACCTTCTTTATGTTGACGGCTTCCTTCAGAAATGCCGAACCCGTAACCGTAGAAACACCATCCAGTATCAGTGATAAAATCATCCCTGAAAACGTCTTGATGGTTACCCTAGACAAAGACGGCCGCGTGTTCTTCAACCTTTCCGATGCCGAAGCCCGCAAAGAAATGCTCAACAATATGCTCCAAAAATATAAGATCGGTCTTAGTGAGGAGAAAATCGAAGAGTTTTCTTTTATGTCAACCTTTGGTTGTACCATGCAAGAACTTCCTGCATACATGAACACCGAAGCCGCAAAACGTGCAAGTTTCCCAACAAAAGGGATTCCTACCGATTCTACAAAAAATGAACTTTTAGATTGGCTTTCATATGCAGCAACAGCTGCTGGCAACACCGGCCGCACCGCTTTCGAAGAAGCGAAGCTCAAAGGTGGTGAACCCAAAATGGAAGACTTCAAGCCAAAATTCATTTTGCGCGTAGACTCCAAAACCTTGTACAAAGATGCGCAAGTAGTGATCGATGTATTCAGAGAATTGAATTTGAATAATTTGAATTTTGTAACCTCTGCGGAAGCAATTCCGGTTAACTAAACAAACATGGCACAAATCGCAGAAAGCGGCGGTGGCGACCACGGCAAAGGCAAGAAAAGAGCCAAGAAAGGATCAACGCACGTAGACATGACCCCTATGGTCGATCTCGCGTTCCTCCTTCTTACGTTCTTCGTCTTGACTTCCACCTTTAGCAAGCCTAAGGTGATGCCACTCAACTACCCCGCAAAACCCAAAGATGGAGAAAACATTGATGCGCCTAAGGCAAACAACGTTGCTACCTTCATCCTATCCGACGACAAAATTTACTACTACCGTGGTGAATTTTACCCAAAATCTAGACCAGGAGATAATGGTCCTACTGAGTTAACTGAAGCAAATTTTGGATCCGGAGAAAATAGTGTAAGAAAATTGTTAGCTTCTTGGAACGATTACGTTATAAGAAATAAGGTTGAACTTGATAAGAAGCTTGACAGTAAACAAATTGCAGACACTACCTACGACAGAAAGCTCAATGATCTAACGATTAAAAGAGAGGCCGTAAAGGTCTTGATCAAAACCGACGACAAAGCACTCTGCAAAAGTTTTATTGATCTAGTGGACGAACTCAAGATTGCAAGTGTAGGTGTAATTGCACCCACAGACTTGTCAGCCGGAGAGAAAGAATTGTTAAAAGAAAAAAACTAAGGTCATGACAGTCATTTATGTTATCGTCGCTCTTGTAACAGGTTTCTCCCTATTCGATTACTACGTCAATCGCAACTGGGAAGCCATTACCTCCGTAAGCCGCAATGAAGCCGTATTTGCCCACCGCAACCGCGCATATGGCGCCTACGTACTTCGCTCAGGCTACAACAAACGCATGACGCTCATTTTGGGCGGCCTTGTTGCCCTTGCAGCATTAGCATTTGTTGCTACCCTTATCATTAAGAACCTTCCAAAAGAAGAAGTGAAGAAGCCAAAGGTGAGTGATAAAAACTTCACCATTGCACCACCTAAAGAAGATGTTCCACCGCCACCCCCACCTGACGTTCCGCCGCCGCCGCCAATGACGCAAACAACCGCGTTTATTGCACCAGTAGCCGAAGACGACTACGTTGAGGAAGAGTTGGTATCACAAGCTGAGTTAGAGAACACCACTATCTCAACTGAAAACAACGAAGGTGACACCGACTGGGGTCTGCCAAATACCCAAGAAGACGGCCCAGGCATGACAGATGTTCAGCCTGAACTACCAGAAGCAGTTGTAGATGTCGCAGAAGAAGACGCCGAGTTTCCTGGTGGATACGACAAGTTAAATGCGTTCATCAACGCCACTATCAACTACCCTGACGAAGCCCTTGAATTAGGTGTCAAAGGACGGGTTGTAGTGCGCTTCGTTGTAGAAAAAGACGGTCGCATCTCCAATGCAAGTGTTGAACGCCCAATTGTTGAGTGTCCTTCTTGTAACAAAGAAGCCCTTCGCATCATTAACCAAATGCCAAATTGGACTCCTGCCAAAAATGCAGGCCGTCCGGTAAGGCTCTGGGTACGCGTTCCAATTATCTACGACACCCAATAGTCCAATTCAACAAATACTAAATCCCCATCTCGATGGGGATTTTTTTTCCCTAAAAAATATGAAATACGTACAGCTCTCTCTAGGTTTATTGGTTGTAGTACTTTGCATTTGTTTTGCAATTGTGCTGCTCACCACCGACCTCATCGCGATGGAACCATGGCGCAAAAATGTCTTAGTGGTGGTATTTATCGGCTATGGTGCTTTTCGAGGCTGGCGTGTTTATAATAGTTTTAAAATCAAACAAAACTGATGAAAACAAGCGGATTCCTTCTCTTTTTTGCACTGCTCTTCAGTGCTTGCGACAGCAACAACAACCCATTTGTTTATCAAAAAGATGCGCATGGCCGCGGCAAAGCCCATATTTATGTGGAAGAATCCTTTAAGCCGTTGTTCAGCACCTCAATTGCTACTTTTGAAAGTCAGTACCCAAAAGCCAAAGTCACGGCCACCTACGGCGCTGAAAATGAGATCATCGATGCATTTTACGCCAACAAGACCAAAACAATTGTGGTTTCACGCAACTTTAATGACAAAGAAAAAGAATACCTCAAAAGCAAGAATGTATCCTACCGCAGCGACAAAATTGCCACAGATGCTATTGTAATCATCATGCACCCAAGCAATAAAGATTCGGTATTGAGCGTGGGGCAAATTAAAAAACTTTTGACGCAAAACTATCCCAACAGTACAGCTACGCAAGCCCAAAAGGCCCAATACCAAGTTGTCTTTGATCAAAATGGCTCAGCCAATTTCAACTTCATGACCAATATGCTTGAAGTTGAAAAATTAGGCAATGGTGTTTCCGCGCTTCAATCCAATGAAGAAGTCATTAATTACGTTAAAACGCATCCAAATGCAATTGGCATTATCGGCCTTAACTGGATATCTGATCAAGACGACCCCACTTCTATGGAGTTTATGGATGGGCTCAAAGTTGCATCAGTATACACTACCAATGCGGCTGATGCCTGCAAACCATATGCTGGTTTTATCTACACCAAAGAATATCCACTCATTCGCGACATCTGGGTCATTAATAAAGGCCGTAGATCTGGCCTTCATACCGGTTTTGTCTTGTTCATGAAAAAAGACGACAAAGGTCAACTCATTATTCAGAAGTCGGGTTTAGTACCTGCCCTCACTCCTGTTCGACTTGTTTTACAATAATTTTATAAAAAATAATAAGGGGCACAATTTTTGTATCCCAAAAAACTAGGCTATTTTTGGCCGGAATTTAAGTTAAATAAACAGACATGAAACGCATCTTACTCTTCAGTACGCTTCTGATTTCTGGGCTCAACTATGCTCAGAGCTTACAAGTTGCAAACGCGAAAACAGAAAACGAACGTTACCGCGAAGCGCTCAACGACTTTAAAAAATTGGTTGCAGCCGATCCAATTAATGGTGAAAACTATTTTTACTACGGCGATTGCTACTTTGAAATGGAAGAAGTTGATTCCGCAAAAATGATGTGGAAAAAAGGCTATGAAGTAGACAAGCTCCGCGCCTTGCCACTCGTTGGCTACGGACGTGTGCTATGGTTAGATGGAAAAACAACTGAAGCAAAAGCTGAGTTTACCAAAGCACTTTTGTTAACCAAAAAAGACAAACTTAAAAAAGCAGAAGTAATCCGAGGTATAGCTGAAATCTACATTGAAGCACCAAAAAAAGAACTAGACGAAGCACTGATCCTACTTGAAGAAGCGATCTTGAAAGATCCTACCAACGAAGACAACTACTTGTTGAAAGGCGATGCGCTTTATGCACGCAACTCTTCTGACGCTTCAGAGGCATTGAAAGCATACAACCAGGTTTTGGTGATCAATCCGAAATCTCCACGTGGTATCGTTCGTAAGGCACTTATTTATCAGCGTGCACGCAACGAAGAAGAGGCCAACAAAATGTATAACGAAGCAAAAGCTATCGATCCTACTTACGCACCTGCTTACCGCTTGAACGCTGAGCTTTACATGATGTTTGGCAAAAACAAAAAAGCAATTGAAAACTGGGAGAAATACCTCGAGCTCAATAACAACCTCGACTCAAGATACCGCTATGTGAATGCATTGTACGGCGCCAAACAATGGTGCGAAATGATTCCACAATTAGACATTCTAGTTAAAGGTGGTGTTCAAAATTTCTTTATCGAGCGCTTCTACACTTTTGCATACAATGACTGTACTACCGATAGCCTTGCCCTTAACAAAGCTTTGGCGGCATCTGACCGTTTCTTTACAATGGTACCACAAGACAAAATCAACTACCAAGATTATAAAGTTAGAGGTACAATTCTTCAAAAGAAAGCACAAGATAGCTTGGCAATTATCGCATTTGAAAAAGCTGCTTCTATGAACGAAGCAGGTTACAAAGAATTGGCTAATGATCTTCTTAAATTGTATACAAAAAACAAAATGTTTGATAAAGTAATCAGCGCCTACGAAATTCGCCGTCAAAAGAATGGCAAACTATTGGCGCCAGAGCTTTACGAACTTGGAAAAGCTTATTATTTTGGCCGCAGCGACTACAAATCAGCAGATAGCATCTTCACATTAGTGATTCAAAATGATTCTACTTATGTGCCTGCTTATATCTATCGTGGTCGTTCTAACTACAAAATGGATACGAATAACGAAAAATGGATGGCTTTCCCATACTACATGAAAGTAACTGAAATTGTTAAGCCAGAAGACCGCAGCCAAGCATCTAAGAAAGCGTTTGTTCTAGAGTCTTTGCGCTACGTTGCCGATTACTATTCAAAATCTGCCAACAAGGACCTCGAAAAAGCGAAATCTTATTTCGAACAAATCCTTCAAATTGAACCTAACGATTCAGTAGCTAAAAAAGCATTAGGAATCAAAGATCCAGCGCCTACAACTGCGCCAGGAACAACACCTAAACCAGCTGCGCCAGTTCGCAACTAATAGATAAATACGCAACAAAAAGGGCGGCCCTGCGGGCCGCCCTTTTTTTATGTTATTTTTTTTTACTTAAGCTTGCTGCAAACCTAAGTAACGCGCCACATATTTGCCAATGATGTCAAATTCGAGATTTACCTGCATACCTGCTTCAATTTGCTTGAAATTGGTGTGTTCATAGGTATAAGGTATGATACACACAGAGAAGCGGCCTTTTTGGGAATCAACTACAGTTAGACTTGTGCCATTAACGGTAATGGAGCCCTTTTCTACGGTAACATACGAATCAGGATGTTCAAAAGTATAGCGCCATGAACCGTTTTCATCAAGTACTTCAGTGCAAGTACCAATACAATCTACATGGCCTTGAACCATGTGGCCGTCTAGTCGGCCGCCAAGCTGCATACAGCGCTCAATATTGATTTTGCTGCCTACCTGCCAAGAGCCCAAATTGGTTTTGAGTAGTGTCTCTTGTATAGCGGTAACGACATGTTCTTTTTCGTTTTGAGCCACAACCGTTAAACAACAACCGTTGTGTGCCACACTTTGGTCAATTTTAAAACCTGCAGATAAGACGGAGGCAATGGTAAAATGGATATTTCCAGCCTCTTTTTGTATGGAGGTTACTGCTCCAACATCTTCAATTATTCCTGTAAACATAATGCAAACTTAAACAATCTTAGGCGCTCATGCACAAATCTTGGAGGTTGAGTTGTAGTGTTGTTCGGTTCATGTAGGTATTTGACGTGATCTGAAAAACAATATCTACAAAAACGCCCGCAGCTAATTCTTTTTCATAGGCTGCAAGCTTAAAGCCAATAGCATCTAAAATAACTTTGGAGTCCTGTTGCATAAGTTTTAGCTTGAGGTGGCTGCCCTTTAGCACTTTGTATTCAACTACCATACAATTGGTCGCTATAAAAACAGGGGGCATATTGCCCGGCCCACATGGTTCAAAGGCATCTAGAATTTGAAGTATGCGCGGAAAGTGAACCTGAGGGTTGGAGCCGAGTTCTTTGAATTGAATTGTGGTGTCAATGTCTATCTGACGCTGGAGTGGTTGCGCGCCCAATGCTGAAACAACTGCAGCTTCGAATGCTGCTGTAAAGGCTGGCAATTGGTCAGGTAATAGCGTGAGGCCGGCTGCAAATTGGTGGCCGCCAAATTGAATGAGGTGCGCTTGACACGCCTCGAGGAGTTGGTATAGGTGTAGGGGCGCCATACAGCGCGCCGAACCCGTTAAGACACCGTTTGACTCAGTTAGTACTATTGTGGGTCTAAAATGCGTTTCTATGAGCCGTGAAGCAACGATTCCGACAACGCCTTTGTGCCAGTCGGGCTGAAAAACGATTGTAGATTGCTTAGAAGCAAAAGATTCGTCTGCTGCAATTTGTTCGAGGGCTTGCGCGGTTATTTCTTGGTCAAGAGTACGGCGGGTGGTGTTGTCGTTGTTGATGGCAATGGCTAGGTCGTCTATTACTTGTTGGTCATTACTGAGCATCCAGTCTACGGCGCGCTTGCCAGACGCAATTCGGCCAGCGGCATTGATGCGCGGTGCCAAAATAAAGACGAGGTCTCGGAGTGAAAGCGGCAGCGCTTTGGCAGCAAGGGCTAAAATTGCCAAAAAGGCTGGCCTAGGCGCTTCATTGAGTTGCAATAGTCCTTTGGCGCACAGCGTGCGGTTTTCGTCGAGCAGTTCTACGATATCAGCCCCGATGGACAGCGCTACAAGATCTAGACTTTTGTAGAGCGGTTCTAAATCGTTTTGGAGGTGGATATATAGTGCTTGCAAAAGCTTAAATGCCACGCCACAACCCGATAATTCTTTGTATGGATAAGCGCAATCTGGTTGTTTCGGATTCAGTACAATTGCCGGAGGTAAAGTGCTGTCGGGTTGGTGGTGGTCGCAGACAATGATATCGATACCTGCTGCTTTTGCACGCGCTAAAGTTGCATGCGCCTTGATGCCGCAATCTAGTGTAATGAGCAGCTGAAAACCTTCTTGAATAGTGTAATCTATGCCGGCCTCACTGACACCATAGCCCTCTTTATAGCGATCTGGAATGTAATACGCACAAGACAAACCAAGCAGCTGCAATTGTTCAACCATTAGCGCCACCGCGGTTGTGCCATCGACGTCGTAATCGCCGTACAAGAGTACTTTCTCTTGCATGGCAATGGCTCGGGCCAGCCGAAGCACAGCCGAACTCATGTTGCGCATTAAAAATGGGTCGTGTAAAGCGTGCTGTTGCGGCTTAAAAAACCGCACAGCTTCGGCGCGGCTACCGATGCCTTTTTGCAAAAGAAGTTGCGCTGCAAAATGTGGAATTTTGAGTTCTTCGGCGAGGGGTAAAACAACAGATAGAGGTTCTTGAACCCGGAGTTTCCAAGTTTGATTCATGCAGTAAAGGTAAGCGAATAAAAAGCTGCCGCCTTCCGTTAATCTACGTAAGAGAGCTTCAACATATTGGATCCGCCGAGGTCTTCTAGTGGAATAGAGGCTACGTTGATAACGACATCGCCGATTTGGAGGTGGCCCTCTTCTTTCATGATGTGTTTGATATCAGCAATGGTATGGTCGGTAGAAATGCGTTTGTTGTAGTAAAATGCTTGAACGCCCCATACTAAATTGAGCTGGGTGAGTATTTTGCGGTTGTGGGTAAACACAAATATTTGTGAAGCCGGGCGCTGGGACGCAATTTTATAGGCGGTATAGCCTGAAAAAGTCATGGTGATGATGGCATTTGCCTCGACGCGCTGCGCCAAACGACAAGCATTGAAACAAATGGAATCTGAGATGAAACGCGGATTTCCTTTGGGAGGAAGTTCTTCTTTATGGTACATGCTCGGGTGCTGCTCCATTTCTTTGATGATGTTGGCCATGGTTTGAACTACCTGAACAGGATATTGCCCAACAGATGTTTCGCCGGACAACATAACTGCATCGGCGCCATCTAGAACCGCATTGGCGACGTCGTTTACCTCAGCTCGGCTCGGCGTAAGGCTGTTCAGCATTGATTCCATCATTTGAGTTGCCACAATGACAGGCTTCGCTTTTGAAATAGACTTACTGATGATCATTTTTTGCATCAGTGGCACATTTTGGTAGGGAATCTCTACTCCTAGATCTCCTCTTGCTACCATTAAGGCATCGCTCTCTTCGATGATTTCGTCGATATTTTCTAATGCTTCTGGCTTTTCAATTTTAGCAACCACCTTGGCAATACTGCGTTTTTTGTCGATAATGGCTTTGAGGTCGGTGATGCATTTTGCGGAACGCACGAAAGAAAGTCCGATCCAATCAACGCCCAATTTGAGTGCGTAATTGAGGTCTTCGAGGTCTTTCTCGGTGAGCGATGGCATAGAAATTTTGGTATTCGGAAAATTGACACCCTTTTTAGAGCACAACAAACCACCTTGAACGAC
>JBIIZI010000020.1:0-18018 GCA_044346375.1 Crocinitomicaceae bacterium | reverse complement strand
GTTAATAAATTGTAGAACCCGGTACTGAGTCCCTAAGACTTCCTAGAAGCACTCCCTACCAAAAAATTTAGAAAATATGCCAAGATCAGTAAATCACGTCGCGTCAAGAGCTCGCAGAAAGAACTTGATGAAATTGGCCAAAGGATACTTTGGTCGTCGTAAAAATGTTTGGACCGTCGCTAAAAACGCCATTGAAAAAGGGCTTGTTTATGCGTACTCCGGACGTAAACAAAAGAAAAGAAATTACCGTTCACTCTGGATTACCCGTATCAACGCGGGAGCTCGCCTTCACGGCATGAGCTATTCACAGTTTATGGGTGCCGTACACAAAAGTGGTATCGAACTCAATCGCAAAGTACTTGCTGATTTAGCCATGAACCACCCAGAAGCTTTCAAAGCGGTTGTCGATACGGTAAAAAAATAAGTTTGAATACTATATCAGCTCAAAGCCATTAGTCCACCCGATTAATGGCTTTTTTTATTTTTTCAATTCGCAATGATACGCATCGGTTTAGTTGGTATGGGCTATTTAGGTCGCATTCACCTCAAGGTGTTGCAAGACCTACCTGCACATTTTCAAATTGCAGGTGTTTTTGATCACAATACAGATAGGTCAATTGAACTCAGCACCGAAGCCCCAGCGCTTACCATCTTTGCTTCGTACCCAGAACTCCTTCAACACACAGACGCAGTAGCTATTATTGCCAGTACGCCAGCCCATTATGAATTGGCCACGCAGGCCGTTCGTGCAGCAAAAGCTGTTTTCATAGAAAAACCAATTTGTTCACTTCTCTCCGATGCGCAACATTTGAAGGTTTTAGCAGAACAACACCAGGTCTTGATTCAGGTGGGGCACATTGAAAGGTACAATCCGCTAATTATGGCACTTTTTAGCCAAATTGAAGCCCAGCCGATTCATGTTTTGAAGTCCAACCGTTCAGCTCCTTTTCAGTTGAGAGGTTCAGAAGTATCGGTGGTCCTGGATTTAATGATCCACGACATCGATCTTGTTCTCGCTCTGAATAAGGCAGCTATTGAAACGCTAGAGGTGACGGCCAAACAAGAACAAAGTAAGCACCCAGATGAAGTTTGGGCCAAACTTACATTTTCAAATGGGATGGTTGCCGAGCTATTCGCCTCAAGAATGGCACCCCAAAGAACCAGGACTATCGATCTTACCCTTGCCCAGGAAGCCTATCACCTCAATTTGATCAATCAAGAATTTTCGATTCAATCAAGCTCGGCGGAAAGTAACACTATACAAGTGAAGCCGCACAACGCTATGCAGCAGCAATGGCTAGATTTTGCACATTGCTACCAACAACAATTGGTCCCGAGGGTTGATGTCCAAGCAGGTATAGCAGCCCTACAATTGGCCTTGCAGATTGAAGCCTGCGCCAAAGAATATATTTCTCAAAATACGATGCAATCCATACAATAAAAATGCAATTCTCACGTTCCGTTTTCATGGCCTATCGCTACCTACTGTTTGTCGGTTTACTACTCAGCGCTTGCGTGAAAAACAATCCTGACCCAGCATGGCTGGAAGTCAGCGAATGGACCCTCGAGGCCAACCCAGCGCTCAATGGCGAGGAAGGTCAGCTGACGCACAAGCTTACCGATGCTTGGGTTTATGTAGATGATCAACTGATCGGCGTATTTGAAGTTCCTTTCAAAATACCGGTCCTCAAAGAAGGTTCAGCCACTATCCGTATTTATCCAACAATCCGAGTGAACGGAGTTGCCGCTACCAAAATGCGCAATGAGCACATGGTTCCTTTTGAAACAACAGGGGTATTTGTTAAAAATCAAACCTTAACAATTGCACCCAAAACGCATTACAAAGACGATGTCAATTTTTGGATCGAAGATTTCGAAGACATCAATATCAAAATCACCGACGACCCCAATACATCTTCAGCAAATCTGATTTTAGCAAATGATACGCTCAAATGGTTCAATGGCAATTATTATGGAAAGGTTGCGCTGAGTACTCAAGACTCCATTTGGGTTGCTTACACCAATCAAGATCAACAATTGAGCATTCCAAAGAACAAACAAGCCATGCTAGAAATCGATTATTGCAATTCGGTTCCTTTCACCAATTATTTATTGTTTGTCAATGCCAATGGCACCAATGAAAATCCCATGATTACCATGAACAAAAGTCCTTTAACGGCATTGCGTTGGAAGAAAATTTACATTTATCTCAGTGAGGTCATTACAGCTGGGCCCAATAATTCCAGTTATATACAAGCATTTAGGTCTTTTTACGACGCAACAATCCCCAATAATTTCATCCTGATCGACAACATAAAAGTGGTTTATTTTTAATGAAGGATCGCTTTTGGATAGCATTTTTGGTCTGTATAGATTTATTAACCGCGAGTAGCTCTTGGGGTTGGTTCTTTTATATCCGGCAAGTGCAAATAGAAGGCAAGGCTTTTCACGCCGATGAGAACTTCTGGCTTGGCGTTTTGTTTTTACCTTTCTTTTGGTTGCTTTTTTACATGCTGCAGGGTACGTATCACGAAATTCGCCGTTTGTTTCGCTTAAAAGTGCTCAACCTCAGTTTGGCAGCGTCCTTCTTCGGAACCATCGTTCTGTTTTTCACCTTATTACTAGACGACCAAGTGCGTAGTTACCAAAACTACTACCAACTGACCATCTGGCTCTTTATCATTCATTTTACCCTTACTTCTTTTGGCAGGATTATCTTTACGACAATTCTTATCAAATACATCAAGGCAGCTGGCCATGGATTTAAAACACTCATCATTGGCGGTAATGAACGCGCCATTGAAATATACCAAGAATTATTGTCGGCTCCCAATATGATCAACGATTTCGTAGGTTTTATTCAAGTCAATGGTCGTGACAACCTCCTTTCGTCGCACCTGCACCATTTGGGTAAACTCACCGATTTAGAAGCAACTTTGGCCTCCAAAGAAGTAGAGGAAGTCATTATAGCTATAGAAAGTTCAGACCACGACCGCTTGCAATCCATTATGGCACGCATAGACAACGGCAATATCCGCATCCGCGTGCTCCCCGACATGTACAGCATTCTTGCAGGTTCTGTCGACATGACCAACATTTACGGTGCACTGCTCATTGAAATCAATCCAGACGTCATGCCTTATTGGCAAAGAGCGGTCAAACGCGGGATGGATATCGTATTTTCGTTTATTGCCCTTTTGTTGTTGATTCCCTTTTTTATTTTCTCCTCTTTTGCCGTGAAGTTCTCTTCACCAGGCCCCATTTTTTTCTTACAAGACAGAGTAGGGCGGGGTGGAAAGCGCTTCAAGATCATTAAGTTTCGCACGATGTACACCGATGCTGAAAAAGCAGGTCCGCAACTTTCAACAGAAGGTGATCCTCGCATTACGCCAATCGGGCGCTTCATGCGCAAGACCCGCCTCGATGAATTTCCGCAGTTTTTCAATGTCTTATTAGGGCAAATGTCTTTGGTGGGGCCACGTCCAGAGCGCCAATTTTACATCGATCAAATTGTCGCTTTAGAACCGCAATACATGCAGCTCACCCGCGTACGTCCGGGCATTACTTCCTGGGGGCAAGTGAAATATGGCTATGCTGAAAATGTCGATCAAATGTTACAACGCATGAAGTTCGACCTCATTTATATGAAAAACCGAAGTATAGCACTCGATATCAAGATCATGTTTTATACCGTGATCATTGTTTTCAAAGCACAAGGAAAATAACAACTTGTCGCATTCAAATAAAAATGCTATCTTTGCACCCTTAATTCACTTATTTATAAACCTGGGTTTCGGACCCAAAACTGTAAAGTACAATGGCAACACGCATTCGTCTACAAAGACACGGTAAAAAAGGCAAACCATTTTTTCATTTGGTAGCAGCTGATAGCCGTGCAAAACGCGATGGTAAATTCATCGAAAAACTCGGAACATACAATCCAACCGCTAATCCTGCAGTAATCAACATCGACTTTGATGCTACACTTGCTTGGGTTCAAACTGGAGCTGAAATGTCCGAAACTGCTCGTGCTATTCTATCTTACAAAGGAGTTTTGTACAAAAATCACTTGCTTAACGGCGTGAAAAAAGGTGCACTAACTGCTGAGCAAGTAGAAGAGCGTTTCAACAAATGGTTGGCTGACAAAGAAGCTAAAATCGAAGGCAAAATCACCGGTTTGGTGAAAGGTGCAGAGAAAGCGAAAGCTGATCGCATGGCAGCCGAGGTTGCAGCTAACGCAGCAAAAGCTGCTGAAGTACAAGCTAAAAACACACCAGAAGTAGAAGAAGTAGTTGCTGAAGAAGCACCTGCAACTGAAGAAGTAGCTGCTGAAGAAGCACCTGCAACTGAAGAAGTAGTTGCTGAAGAAGCACCTGCAACTGAAGAAGTAGTTGCTGAAGAAGCACCTGCAACTGAAGAAGTAGCTGCTGAAGAAGCACCTGCAACTGAAGAAACTCCTGCTGCTGAAGAAGCATCTGAAGAAGCTGCTGCTGAATAAGCATATGCAAATTCAAGATTGCTATTATTTAGGTCTTATCGCGAAACTTCACGGATTCAAAGGTGAAGTTTCGCTGTTTTTAGACGTTACACATCCGGCCGATTACCAGGGTTTAGATGCCCTATATCTCGATATCAACGGCCAACTCACCCCTTTCTTTATAGAAGGATTCAAGCTCAAAAACAAAGGCTTTGCGGCCGTTAAATTTGAAGGTATTGAAACCGAAGAAGCTGCCCAGCGCCTGGTAAAGAAAAAGGCCTACTTGCCTTTAGAAATATTGCCTGAGCTAGATCAAAGCTCTTTCTACGACCACGAGATTATCGGTTTTCAGGTATTTGACACCGTTCGCGGTGCAATTGGTGTTGTAGAAGACGTCATCGACATGACAGCCAATCCTTTGCTACAAATTAACCTGAATGGCACCGAAATCTTAGTGCCAATTTTCGATGGCCTCATTCAAAAAGTAGAGCGCAAAAAAAAGGAGCTCTATATTCAAGCTCCTGAGGGTTTAATTGATTTATACCTGACTACTTAGCGCTCAATAACCCTAGCGCTATTTTCATTCGAATGATCTTCTTGGCAGCAGCGTCTACTTGTGCTTTAAACGCGGCGTCTTTGCGGTAATGCGCAAGCAATTCTGTGTGTGCTTTTTTGGCATCTACAGGCATCAGGACGATATCGCAACCAGCTGCAACAGCTTTATAGGCTGCTTCCGGAACAGCAACGACACCACCCATGTTCATGGCGTCAGTCACAATGAGGCCTTTGTAGCCCATTTCTGTTTTGAGTAAATCTGTTACAATAGCTTTTGAGCAAGTGGAAGGCAAGCCGTTGGTGTTGTATTTAGTGTTGTTTTGAACGGCGATATGAGCCACCATTATAGACAAAACACCTTGTGCAATAAGTGGCGGGTAGTTTTGGATTTCTTTGAGCTCGCCGTCAATTACTTGGAGCGCTTTGTGGGTGTCGCCTGAAACCAAGCCATGGCCTGGAAAGTGCTTTGCGGTAGCTACTATGCCTTGTGCTTGTGTTTCTTCTATGAAAGCCCCCGACCACGGAATGATATTGGCCGGAACTGCACCAAAGCTCCTAAAGCCTACAGTTGCATTCGGCGACATATCCACTACAGGTGAAAAGTTGTAATTGATACCGATGTCGTTGAGGTCTTTGGAGATGGTTTGGGCACAAGTGCGGACTTCTTCAACTGACTTGAGTTCATTGGCTTTTTTAACAACTGTTGAACCCATGATTTTGCGATTGACCAAACTCGGCTCAGCATCGGCACTATATAAGAATGGAAGGTTGCCGTAGGTAGCATTTTGTTTTTCGAAGTCTGTGATCCAAGAAGTGAATCCTTCTTTGGTGCCGTTGAGCATAAGCACACCGCCAATAATACGGTCTTTGATGTGTTGGTCAATGGTGGCTTTTTCTTGACCCAAGCGCCCAACAGCAGGCATAATGAGTTGGGCAACTATTGCGGTGTCGTCTAGACTCGCAAATACTTTTTCAACGGCTGCATCTAGGTCTTTGTTTTCTTTGAGGAAATCTTGCAATTCAAATTTGGTCTGAATTTGAACAACTTCTTGCTTGCGCTCCTTTTTTTGAGGTGTTTGCGCGCAACTATTAAAGAGCAGGCCAATGCTCAGTAGGCTTAATATTGGTAACTTCATGTTTCAAAGATAAAAGTTTACAACTAACTAGCGCTCGAATCCGACTTAAACAAAACTATTTTTATGCAACGCTTTCTATTTTTCTTCTTACTTCTGAGCACCGGCTCTTTTTTTCATGTCAATGCGCAAAACTTTTACCAACGCGATACCATTCAGGACATCGAAATTTTCTTTTCGTTTTCCAATTGGGATGCACAACTCGACGCCAATGAAGCAACTGAAACCTACATTTATGCCGACTCCGTGCGCATCAATGGCATTTCTTACGACTCTTGCGGTGTGCGTTACAAAGGAAATAGCTCCTACAACCCAAGTAACCAAAAAAATCCATTGCGCATAGAGCTCAATACCATCAAAACCAACCAAGATTACCACGGAATCACAGACATCAAGCTCTCCAACTGTTATAAAGATCCGTCCATGATCCGCGAAATCCTGTCATACCAAATCCTCGAAAACTACATGGATTGCCCGCGTTCTAATTTTACACGTGTTTACATTAATGGTCAGTATCGTGGGGTTTATACCAATAACGAAGCAATTTCTGACGATTTCAATCAAGCACATTATTACCATTCCAACGATACTTATTTTAAATGCAATCCCGTAGGTGGAGCTGGCCCCGGTGGTGGCACAAGCCCAGACCTTAAATATCTGGGTGCAGACAGCAGTGCTTATTTCAATGGTTATGAATTGCAGTCTGATTTTGGCTGGAATCGTTTAGTGGCTTTGTGCAATACACTCAATAATGATTTTCAGAACATCGAAGGTCTGCTCGACATCGACCGTTCTATCTGGATGCTAGCCTTTAATAATGTTTTGGTCAACCTCGATTCATACAGCGGCGCTTTTCGTCAAAATTACTACCTCAGTTGGGATGCCAATGGTCGTTTTGTACCTACAGTTTGGGATGTCAACATGAGTTTTGGCGGTTTTCCCGGAGGTACAGGTTCTGGCACCTTTACGCCTTCATCTCTCGATCCTTTTTCGAATTCGACTTCCAATAACCATCCGCTCATCAAGCAAATCATGGCCAACCCGCTCTACAAGCGCATGTACATGGCACATGTTCGCACCATGGTGCAAGAAATGTTTGCCAGTGGTCAATATGAAACATGGGCGCAAAGCCTCATGACCCTCGCAGACTCCTCTATTCAAGCCGATCCTTTTAAATTTTACACCTACAGTCAGTTTTTAAATGGCCTTACTACTGCTGTGGCGGGTGGTGGCCCAGGCGGAGGGAGCAGCATTCCTGGTATCAAAGCATTGATGGATGCCCGCGCACAGTTTTTCAGCACAAATGCTGCTTATCTATTGCAAGCTCCTTCAATTAGTGCGCATGGTGCCAGCGCTACACCATTAAACTACGGCTCAACAGTTACTATCAATACAACTTGCGCCAATGAAACCACCGTTTATTTAGGATACCGCGGCAACCATCAATTGAAATTCAACCGTGTTCAAATGTATGACGACGGCGCTCACAACGACGGCACCGCAGGCGACCACATTTATGGTGTAGATGTCCCGGTTGACGGCCTTACCTTTGAATATTACATCTATGCAGACAACGCCAATGCAGGTTTGTTCTCGCCAGCGCGCGCAGAACATGAATATCATACCCTAGCCGTAGCTTTTCCCGCGCCGGCAGTAGGTTCTTTACTCATCAATGAAGTATTGGCTTCAAACGACTCTTTGCTTTTTGATTTAAATGGCGAAGACGAAGATTGGATAGAACTCGTCAATACCACCAATGCACCAATCGATTTAGCAGGTTTTTATCTTTCTGACGACCCACTTGACCTTATGGCTTGGGCTTTTCCTGCCGGCACAAGTATTCCAGCCAACGGCTATTTACTCGTTTGGGCCGACAACGACGTCAACCAAGTAGGGTTGCATGCCAATTTCAAACTCAGCGCTGGTGGAGACTACGTTTACCTCTCACACGGCTTCAATTTACATGATCAAATTGCTTTTGGTCCGCAAATAGCCAATATTTCTTTTGCACGCTGCCCAGATGCAGGCCTAGATTTTGCTACAATTATTCCGACGCCGTTGGCCAACAACAATTGCAATATCGGAGTTGAAGAAATAGACGCGCTCCAGGTGCAAGTATATCCCAATCCTTTTATGGATGTGCTGTATATAGAAAGCCATGAGGAGCAAGCTCAAATCAATGTGCGCAATCTGAATGGCCAAATAGTACAAACCCTACACATCAATGCCGGGAAACACCAACTAGATGCAAGTACATGGGCGAGCGGACTCTATCTCATTGAAATCAGAAGCGCAGGTGTTGGGCAATCTTATAAGTTCATTAAATCTTAAAAGCCTTCAATTTTAGGATTTCATTCCATTAAGCAAAAAAAAAGGCTCCATTTGGAGCCTTTTTGATGTGTTGAAAGGGGATCAATGTTTTTCGTTGTGTACCTTGCCGCCTTGCGTATGCTGTTCCTTTATTTCAGCCTTCATTTTTTCAAACTGAGCAGCCGTGAGCACGTTTTTAAGCATTTCGATTTGTGCTTCGCGGTTCGATTTAATGATGCTGCGCTTTTCTTCTTCAGAGAAGGTGCTGGTGCGAATGCCTTCATTTTTTTGAGCGATACCTAGATTGATGGTATAAACTTGTTCTTTTTGCGCGGCAGTAAGTTGGAGTTCACTTGCCATTTTTTCAGTTTGGAACTTAGCGCGTTCTTCAGGAGTTTTGAATTCTTGTTCTTTTTGAGCAGGTTGTTGGGCCATTGCAGTTGCACTTACCAATAAACCAAAGGCGATGTGAAGGAATTTTTTCATGATATATCGAAATAATTAAATTGTATTAGCGTTCAACGAAAATACGCAAAAAAGTCACACGTTTACTTGCTTGCTTTTGAGCTTTACTTAACTTCGTGACAAATGCGCATACAAGCTGAACATCCTGACCTAAGACGACAATACGAGCAAATAGTTGCTTCAGACACTCGTTTTGGATTTTTTGCGCAGGTTTGGGTTCAAGATTGCCTGCATCACCAATGGCAATATGTTATAAATGCAGAGGAGCAACTTCTGTTAAGAATACCAGTTGTGAAGAAATGGGGGCTAAGTGCCTATTTACAACCGCTCTTTATCAGGTCATTGGATATCACAGGTAGCAAGCCTAAAGCAGATTTAGCTGCATTGCTTGTTTTTTTGAAGAAGCAAAACTTCTTGCATTTAAATATTTCGCTGCCTCAAGGGAGTCAATTTCCATTGGCAACTGGTAAGTTTCAGGTGTTGCAGTTAGGTAAACCTATAGATGAACTACGTCAGGGTTATTCTGAGAATGTCAAACGTAGCCTTAAAA
Organism: Crocinitomicaceae bacterium; assembly: GCA_044346375.1. Classification (GTDB taxonomy): domain Bacteria; phylum Bacteroidota; class Bacteroidia; order Flavobacteriales_D; family Crocinitomicaceae; genus UBA952. Next base: position 8,528 of record JBIIZI010000020.1, on the reverse strand, counting down.
AAGCAAAAAATTTAACGCTATTTACCATTAGTTTTACGGCATTTCATTCCTTTTTTACGGAGCAAAAAGGGGAGAATCTTGGAAACTTAAATGCAGCCGCATGGTTGCGTTTAAGAACTTTATTTGCAAATGCCCATGAAAAAGAACAAGCCTTTTGTGTTGGGGTTTTGAGTAATACTGAACTTTTGGCTGTAGGTCTATTCTTTAAATTCCAACAAGAACTTTACTTTATGAAAGGAACACTCAATGCGCAGGGTAAAGAGAAAGGTGCTTTGGTTTTCCTAATAGACGGCGTTATAGAGAAGCATATCGATGAATGTACATCCTTAGATTTTATCGGTTCTAACCAAGAAAGCATTGCCGCTTTTTATAGAAAGTTTGGTGCTAAAGATCAGAACTACGGCATTATAAAAGGCCGCATTCCGTTGGTTTAAATCTGCATTTTACTTGCCGCGCACTTAATGATACAATAGCTCGTCGATAAACAACCAAGTAGGGTTACCCGCACCTAAGTGCCAAGACGGGAGTAAACCTGGGTTTGATACTGTGTAGCGTAACATTTTGTATTTTAGTTTTTTATCGCTTTCTAATTCAATTAAAACTTCATCTTTGAACGGATTTCTGTCAGTAGGAGCAGCCTTTGGTAAATCTTTTTGAGCAAGTACAACAAAGTCCGTTCCGTTCAAGCTTGCTTCGATGGTAATTTTACTTGGCGAAAAGATCCATGCTTTTTGATCTCTTATAAAAGATACGCCAACCTCTTCGATAGTTCTGCTTTCTGCAAATTCGATAATAGCCACGACATCTTGATTGTAATATCCCTGGTAATCACCTGTTCTGAATTCGTTGCCACCAATTAGTCCGTCAATAAGTGCATCTTTTCCAGAGGCAGTATACTGATTTGAATAGGTGCTGTTTAATTGCAACTGGACTTTTGGGTCTTTTTTAATAAACGAAGAAGATACCTCTGCACTCCAGTAATTCAAGCCTTGTTTTTTCACGAGTAAATTCTTGTAGCCTGCTTTAATGGAGATATTTGTATTTGTGTGGATATAAAAAGGCTGCTGATAGCTTTGCCATTTTTGCCCATTTATTTGATAGAAAAGTTGGGTCTCTGTGTTTGTTTTATCGCCCTGATTCAAACGCACAACGTCAATTTCTATCAGCAAAGAATCATTAAATACGCGTTGTTCTGTTTTGATAAATGGCACCGGTGCAAAGAAGGCCGGAACGTTATTGGTGGTTTGTTTTTGTACTATTGTGCGTGGGGTGGGCTCGGGTCCCATGATAAAGGTGAGAACGCCTCCTTGCATGAGTTGTTCATGGCTGATTTCCATTTTTTCGAGGCGCTGACCATTCCATAGAACTTGTTTAATGTATTTGTGCTCTTTTGCTTGCTCATTGCAATTGATAAAAATGCTTTTGCCGTTTTCTAATTTGATAGTGGCGCTGTTGATGAGCGGGCGGCCGATTTGATAAACGGGTTTACCTGGTGCAATAGGGTACAAGCCTAGGGTGCTCAGCACATACCAAGCACTCATTTGGCCGCAGTCTTCGTTGCCAGAAAGGCCGTCCGGTGCGTTTTGATACATTTCATGGAGAATGCGGTCTACATATAGCTGTGTTTTGTGCGGCGCATTGGTAAAATTGTACAAATAAGCCATGTGATGTGAAGGCTCATTGCCGTGGGCATATTGACCAATAAGGCCAGTGATGTCGGCTTGTTCACGGCCGCTGAGTTTCATATCTGTAGTGAAAAGGCGATCGAGCCAAGTTTCTAAAGAATCGGGGCCACCAAGCAAATTGATCAATAGTTCTATCTGCTGAGGCGCATAAAGCGAATATTGCCAAGAGTTTGCCTCGGTGTAATTGAAATTGACTTCCGATGGATCAAAAGGGCCATACCATTGGGCGCCTCGGCGTGCGCGCATGAATTTGGTGTTGGGGTCAAAGAGATTGACAAAATTTGTGCTGCGCTGTTCAAATTCAAGAGCCACTGCTTTGTTGCCGAGCGCACTTGCCATGGTGGCAATACAGAAGTCGTCGTAGGCGTACTCCAGTGTTCTCGACACCGATTCAGGCTCGTCTGCCGAACTAATTAGGCCATTTTTTGCATACGCTAACTTGCCAAATTCATTGGCTTTGGCCGTGCTTACCATTGCTTTAAGCGCTTTGTTGGCATCGAAATCTCGGATGCCTTTCATGTAGGCGTCTGAGATGACACTTACACTGTGGTAGCCAATCATGCATTCGGTTTCGCAGCCGGCAAGTTCCCATACAGGTAGGTCGCCACCTTCTTCGTACTGACGTAAAAAAGTTCGGATGTAGGCGCCTGTGCGTTTTTGGTCGATGATCGTGAAAAGGGGATGGTTGGCGCGGTAGGTATCCCAGAGTGAAAACACGGTATATTGCTGGTCTTTTAAGTTGTCGAGTTGGTGAATATGTTGATCGCGTCCGCGGTAGCGGCCATCGATGTCGCTCATAAGGTTGGGCGCTACCATGCTGTGATACAATGCGGTATAAAAAATAGTACTCGTTTCGCGGTCGGCATCCAAACTGATTTTTTGGAATTCTTGGTTCCATTTTTGGAGGTTTTCGTTGTAAACTCTTGCCAAGGAAAAATGAGGTATTTCTGCCTCCAAATTAGTTTTGGCTCCAGCAGCATCTACGTGAGACATCCCTACTTTGATCGATAACTCTTGGGTATCTATCGGAAATTCCAACAAGAGCTTGAGTTCGCCGTTTTCATTCCTCAACACATGACTGATGTAAGGAACTGATGTGGTCAGATGGAAATAAAAATGTTGTGCACTAGCCCAAGCTTCAGAAATGCGAAAGCCACTGATGTTTTGCTTGTCAATAATATTGATTTCGCCTTTGGTGAGTTTGTCGCGGTAATTGAGGTCCAGAAGGATGTATTTTTTTTCTGTAGCATTCAAAAAGGTGTACTGATGTATGCCGGCTCTTTCCGTGGTAGATAAATTGACTTGAATGTTTTCATCTGCAAGCAACACTTCATAAAACCCGAGTCTGGCGACTTCGTCTTTATGGCTAAATGTAGCGCCATAACCGTTCGGGTCTTCGAATTTTCCTTTCCATTTGGCTTCACCGCTTTGCGGAACAAGCAATAAGTCGCCATAATCGGGAACTCCTGTTCCACTTAGGTGGGTGTGGCTGAAACCATAAATAATGGAGTCTGAATAATGGTAACCACCGCAGCCATCCCAGCCGTCGTAGCGGGTGTCGGGGCTGAGTTGCATCATGCCAAATGGCGCGCATACGCCAGGAAAGGTATGGCCATGGCCGCCGGTTCCGATCAGTGGATTAACGAGCATGGTGGGCAAGAAGACCTCTTTTTGTTTGGGTATTTCTCTAGAGGCACCAAAAGCATTTTGGGCTTTGTCGCTGGCTTTTTGTAGGGAAGGAACCTGTGCTAGGCTTTGCAAAGAAAGAAGAAGGGTAAAGATCCCAATATTGAATTTTGTCATGAATGAAATTTGCGTTTATTGAGGGCACTGAAGTGGCGAATGCCTTTGCCGAAGTAGTCCCAAATGATGAGACCATGGTATTTAAATGGTTGGTGCTTGCTTGCCTTGCGCTTTTTGTAAAAAGTACCAAAATGGCGGTATAATGCCATATGTGCTAGAAAAACTTGCCAAGTGAGTTGGGGTTTGCCTTTAAAGAGAAATTGAATGGCGGCGAGTCCATCTAAAGCCATGCGTATGAAAAGGAGTGGACCTAAAAAGCGCTCTTGGTTTTTGACGATGGTCCAGAGACTATTTCTGAAATTCAGGAAGACTTTACGGGGGCTCTCGTAGCCGAGCGTTCCGCCGCCAAGGTGGTATACTACTGAATTAGGAATACAGTAAAGTTTTTTACCCGTCCGCGCCAAGCGCAAACAAAGGTCGATTTCTTCCATATGGGCAAAAAAGGCTGCGTCAAAACCGCCTGTTTCATGAAAATCTTGGGCGCGAATAAGTAGCGCAGCTCCAGAAACCCAACTGACTTCTTGAGCGCTATCGTATTGATTTTCGTCTTTTTCTAAAGTTTCAAAAATGCGACCGCGGCAAAAAGGAAAATAAAAGGTGTCTAGATACCCACCTGCGGCACCTGCGTGTTCAAAGTATTGCGGCGCGCGCTCGCACAGCACTTTAGGGCCAACGGCTGCGGTGTTGGGGTTATTTTGTAAGAATGCTAAAAGTGGGTGGTCCCAGTTGGGGGTGAGGCGAACGTCGCTGTTGAGAATGAAATAAAGTTCATATTTGCCCTTTAACTGAGCTAAAGCTTCATTGTAGCCTCCTGCAAATCCGTAGTTCTGATCAAGTTGAATGACTTCGATTTGAGGATATTGACTTTCGATAAAAGCGCACGAGTTATCGGTGCTGGCGTTGTCGGCAACGATGATAACCCAATTGGGGCTGTATTCAACTACACTTGGAAGGTAAGTTTGCAGGTGCTGTTCACCGTTGTAATTGAGAATGACGATGGCGTTTGCGCTTGGCATCGGTGTTAGTATTGACGGAAGAAGTCAGTGGAATTGCCTCCAAAATGCTTGACATTTAGCATATTGGGATCGTCGACGGTGCCATTAACGGTATTGCGTTTGTTGAGGATTTGCTGCCAGGCTGGATTGCGCAGTTCGCCAACCATATCAGAATGGAGCAAGCGGTGGTTGTTGCTCACGAGGTCGGGGTTGTAGAACACAAAGCGGCGGTTGCTGTAAATACCGATTTTGTCGTAGGTCCAGATTTCGTAAGGGTATTCGCTAGGCGAAGATTCCTTCACCACCACCGAGTTGGGTTGGCCGTATTTGAGGTAGACACGACCGCGGTCGGTTTCGAAACCTTCCATGTAGTTGTTGGCGTAATGGACCTCAACAGAACGCACCTGACTTTGGTATTTCACCCATTGCTCGTAGGCTTTGGAGCCCGCGGTTTGGTACCAAAATGCTTGTAAATGTTGGCGCATTTGGGTGCTGTCGTTGGCTTTTAAAATATCGATGAGTGAGCGGATTTCGCCGGGTTTTGCAATTGGGATCAGGCTTTCCAAAAAGTAAGCAACGCTATCTGCTGGGATAGATGCCTGAAAAGCAGGGTCGATGACCATGGAGGCGAGGTCAAAAGCGATTTCGCTGTCGTTGAAGCGTTCAAAATCAAAGGTTTGACTGCTTGTTTGCCCTGTTTGTAAGTCTTTGGCTTGCAATTGTATTTGGTAAGTGCCGGTGAGCAGGCTTGAGATGTCGATTTCTTGCATGAGTGCCAAAACGGGCTCACCTTCAAATGGATAGGTTTTTGTGAAGCCTAAAGCTGGATAATTTTGACCGGTTTCGGCATTAACCACTTTGCGCTCGATTTGAATGGTGCTTTTTGCTCCGTAAACCTCGGTATAGTAGGGTAAGTTATTCATCTTCATCTCCTTGTGGAAATAATTTCTGAGCAAAGGGATGATGTAATAATTGGATTTGGTAAACCTACTGGCTTCTTCACTTACAAAAGCGAGGTCGACGAGTTCAATGGAAGAAAAGCTGAGTTGCTGATCCAAAGGAGCCACTACAAAAGGGATCGTGCCTGAAATTTTGCTCTTTTCTCGGTTGGCGTCTTCGAGTTCAACAGCTAGGGTGTAGCTGCCTTTGGAGAGCGGAACCCGCACTATTTCTAAGAAGTTATTCTGTGTAGAGTCCGTGGAAATAGGGGAGTCAAGGGCGTAAAAATCTTTGAAAACTACTTTGCCGAGTGAGTCTGCAATGGCTAGATCGACGATTACTGTTGCTTTTTGCCCGCCTTCGCAGGGTACAAATTGGGCAGTGTAGCCCGCAAATTCGATGTAAACCTCTAGGTAGTGCCCTACTTCAGGAGCATAAAATTGTTTGGTATCGAGGTAGGCCTTGATTTTTGTTTGGGCTTGTGTGCTCAAGGCAAACAAAAACAAGAACAAAAAGAGTTGCAACTTTTTCATAGGCCTAAATTTACAAAAAAGGACCTCAATCTTCGATGTTCAGTCTGATTTTCTGACTGAGTTGTCGGTTGTAGGTTTCAAGAAGGTATTTAAAGTAGTTGTCAGTGCATTTGGAGATGCATTTGGTGTAGTGCTTGACGCGGTGCTCGATGTGGTCTTGAAGCACGTGCTGGAGCTCTAGGGCGTGGTCGAGGTCTTTGGCAGATGCTTCTATAGCTGCAAAATGGTTGTCTATAGAAAGGTCAATAGCTTCTTTTCCTTTGCCACCTTTGTCAATGCAAGCAAGGTAGCATTCCTTGATGGAGAATGCTTCTAGAATATGTGTTCGGATCAACTGCTCAAAACCTTTTGGATATTCGTATTCGACTTCGAATTCCATGTCTTCGAGTTCTGAAATACGAGACTCCAAGAAGCGGTCAGGGAAACGGAAGGCGTCTTGCCAGTTGATGTAGTCTTGCCAATAACCAAAGCGGCGTACGTTGTTGCCTAAGTCGATGATTTTGAATTGCGATTTGTTGGGAATGCGACGCGAACCACGGCCGATCATTTGGTGATACAAGGTGAGCGAGCGCGTAGCCCTATTAATGATGATCGTTTGAACAGAGGGTTCATCGAAACCTGTAGTGAGGATGCCTACAGATGTCAGAATGGCATCGGGGGTTTCTTTGAACCAACGAATGACGTCTTTGCGGTCTTTGTCCGAAAAGGTGGAGTCGAGGTGGCGGATGTTGTATTTGAGTTTTTTGAAGGATTCTTCGACTCTTCTGGAGGTTTCGATACCCGCATTGAAAATGAGTGTTTTCTCGCCAATGGCAACTTCTTCATAGGCAAAGATGAGTTTTTCTTGCATGAAGTAGTTCGAGTAGAGTAGGTCGCTGGAGCTTACCGTGAAATCGCCGTTGGAGCCAATTTTGAGCCCGTGTAGGTTGACATCATAAGAATACGTTTCGGCATCAGAAAGGTAACCCTCGCCAATGAGATTAGAGATAGACTCACCGACCAACAATTTGTTGTAGTGGTCTTTGAGCGGAAGGTTGCGGTTGCTGCTCAAGGGTGTTGCCGTTACCCCGAGGATGTTGGCATCTTCGTAAAACTGAAAAATTTTGCGAAAACTATTGTAATGTGCTTCGTCGACGATCACAAGTCCAACGTTTTCAATGAATTGATCGTTTTCGTTGAGGCGGTTATTGAGGGTCTCGACCATGGCAATAAAGCAAGTGAATTCGGCTTGGTCTTCTAGGGTTTTGACTTCCGAATTGATGACTTTATTGGGTACTTGAATGGCTGAAAGTTGCTTAGATGTTTGGATCGATAGCTCTATGCGGTGGGTGAGGATCAGGACTTTTTTACCGGAATCTTCTATGTAACGCTTGGCAATTTCTGAAAAGATGACTGTTTTGCCACCACCAGTGGGCAATTGATAGAGTAAATTGAAATTGCTACCGTTTTTTCGGAGTTCGTCTAAGACCGCATTGACGGTCTTTTCTTGAAAAGGATAGAGTTTTTTAGCTTGGTATAAATCGAGGTCTAGCATCGTAAAAAAAGGGAATTTGGCAAAAATACGGCCTTTTCCCTGATCTTGCTAATGAAATCTTTTATTTACTGAGATGTTGCATCAAAATTCCGGCGGCTACAGCTACATTTAAGGATTCTGCAGCGCCTTTTTGTGGGATGCCAATGCGCTTCTTTAAAAGTGCGGTGAGTTCGGAGCTGATACCGTGTCCTTCATGTCCTAAAACTAAAAATTGAATTTCTTTTGGTTCAATTTGCTCGAAATCAGTGCCGTCCATAAAGGCGCCGTAGGTTTTGTCGGCGTACTTCTTGATAATTGGCCCGAGTTCTTGGTAATGGATTTGGACGCGAAAAGCCGAAGACATAGAGGCGTGGATCACTTTTGGGCTGAGGTAATCGGTGGTGCCCGGTGCACAAAAAATGTGTTGTATGCCAAACCAATCGGCGGTTCTGATGAGGGTGCCGAGGTTGCCCGGATCTTGTATTTGATCGAGCAAAAGTGCTTTTTGCCCGTTCTTCCAAGGTTTGTTCTTTGGATACTTTACAATTGCATTGACCTTTTTGGGCGTCTTGAGCTGTGTGAGTTTTTCGAGCTCACTTAAAGGTGCAACGAGCAACTCCTTGTTGAAGTTTTCGTATTGCTGAGCTTTGTCTTCGGTAACGACGAGCGTCAAGACGAGTTGAGGGAATTCGTTGAGGAGGTCTTTGATAAGAGTTTCCCCTTCTAAATAGAGCATTTGCTCAGCATTGCGGTGCTTTTTGAGCTGCAATTTTTTGAAGTCTTTGATCTTTTGCTGACTGAGCTTTTCCAAGGTGAATATTATTTACTTTTGTGTAATAATGCGTCTGATTTCAAAAGTACAATTATTTGTCGTCTCTTCATTGCTTTTAGCGAGCTGCAGAATGGCTAAAAATGTTCCGCAAGGTAATTACCTGTTGCGCAGCACTACAATTGCACTCGATAATCCGCTCACCACCAAACTCGATCGCTATGAGCTTGCTCAGGTACTTAGGCAACAACCCAATGCGCGGTTTTTTGGTGCGCCATGGAAACTTTGGCT
>JBIIZI010000019.1:0-18056 GCA_044346375.1 Crocinitomicaceae bacterium | reverse complement strand
AGCAATTTCTTGCGGGCCAGCAAAAGTTTTAAACAACTACGCCACAACTACTGAAGAAATTTTCAAGTTAGAAAAAGGCATGTCAGTAAGCGACGTAAATTCTGTATTAAAATCTGAACCAAAAGATATTTATTCCACAACGGCAGGTCAGACTAAAGTATTGGTTTATAAATACCGCCATGGCTATCAAAAAGTGCCAACTAATGCGCGTAACAATGAAAACTACCTGCGCGGCGGAACGCCGGTTTACAAAGATGAAGCGAGCCTTTATGCTGTGTTCGATTCAAAAACAAATGAGCTCATTTATTACATCACCGACTCAGGTCGTAAGATGGGTAAAAACGAACTCAACGAAGCTTTAAAGCTTAAATTGAAATCTGTTAAATAACCAAAGCCCCGAAAGGGGCTTTTTAATATATTTTGAGATGAAAAAAATATTTTGTGTCTTAGCTTTCTTGCCTAGTTTATTCCAAGCGCAAGATCTATCGTGGGGTGTATCAACTAATTCAGGCTTGACTAAGATGAATCAAGCATTCATATATAACGGTTTAGATTATATTCAATACGATTTGGGTAGAGGTAATGGTCTTAACCTTTCAACCTATCTTTCATATCGCATTTTAGGGCCTGTTTATGTAAAAGCAGAGTTGTTTTCGCAATCTAACAGAAGAAATGTTCTATTTGATTACTCTGCCACGACACAATATTATGACCCTGCGATCGGTTTTAATTACGATTATGATTGTTACGTTTCTTACCTCGCTCAGATAAAGGCAAAAAAAATTGGTTTGTCAGCGATTTTTGGGTGTAAACTTGGTAATTTTGATTTTTATGGTGGGTTGGCCTTTAATCTTATCAATAAAACCAAATTAAGAGTTGAAGATGGATTATTCGTTAGACACTATGCTTTAGAATATTATCCATCAGACATTCAAAACTTTACCGATCAAGACATTTACAATCAAAATCTAAGCAACGCTCAACTTGAGGCAGACAATATCATGTTTTTATACGATAAAAGTACGCTTGTATACGGACTGCAATATCACATAAATAGTTTAAATATTGGTTATCGCCGCAGTTATGGGTTTCATCAATTGACACTAGGTTATGATATTGGGCGCTACCGCTATGAGTAGTAATTATCTAGAATTGATTAAATGGGAGGTCTTTAGGCCTCCTTTTTTATTTGTGCATCTTTCTCCTGCTCCAACTGGAATTGATACATGTCGTAGTAGGCACCTTTTTGTGAAAGCAACGCTTCGTGGGTTCCAGATTCGACAACGCAGCCCTTGTCTAAGACAATGATGTTGGTGGCATTTCGAATGGAAGAAATGCGGTGCGACACAATGATGGTGGCACGTGTGGCTGCATCTTTTTGGAGTTCGTCCAAGATGATTTCTTCAGTTTCGGTATCAACAGCGCTGAGGCAGTCGTCTAAAATCAGGAGTTCAGGTTTTCTGAGGAGTGCCCGCGCAATAGAAATGCGTTGTTTTTGTCCGCCGCTCAGGTTGACGCCGCGCTCGCCTAGGATGGTTTGGAAGCCATCTTGAAAATCTTGAATATTGTGAAGTACGTGGGCTTTTTTGCAAGCCGCTTCGAGTTCTTCTATACTGAGTTCCTTTTGCTCGACACCGAACTTGAGGTTGTTGGCTATGGAATCTGAAAAAAGAAAGACGTCTTGGGGTACGAGCCCAATTTTGTGACGGTAGTTTTGAAGGTTGTAGTAGGGGAGCGCCTTTGAGTCGATGCTAATTTGACCTGTGGTGGGGTCAAAATGGCGGGCGAGCAAACTGCAAATGGTGGATTTGCCGGAGCCGGTTGCGCCGATAATTGCGAGCGTTTGTCCTTTATGGATTTCAAAAGATAAATTTTGCAACACGCGCGTGTCGCTTCCTGGATAGGCAAAACTGACGTTGTTAAATTGGAGTCCGTTTTCAAGTGGGCAAGGTACGTTGGATAGGTCTTCTATTTGAGGCTTGCGCTGTAAAAACTCATTGATGCGTTGTTGCGATGCGGCGGCGCGTTGGATGATCGATGAAATCCAGCCGAGACTTGCAAAGGGCCAGGTAAGATTGGTGACGTACATAATGAAAGCGACAATTCCGCCAACGGTCATCTTCTTTTCAAAGGTGAGTAAGCCTCCATAATAAATAGCGATCATGGAGCTCAGGCCAATTAAAAAGATAATTGTGGGGCTAAAAAATGCATTGACAAACACCAGGCGCATACTTTGTTTTTTGTAGCGTTCGGCTGAGTCGCTTACTTTTTCAGTGATTTGTTCTTCGCGTTGGTAGGCTTTAATGATGCGTATACCGGCAAAAGATTCTTGGGCGAGCGTACTGAGAAACGATTGTTCTTTTTGGACTTCTAAGCTCATTTTGTTCATGGTAGAAGATACCTTATAGATGAGGATACTCATGATAGGGAGGGGGAGCAATACAAAAACGGTCAGGCTCGGTGAAATAGTGATCATTTTGCCGACAATCAGAATGAAACTCACCACCAAATTAATGGTGTACATAATGCCAGGGCCAGTGTACATGCGCACCAAACCGACATCTTCGGAAATGCGGTTCATGAGGTCGCCGGTTGCATTTTGCTTGTAGAAGCTCTGATCTAGGGCTTGGTATTGTCCGTATATTTCTTTTTTGAGGTCGAATTCGATGTAGCGCGACATCACAATTATGGTTTGGCGCATTAAGAACAAAAAGAAGCCCTTTAGTAAGGAGAAGCCCATGTAAATTGCGCCGAGCTCGAGAGCCAGCCAGAGATAGTCGGTGGGTTCATTGCTCTTGACTTGCTCCTGAAATTGGTCGATGGCCGAGCTGAAAAACGCTGGCATTTGAACCCCAAAGTAATTGCTCACCACCGTAAAAAGAATCCCGAATAGAAAACGCCATTTGTACTTTATAAAGTATTTGTTGATGTATCGGAGGGACTTCATGGTTTTTTTCTACTTTTGCGGAGTTATTTGCGCTTGTAAAGTTAAGTCAAATAAGAATTAGTGAACGAACTCATTTCAAAAACATGTCTGATCTGACAGTATCTCCTCTGGTAGATTCATCCTTGAATCCCATTCTTCAACCCATGCACGCCATGGGACACGAACACATCCTATTTTGTAACGATAAAGCAACTGGCCTCAAAGCCATTATAGCTGTTCACAATACCGTGCTTGGCCCAGCGCTAGGTGGCACCCGCATGTGGATGTATCAAAATGAACAAGAAGCACTCACCGATGTACTTCGTTTGTCTCGCGGCATGACCTACAAAAATGCCATTTCTCAACTCAATCTAGGTGGAGGAAAAGCTGTCATTATTGGCGATGCCAAATCCATGAAATCTGAGGCTTTATTCAGACGTTTTGGGCAGTTTGTCAATACTTTGGCGGGCTCTTATATTACCGCAGAAGACGTTGGTATTTCTCCAGAAGACATGGTTCACGTGAGTAAAGAAACCAAACATGTCGTTGGTTTGCCAGGTAAAAGCGGCGATCCATCTCCGGTAACTGCCTTTGGTGTATACATGGGCATGAAAGCGGCAGCCAAGCACCAGTTTGGTACAGATTCGCTCGTGGGCAAAAAAGTGGCTGTGCAAGGTATTGGCCACGTTGGCGCTTATTTAGTGGACCACTTGGTTGCTGAAGGAGCGGTTGTAACCATTACAGATATCAACGAAGCGGCGCTTCAACAACTGAGTGCCAAACACGGCGTTGCTGTTGTGGCTGCCGATAAAATCTACGACGTAGACATGGACATTTACGCTCCTTGTGCTTTAGGTGCAACCGTTAACGACGACACCCTAACGCGTCTCAATTGCAGCGTCATTGCTGGTGCAGCTAACAACCAATTGAAAGAAGAAGCCAAGCATGGTCAAATTCTCATGCAAAAAGGCATCATTTACGCACCAGACTTCGCCCTCAATGCAGGTGGCGTCATCAATTGTTTCTCAGAAGTAGAAGGTTTGTCTTTGGAATGGGCCAAGCAAAAAGCCGAAGAAATTTACACTACCATAGACAACATTCTTACACGTTCTCAACAAGAGGGCATTCCAAGTTACCAAGTTGCCAATCAAATGGCCGAAGAGCGCATACGTACCAAAGGAAGCCTTAATATTTAATATGCTCAACAGACGACACCTTCGCATCAAGGTACTTCAAGTACTTTACGCCTTTTTTCAAGGACATGAAAACGATGCGCATAAAGTGGAAAAAGAATTACTGCTTTCCATCGAACGCATGTACGACATGTACTTGTATTTGCTGATTGCACTCCCTGAATTACAGCGCGCTGCTCAAAACCGACAAGCTGAGCTCAAAAAGAAAATGCGCCCAAGCGATGAAGACCTCCATCCGAACATGAAATTTGTCGACAACCAGCTCATTACCGAATTAGCTGCTCATGCTGGTCTGTACAAATTGGCCGAACAACGCAAAGTGAATTGGTTAGGCGCTGAAAATCAAGAAATGTTCAAGAAAATGTACATGCATTTACTCGACACCGAATTGTATTTTGAGCACATGAACAATGGGGCAGAGGGCACCGAAGAAGATATTGCCTTCGCTCTTCAGGTGTTCAAGCAAGAAGTAGCGAATGCCTCTTGGTTGCAGCACTTTTTTGATGAAAAATCCATTTATTGGTCCGATGACCTCGATTTGTGCGCATCTATGGCACTCAAAACGCTCAAAACCTGGAAGCCGGGTCAGCAAATGGATGTCATGCCGCTCTACAAAGCCGACGACGACGAAAAAGAATTCGTACTCACACTTTTGCACCAAACCATCAAAAACGATACCCAACACGAAAGCGACATACTCGCCCTCGCCGACAACTGGGAGCTCGACCGCATTGCCAAAATGGACATGCTCCTTTTGAAAATGGGCCTCACCGAACTACAGTTTTGCCAAAGTATCCCAACCAAGGTAACGCTCAACGAATACATCGAGATCTCGAAATTTTACAGCACACCCAAAAGCAATGTATTCATTAATGGAATCCTCGACAAAGCGATTGCCAAACTCACACAAGAAAAACGCATTCAAAAAATAGGCCGTGGCCTTTTAAATTAATCCTATGAAAACGCTTTTCACTTTATTGGTCTCTATCTTGTTATTAAGTGCGTGCAACGACACCGCAGATGTAGAGGTAGGGGCACAAACCACCATGGTTTTCAAAAGCACCGTGTTTAATGCCGGAACCGTCTACAAAGGTGAGGTCGTTAAAGCTGTTTTTGAGGTCGAGAATACAGGTGATCATCCTTTGGTTTTTGGTGAAGTTCGCCCGTCTTGCTCTTGCACAGTAGCTTCGGCTCCAAAAAAACCTTTGCAACCAGGTAAAAAAACAAAAATTGTAGCTGAGGTCAATACAGACGAGCTACATACAAAGCGTATTCACAAGGCGATAACAGTCATGACCAATACTTCGCCAAATATTACTGTCCTTCAAATAAAAGGAAGAATAAAATAAGTACATTTGTAACGAATTAAAAAAATAGAAAACATGGCAGGAGCAAATAATTTAGTAATGATCGTTTTAATGATCGGCGTATTTTACTTTTTTATGATCCGTCCGCAAATGAAAAAGCAAAAGGAGCTCAAAAAATTCAGAGAAGGCCTTAAAGCAGGTGACAAAATCGTTACTATCGGCGGCATCCACGGCAAAATCCTCGAAATTTCCGATGCCACCGTTCTTATCCAGTCAGAAGGCACCAAATTACGCCTCGAAAAATCAGCGGTTTCTTCTGCAATGGAAGACACCCTACAAGCGAAATAATTAAATGGGGATGTAGCTCAGTTGGCTAGAGCGCTTGACTGGCAGTCAAGAGGTCGTGGGTTCGAATCCCATCTTCTCCACATTAAAAAAAAGCCTTGCAAATGCGAGGCTTTTTTTATTTTAGCAACATGCAACTCACCAAACTCAACGCAGACAGCTCCTGGATGTTCCATTTCGATGGGCTTCACATCCTTGTTGACCCTTGGTTTACCGAAGCGCAAGTTGATTTGCATCCTTGGTTCAGTCGCCAATTTCACCAGAGTCCGCAACCAGCTGTTGGGGAGTTGCAGCAGCCCGATTACATTTTTATCTCGCATCCTTTTACTGACCACTGTAATAAAGAAACACTCTTGCAGTTTTCAAAGGAGATTCCTCTTGTTGCTTTGCCGAGTATTTTGAAGCAGATTGCCAAATGGGGGCATTTCAAAACGCTCTTGCCCTTGGATGTAGCTCCTTTTCATATTACCGTGCTGAAAACCAAAAATGCGTTGGTACATAAAGCTTACTTGATTGAAAGTGCACAAAATAAAATTGTTTATGCGCCGCATGGGGCTGTTCTCAAAAACATTCCGAATCTCAAAATAGATGCTGTTATTTCTACAACCTTATGTTATGAGTTGCCTTTTTTCTTAGGTGGGACCATCAATTTGGGTTTGGGTAAGGCGCTGCAATTACAAAAACAACTCAAGGCCGAACTTTTATTTGATACGCACAACGAAGATAAGAAAGGCGAAGGACTCGTGTCGTGGTTTGCCAAACGAAAGTTTAGTAACGACGCCAGTGTGATCAACTTGAAAACCGGGGAGTTTGTTGAATTGAATGGCGTCATTCTTTGATTAGGGTTGAAGTACCAACCAGCTGCCATCAGCAAGTGTTACATAAAGCTGCCCGTTTGAAAATGCCATGCTGAGTGCGTTTACTTTCGAAATTTGCTTCCAGGTTTTGCCCCCATTTTTACTGATATCAATACCGTTTGTACCACAAGCGTATAGCGCATTTTCAGTATAAATGACACAGGAGCGGTAGCCGGAAGGCCCTTTTTTTGGTGCTTTCCAGGTTTTGCCGCCATCTTTGGAATAAAAGCAGGTGTTTTGGGTGTTGTTAGGTTCGAGGTAAGATCCGCCAACGGTGATGATTTCAGTTTCGTTTTTGATGGCCATGGCATAAGGGCCGCAAGTAGGGCACGAGGGATAGGGTATGGCGCTTGTGTTCCAGGTGGCGCCTTGGTCGGGTGAATGAAATAACCTGGATGCCAGGCCACCCGAAACAAAATAAAAATGCCCGTTCAGCATTTGATTGGTTTGGCCACTTGCTGCGTAGGCGGCTTCTCCTTCATTTGCACTTGGTTTTGAGGCTGTAGCTTGCCAATGCAAGCCGAAGTCTGTGGAGTAAAAAGTACTGAAGAAGCCAGCAATGGGGTCGCCGAGTAGAAAAACTAAATTTTCTTGCGCGCAAATGCCATCCAA
Source organism: Crocinitomicaceae bacterium (assembly GCA_044346375.1). GTDB lineage: Bacteria > Bacteroidota > Bacteroidia > Flavobacteriales_D > Crocinitomicaceae > UBA952. The sequence continues at coordinate 10,816 of JBIIZI010000019.1, read as the reverse complement.
AAAAAGGTCGCTTCTTTTTCCAAATGGGTAAATGATGGTATCTATTTGTAGGTTTTTGTTCAGTAGAACAAGCCCGCTGGAGTCATGGCTTTGAAGGGCAATGAAACCATGTTGTGTTGGAGCGAGGTCTCGAATTTCTTTAAAAGAAAGCCCTAATTCGCTTTTTTGCAGAACTTGTCCATTTGATCCGTGTAACCTGATGTTGGCCTCGCTTGAGCCACTCAAAATTTGCCCGTTGGGAAGGGTTGTCAGCGCACGTTGGTGTTCTTTGTTAGTGGTTTTGGGAAAGTACACCTGCACTTGTGCCATTCCAAAAAGCGGTAAGCTTATGCAAAAAATAAATTTAAACATGGCTGCGGAATTTGGCTTCAAAAGTATTTCGGAGTTCAGCAATTTGGGCTGGCCAATTGTTGGGTTTGTTGTGCTTCCAGCGCTTGTGTGACCACAGCCAACGGGCAGGGTTAGTTAGAATTTGTTGCTCGAGTTTCTGGACATGCAATTGTGTTAATTCTTGATAAGGAAGGTTTTTGGATTCTTCTACTATAAGTTCAAGTTGTATGTTGTAATAACCTCTTTTTGAAATTGATATGTTAGCAAAAACAACAGCACAATTGTGTTTGTTGGCCATGTATTCAGGACCAAAAATAACCGGTGTTTCGCGACCCAAAAAAGGCAGCCAAAGGCAGTTGTGGGCAGAACTTGGCGCTTGGTCGGCCAATACAAGAACTATAGGTTGCTCGCTTTGAAATGCCTTTTGATAGTTTTGTGCATGTACCACTTCAAGGCCAAAACGTTGGCGTCTGGCGGTCAGTTTTTGATTCCAAAACGGGTGGCTCAGTGGCATGCCAATTCCAAAATTGGGGTTCTTGAACCAAAGGGCTTGGGCGGTAATGAGCCATTCCCAGTTGTTGTAATGACCTGCAACCAGTAGAATTGGTTTGTTCAATGTGTTGATTTCTTCCAAGATTTCAGGGTTTTTCAGTTGCATGCGCTCGCGCAATTGCTTTTCTGAAATAGTGAGGTTTTTAACTGATTCAACAAGGAGGTTCGCGAAATAGCGGTAAAAGTCTATTCTGATTTGTTTTCTTTCTTGGGTGGTTTTATTTGGAAAGGCTAGAAGTAGGTTGTGATCGATTGTTTTTTTTCGGTAAGGAAGAAGCGTGCATAGCAAGATAAATACTACATCAGCAAATGCGTAGAGTATCCGCAAAGGAAGATAGGATAGGGGTAGAACCAATCCGTAGTAGAGCAGCGCGCCACTTAAAATTTGTATTTGTCTTGCCACCATTTTTTGATTTGTTGCGCCAATTCTTGTTCTTTAGGACTGCTGCCAGGTGCAATGAAATTGGTTCCTATGATTTCTGTAGGCAAAAATTCTTGGTTGTAGAAATTGCCGGGGTGGTCGTGGCTGTATTGATAGCCGTCGCCATAGCCGAGTTCTTTCATGAGCGCGCTTGGCGCATTGCGCAAGGGGAGCGGAACGCCTAAATTGCCGGTTTGTTGCACCAATTGCTGTGCTTTATTGATGGCCATGTAGGCTGCATTGCCTTTTGGCGAACTCGCTAAATAGAGCGTGCATTCGCTGAGAATAATGCGCGACTCTGGCCAGCCAACGTTTTCTACGGCCTGAAAACAAGCGTTGGCAAGTAAAAGTGCATTCGGATTGGCCAAGCCGATGTCTTCTGCGGCTAGAATGACCAAACGGCGCGCAATAAATTTGGGGTCTTCGCCGCCTTCGACCATTCGTGCTAGCCAATAAACAGCTGCGTTCGGATCAGAGCCTCTGACCGATTTGATAAACGCAGATATAATGTCGTAGTGTTGTTCGCCGTCTTTGTCGTAGCGCGCTAAGCTTTGCTGTGCGTTTTGCAAGACAACTTCATCTGTAATTTCAATTTCGTTTTGCTCCTGAAAAGTCCCGACGATGATTTCAAAAACATTGAGCAATTTGCGGGCGTCGCCTCCAGAAATTCTGAGCAGCGCGTTGGTTTCGCTCAGGATGATGTTTTTGCGCTGTAAAATAGGGTCTTCGAGGATGGCTCTGTCTATCAAAGCCAAAAGATCTTCTTTGCTGTGGTTGGTTAGGGTGTAAACCTGGCAGCGTGAAAGCAAAGCTGAAATGACTTCAAATGAGGGATTTTCTGTGGTTGCGCCGATAAGCGTAACGACTCCTTTTTCAACGGCGCCAAGTAGGGAATCTTGTTGGGCTTTAGAAAAACGATGGATTTCATCGATAAATAAAATGCTGCCCTTGGGCGTAAACATGCCGCCGCCTTGTACTTTAGCAATGATTTCTCTGACGTCTTTGACGCCGCTTGAGATGGCAGAAAGCGTATGAATGGGACGCTGTAAATGTTGGGCAATGAGCTGAGCGAGTGTGGTTTTACCTACTCCGGGCGGGCCCCAAAAGATCATGGATGGGATCACGCCGGCGTCTAGGGCCCGCCTCAAAGAAGCGTTAGGTGCCAATAGATGCTGCTGACCAATGTATTGATCTAAGGTGGTGGGGCGCATGCGTTCTGCGAGCGGAGCATTCATTACTCAAAGATAAGCAAACTAATTTTAGTATCTTCGTGGCAAAACAGATTGAATGAACGTCTATCTTGACAACGCAGCCACCACACCTGTTGCACCAGAGGTGGTTGAAGCTATGGTTCCGGTGTTGTACAACAACTTCGGAAATCCATCCTCTACGCACGCATTTGGCCGCCAAGCCAAGGCTCTATTAGAAAATGCAAGGCGCAGTATTGCCCAAGTACTCAATTGCGCGCCTTCAGAACTCATTTTTACTTCTGGCGGTACCGAAGCTGACAACATGGCATTGCATGCGGCCGTTACCCAACTCGGTGTGCGCCGCATCATTACTTCTTCAATAGAACACCACGCGGTAGGCCATACCGCCGAAGCGCTCAAAACCCACGAACAAATCGAAGTGGTTAACCTGACCTTAGACCCAAAAGGCAACATAGACCTTCAAGAACTCCGCACTTACCTACAAGATGGCACCCCAACATTGGTGTCCTTAATGCATGCCAATAACGAAATTGCCACCTTGTTGCCATTGGCCGAGGTTGCCCAATTGTGTCGTCAAAATGGAGCTTATTTTCATTCCGACACCGTTCAAACAATGGGGCATTACGCCTTTGATATGGCCGCCCTCGATATCGATTTCATTACCTGTGCCGCTCACAAATTTCACGGGCCAAAAGGAGTAGGTTTTCTGTACGTCAACAAAAAAACAAGAGTGAATCCGCTCATTCATGGCGGGTCTCAGGAAAGAGGCTTGCGTGGAGGCACCGAAAATATCGCCGGTGTGGTTGGCTTGGCCAAAGCCGTAGAATTGGCCTACACCGATTTAGCAGCCCACCAAGCACATGTCTGGGGCTTGAAAAACTACATGATCTCACGTTTGCAAGAATTGTTTTCAGATGTGCTTTTCCATGGCGAAACTTCCTACGAGAAAGCGCTCTACACCGTACTCAATGTTTGTTTGCCAGCTACGCCAAAAGCAGGTCTTTTGTTATTCACCCTAGATTTAAAAGGCGTTGCAGTGAGTGGTGGTTCTGCCTGTACTTCTGGTGCGGCAAAAGGATCACATGTACTAGAAGGAATTGGTGCCAACATGAACAGGCCCAATGCGCGTTTTTCCTTCTCGCGTTTCACCACCAAAGAAGAAATCGACTACGCCTTGCAACAACTTCAAGAAGTGTATCAAAAGAATCTGTAAATTCAGCCTATGCAAGCGCGGCCTAAAGTATTGTTTATCTCCAGTTGGTATCCGTCGGTCCTGAAGCCAACGGAGGGTAACTTTGTTCAGCAGCATATTCGCGCTGCCCAACTTGTAGCCGATGTAGCTTTGGTTCATGTTGTTTTGAGTACAAAGCACCAAGAGCTCACCCACGAGCACAAGTCTGTGCCCTATGAAGAACACCTCATATACATTCCAAAAAGCACTCTTCCCCTCATCGGTTTTTTGATCAATTACTTCCGTATTTTCAGCACTTACTGGAAGTTTACGGCCCAAACCAAACTTGGAAAACCCGATCTTATTCATGCCAATGTGTTGTATCCTATTGGTTTGGTTGGTATTTTGCTCAAATTTAGATGGCGCATTCCTTTGCTTTTTACCGAGCACTGGACCTGCTACCATCCATATGCCCAGCCGCAACCCACGCGCATACAACAATTCTTTTTGCGCTGGATCGGCAATAAAGCCAATCTAATCATGCCTGTTTCGCTTGATTTGGCAGCTGCCATGCAACAATTTGGTATCTCGAGCACCATGAAAGTAGTGGCCAATGCAGTGGACACAAGTTTGTTTACGGCCGTTGAAAAGCATCCGCACAGTGTTTATCGCTTTGTGCATATTTCTTCGCTAGACCCCGAGCAAAAGAATTTTCATTTGTTGGTACGCGCTTTTTATCAACTCAAGAAGCAACAGCCAAAAGTGGAGCTGCACGTGGTTTCAGACGGCGATTTTACTACATATGGAAGTTTGATCAAGGGCTTTGATTTTGCCAAATCGATTCACTTTCATGGCTCTCAAGACAGCACAGGTGTGGCCGCTATTTTACAGTTTGCCGACGCTTTGGTATTGAGCAGTCGCTTTGAAAACCTTCCTTGCGTTCTTCTAGAAGCGCTCTCAACCGGAACTCCAATGATCGCTACAAATGTAGGTGGTGTTGCTGAAATTATTCACGAAGGCAATGGCATCTTGGTGCCTTCAGAAGATGAAAACGCCTTGCTCGCTGCTATGATTGACATCCAAGAGCGCGTGTACTCCACGGAAGAAATGCATGAAGAAGCTCAGCAAAAATACAGTCCAACAACCATTGCAGGCTTGTTTTTAGAGGCCTATCAAATGGTACTTCAAAAAGATGTGGCGTAGCATTTTTGGAAACTTTGGTGTTCGGGTGCTTTCTGCGCTGCTCAATCTCGGCTTGGTCATTTTATTTTCTCAGCTAACTGGCGCTGTCGGAAAGGGCGAACAAAGCCTTTTACTCACCTCCGTTGCCATTATCACCATCTTTGACTCATTGGTCGGTGGAGCCGCTTTGGTTTATTTATCTTCTCGTTATTCATGGACCCAACTGATCAAAGCTTCATACGCTTGGGTACTTATAGTGAGTGTCTCAGCCTTTTTGATGCTTGAGGCTTTCCATGTTTTTGAAACAAAATACCTCCTTCATATCATTTTATTGAGTGCCATCAGTTCTCTTAGTTCGGTCCATGCCTCTTTGTTGTTGGGTCAACAGCGGCTCAAGGCCTTCAATTTGATTCAGATTTTAGTCCCATTGCTCACTTTTTCAACATGCGTTTGGCAATGGTTTGCGTATCAGCAGTTGGAATACATTGTTGCCTTGTATGTTTCCTTTTTGGTTGCTTTTTTGACAAGTTGTATGGCTATTTGGCGCTTTTTTCCTGCGCAAAACGACTGTTTTGTCGGGTGGAAAGAAATTTGGCAGCGCTTGTTCAAGCTAGGTTTTTACAATCAGTTAGCCCATGTATTGCAGCTTTTGAGTTTTAGAGCCAGTTATTACATTTTAGAGCAATTTCATGGTACTTCGGCAGTTGGTGTGTTTTCCAATGCGAGCTCCATTACAGAATCCATTTGGCTCATTGCAACAAGCATTTCTTTATGGCAGTATGCTTCTATTTCAAATGCCCAAGACCAGCAATACACCATTCAAATTACAGAAAAATTAAGTCGTTTTGGCATGTTAGCAGCATTTTTTGGCGTGGGCTTTTTCTTGCTTTTGCCAGCCTATTTTTACCAATATGTATTTGGTTCTGACTTCGGAGGCTTACAGCGGCTCATGTGGGCGCTAGCGCCAGGTGTTTGGGTTTTTACCTACGCCCTTGTTGTAGGACATTATTTTTCCGGACACGGTCGCTATTGGGTCAATGCTTTGGCTTCTGGTGTGGGTTTGGTCTTTAGTTTATTGGCCTCTTTTTTATTCATTCCAATTTACGGAGCTATGGGGGCTGCGCTTGCCGCTAGTATCTCATACACGGCCACCAGTTTGGTAGTGTTGCGCTATTTTCTCAAAGATGGTGCACAATTCACGGTTTTTCCTTCAAAAGTGGAGCTCCTACAATTATTTACCCAAATGCGCGTTTTGTGGCGTAAGTCTTAAGTATGCAGAAAATTATAAAATTATTGAAAGCCCTTCAGCTCGTCCTGAAAAGACCAGCACTATTGAATTTGATCCTCAAGGATGAAGCGTATTTACTTGAAAAATTTACCAAAGCTTTTCCAAAAGTTGTTTTGCAGGAGTTGGATCCATTTACTTGGGAAGAGGCTAATGAGCTGAAAATAACGCCTTACGCCTTTCTTTCCGGTTCTTCTATGGCAACAGATTTTGCTTTTTTACAAATGCTTTGCCGAAAATATAAAGTGGAGACTTATCTGGAAATCGGGACCTGGAGAGGGGAGAGTGCGGCTAATGTTGCGCCTTTTGTCAAGGAAGTTTTTACGCTCAACTTGCCTGATAGCACCCTTCGTAGCATGGGGCAGACTAGCGCTTACATCGATTCCCATCGGTTTTTTTCAAAAGATATACCGAATGTAACGCACCTATTTGGAGACTCCGCAACCTTTGATTGGCAGCCATACGTTCAAAAATGCGACCTCCTATTTATTGATGGCGATCATTCGACAGAGGCCGTTGAGCGCGACACCAAAACAGCTTTGGGTTTGCGAAAATCTTCGGAATCTATTTTGGTTTGGCACGATGCCAAGCAAGATGCCGAGTATCCGCGCTATGAAGTATTATTAGGTATTTATAAGGCCTTGCCCAAAGAACTTCATAAAAATGTATATTTAGTGAAGCATGCGTTGTGTGCGGTGTATCTTCCCGATGCTTTAGTTGGGCAGGCAATAGCCATCAATGCGCTGCCTAAAAGAGCATTTGATCTTCGTCTTTCACAAAAAGAAGTTTAGCCAAACTTTTGGATATTGAATTCCTTGAGCCAAAGCAGAAAGCACACATAGCGAAAAACAAAATTTTGTAGGTCTGCGTATTTGGCAGCTGAGAATATCAGCGGTAAGTCGTTGGATAACTGCTGGTGATTTATGAGTCCACTTTGGTCTAAATGTGCATAGGTAGCGATTTGTGCCTTCCAAAAGTGGGTAGTTTGCATCAGCCAGTCACTTTCAGGCACCGAAAAACCTTTTTTATCGCGTCGCCAAGAAATGCTATTAGGTAGCTCTTTATCTAAAGTTTTTCTTAAAATAAACTTAGACCAACCATTGTTAATGAGGTTCTTAGAAAGAAGAGACCTAGCAGTTTGTAAGAGCTCGGTGTCGTCTGCAAAAGGTGTTCTGGATTCGATGCTGTATTGCATAGAACAGCGGTCTTCCCAACGCAAAAGACTTTTTAATTCGTGTTCTTGGCAATAAGAAGCCAAGTGTGCTTGCAGGCTTGTGAAGCGCTGTCTTTTTAGGGCAGGAAATTGACGCAAATAGCTCAGGGAAGGGTTTGTTTTCTTGGCAATTGCCATTTGTGCTTTGGCAGGTAAGTAAGCAATAACATCTTTGAACCATTCTTTTAGGATGTACTTTTTAGAACTCGGCGAATTGCCTAGTTGTTTCCATTCGCTTAAAAACAAGGCCCAGCGACCTTTCCAGAATAGTTCTTTGAAGAAGGTTGGGTAAAAGATTTGGTAACCCGCAAATAATTCGTCGCCACCTTGACCATCGATGAGAATTTTGATGTTGTGCTCAGAGGCGCTTTTCATGACGCTGCTTTGTGCAAAAGTACTGGTGCTGAGCAGCGGAATATCTTGGTGGTAAATGAGTTGTGGCAAAGCGTTTATCAATTGCTCGCTATTCAGTTCGCAAACATGCCAATTGGCATTGGTGTGCGCAATCATTTGCTCGGCCCATTTGCGCTCATCTAGAGGAGAGTCGTTTGCAGCTGTAAAAGCATGTAGTCCGTTGGCGAGTGCAGCAACATTGGCACTTTGGTTGATTTTTGCTGCGATGTGTAATAAACTGCTCGAGTCTAAGCCTCCAGACAAACAAAAGCCAAGTGGTACGTCGGCTCGCAAGCGCAAAGCCACTGCGTTTTCTAGTTGTGCTTTGAACTCATTTTGTGCTTTATTGGCAGCAATTTGTGTTGTCAGGTAGTATTTGGCGCTTGACTTCTGGTGGGTTGTTAAATTATAGGTGAGCGTATGACCGGGTTGTAGTTCGTAGATACCTTTGAAAAAACCTTCGCTTTGTGTTTCAATTTTACTGAGCCCAAAATAGGTGAGGAGCGCTGCTGAATTGGCTGTAGCCTGGTAGCTAGGAATGTCGAGTAAAGCTTTTATTTCTGAAGCAAAACCAAAATGAGCGGTGTTGTCCAGGTAATAAAAAGGCTTGACGCCATAAGGGTCGCGGGCGCAGAATAAAGTGTTTTGCACTTGGTCGTATATGGCAAAGGCCCACATGCCATTAAAGCGCTGCAAGCACTGTGCTCCCCAGAAACGATACGCTTGAAGCAGCACCTCTGCATCTGAGTTGCTTTGAAAGGTGGCCCCGAGCGCTAAAAGTTCTGTTTTTAATTCTAAATAATTATAGATTTCACCATTGAAGCTCAACCAATAGCGCTCTTTGAATTGCATGGGTTGTGCAGCGGCTGCACTCAGGTCGATAATAGAGAGGCGGCGGTGCGCCAAGCCAAATGCGGAATTGCCAAACCATTGCAGGCCTGCGCCATCTGGCCCGCGGTGGATCAGCCTTGCACTCATTTGCGCAAGGGTGTTTTCACCTTCTGCAGCGTGTGCGCTATTTTTGACAACTAAACCGGCTATGCCACACATCTTATTTCAATTAAAGACGAAGATCGAGGAGGTAAACAAAGCTTGCGATGGCTGCCGCGCCGAGTTCTAGCTCTCGTTTATTGACCGATTCAAAAACGTCAGAAGGTGCGTGGTGGTAGTCGAAATAACGCTGAGAGTCTGGGACAAAGCCGAAAAGTGGAATGCCAGGATACTGTTCTTTGAGCGGACCAATATCCACACCGCCATATCCTTTTTCAAAAACATGTAGGTCGTATGAACGCAAAACGGGTTCGAAGCTTTGGAGCAAACTGAGGTATTGGTCTGGGCCGTCTAGGCCAAAGCCGCGCGGTGCAAAACCGCCTCTGTCGCTTTCGAGTGCAGCGATTTGTTTTTCGCCGTTGGCAAAGCACCACTTGGCATATTGTTGTCCGCCTTGGTTGCCATTTTCTTCGTTCATAAAAAACACAACCCGAATGGTGTGGGTAGGTTGCCATCCTAATTCGTTGAGAATGCGCAAGGCTTCTAAGCAATGGATCACGCCTGCGCCGTCGTCGTGCGCGCCTTCGCCGGTATCCCAGGAGTCTAGGTGGCCGCCGATGGTAATGATTTGATCTGGAAACTTAGAGCCCTTTAATTCGGCCATTACATTATAGGAAGTTGCGTCGGGAAATGCTCGGCAATCCATTTCCAAATAAAAACGCACCTTACCTTCTTTGAGCGCCAACGAAAGCGCATCGGCATCTTTGGTGGAAAGAGCTGCAGCTGGTATTTTAGCAATGTCTTTTTCGTAGTGCATTGAGCCAGTATGCGGATGTTCATCTATAGGCAAGCCCAAAGAGCGGATCACAACGGCTTTTGCACCTAATTTTGAAGCTTCCACGGCGCCGTTTCCACGTATGGCATAGCACGCTCCGTAAGCTTTAAAAGTTTGGATTTGGGCTGCGTCCATGGGTTGGTTCAAGAAAACAATTTTGCCTTCGACATCCTTTGGCTTTGCGTTTTTTAAATCTGTTAAGGATTTGAATTCGATAACTTCTGCCTCGAGTAGCCCATTTGTGCCAATGGAGCCGCCTAGTGCCAACAAATGTAGTTTATGCGTTGCTTCATATTTGCCTACAGATTTGTACCAAGCTGTTTCGGTGGTGCCGCGTTCCCAATGGGGCACAGTGATCTCTTGTTTTTTGACGACATCAAAATGATAGGAGTTCATCTTTTCATAGCTCCAATCAACGGCCATTTGTGCTTGTGCGGAGCCAGAAAGGCGCGGACCGATGTCCTTGCAAAGCTGACGCAAGTTCTCGTGTGCGTGTCCGCGCAAAAGTGCTTCGTCGTAGATGCGTCTGATCCAAAGGCTATCTTGTGCGCTTGCCTGACTTAAAAGGAAGGAAAAAACAAAAAGAATCTTCGTGTATTTCATGGTGGGAATTTGCGTAAAAATACCAAAAATAGGCCGAAGCACGCTGCTTTTGGCTATCTTTACGCTCAGATCTAACAAACACAGAAAATGGCTTTAAAATGCGGAATCGTCGGCTTGCCGAACGTCGGAAAATCAACTTTATTTAACTGTTTGTCGAATGCCAAGGCGCAATCCGCAAACTTTCCCTTTTGTACAATCGAACCTAACTTAGGCACTACTTCAGTCCCAGACCCACGTTTGCAAAAGCTAGAAGAGCTCGTCAATCCAGAGCGCGTCATGCCCACCACTATGGAAATCGTCGATATCGCTGGTTTGGTTAAAGGCGCCTCAAAAGGGGAGGGTTTAGGTAATCAGTTTTTGGCAAACATCCGCGAAACCGACGCTATTTTACACGTGTTGCGCTGTTTTGACGACGGCAATATTATTCACGTCGACGGCAGCGTAGACCCCATCCGCGACAAAGAAATCATCGACATCGAACTCCAGCTCAAAGACTTCGATACTATCGAGAAAAAAATACAAAGTTTAGCCCGTGTCATCAAATCAGGTGACAAAGACGCGCTCAAAGAAAACGAGCTCGCGCTGCGCATCAAAACAGGCTTGGAGCAAGGTTTGTCGGTCAGAGGCCTT
>JBIIZI010000157.1:0-5231 GCA_044346375.1 Crocinitomicaceae bacterium | reverse complement strand
ACAAGAAAACATCGATTTTTTGGCTGCGGTGCCTATTTCATTTTTTGCCATTGACGAAGCACACTGTATCTCCGAATGGGGTCATGACTTCCGTCCGGAATACCGCCGCTTGCGCGAAATCTTCGAAAAAATCTCGTCGGTTCCGATCATCGCTCTAACTGCAACCGCAACTCCCAAAGTACAGCACGACATCCAGAAAAACCTCAACATGCTGGACGCCGACGTCTTCAAGTCGTCTTTCAACCGCGACAACCTTTATTACGAAATCCGTCCGAAGCGCGAAGTAGAAAAGCAAATCATTCGCTACATCAAACAACACGAAGGCCAAAGCGGCATCATCTATTGCCTGAGTCGCAAAAAAGTAGAAGAAATCGCCGAACTTTTGCAAGTCAATGGCGTCAATGCCCTGCCTTATCACGCAGGATTAGACGCTACATCTCGCGCCCGTCACCAAGACGCCTTTCTCATGGAAGAAGTCGAGGTAATCGTAGCTACCATCGCATTTGGAATGGGCATCGACAAACCAGATGTGCGCTACGTCATCCATCACGACATCCCTAAGTCCATTGAAAGTTACTACCAAGAAACGGGTAGGGCAGGTCGCGACGGCGGCATTGGAGAATGCATCGCCTTTTACAGCTACAAAGACATCGAGAAACTCGAAAAATTCTTACAAGGCAAGGCCGTTACCGAACAAGAAATCGGCCGTCAGCTTTTGCATGAAATAGTCTCCTATTCAGAAACTTCAGTGTGTCGCCGCAAGTTTATCTTGCATTATTTTGGCGAAGAATTCCGCGAGGAAAACTGTCATGAAAAATGCGACAACTGCAAGCATCCGCAAGAGCGCATGGAAGGAGGCGAATACCTCAGTTACCTCCTTCAAGCTGTGGTTGAGCTCGATCAAACACAAAAATCAAAGCATTATTGTGCCTTTTTATCGGGGCATATCAATGCCGATATCAAAGCTTACAAACACGACCAACTGCCATTGTTTGCCATTGGCAAGGACCACGACGAACACTTCTGGAATGCCGTTACGCGTCAAGCAGTAGTTGCTGGTTACCTTTACAAAGATGTCGAAACGTTCGGCACGCTCAAACTGACCTCCAAAGGTACTGACTTCTTAGCCAACCCCGGAACCTTCCAACTTTACAAACAACACGATTTCTCCAATACCGACGACGACGACATCGTCTTAAACCAAAAAGGTGCAGCTTTTGACGAAATCCTTTACACCCAATTGCTAGAGCTGCGCAGAAAAGTAGCCAAACAAGCTGGTGTGCCTCCTTTTGTTGTTTTTCAAGAGCCTTCGCTGCGCGATATGTGCTTGCAGTATCCGATCGATATCAACGAGCTAACGTCTATTCAAGGTGTGGGCATTGGCAAAGCACAGCGCTACGGAGCAGCATTTATTGAACACATCGCGGCCCATGTAGCCGAACATGAAATAGAACGCCTACAAGACTTCGTCGTGAAGTCCTTGATCAATAAATCAGGAGCCAAAGTGCAACTCATTCAAAATATCGACAGAAAACTACCTCTAGAAGACATCGCTAAATCACAGGGCAAGTCTTTCGAGGCGCTTTTAGAAGAACTCGAAACGGTTGTCAATTCCGGAACCAAGCTCAACATCGATTATTACCTGGCTGAGGTACTCGATACCGACAATCAAGAAGAGCTTATTGCTTATTTCATGGAAGCCGACTCCGATGACCTCATTACAGCATATCACGAGTTTGATGGGCTTTACAGCGAGGAAGAGATTCGTTTGGTTCGCATTAAGTTTTTGTCTGAATACGGCAATTGATCTCTAACAGCTATTTCTCTTGAAGCACGCGCCAAACCGATGTTCTGGTTACACTATGGTAGTTGTTTTTCGCTTCATGAAAAATTCGGCGCGCTAATTTGAGTCCATTTGGCGTGCTGGCTAGTGCTTCGTAAATAGGCAAGACATACTTTCTGCGACCAATTTTCTCTAAAAAGCGTTTGATGTCTTTTTCAATTTGAAACGCATAGTTTGTTTTGGCAGACAATACAAACCAATCGCATAAGATTTCGCTGTTGTTGCTTTGGCTAAAGTGCATTTGTCGGTCGAGGAGCTTCAGGCGGGCAGGCTTTGTTTGCTCAGAAAGCGCTCTGATCAAAAGTTGCCATTCCTGAATGAGGTGATCTTTATACTGAATTTGCAGCGTTTGCTTCACCTTTTTGCGCTTTCCATTTTTGCGGATCCATTTGTACTTGACTTTCGGCTGAAAAGGATTTTTCCCAGCATTGAACTCCATAGCGTACGTTGATATTTTTGCCAAACGGGGCGCATTGATCTTGACGCAATTGCTCGGTAAGCCAGGTTTGTAAATCCAGTCGCGGTAATTGAATTGAGACCCAGCCGGTTTTAAAAGTTGCGCATTGAGGTAATCGATGAACTGAGCAGCGGATATAGTGCGAAATGCAAAACGTTGAAAGTAACTGTTTAAAAATTCATCTAGTTTGTTTCGGCCCACTGCTGCTTCCAAGGATCTGAAGAAAAACGCACCTTTGACATACGCGATATCAGACATCGCGATATCGGGGTCGCGGTCGATGAGGTCTAGGTGGAGTTTGCTGTCTTGGAGCGTGCTGTCGGCGCGCATTTCGGCAAGGGTTTGTTCGAGCTCGCCGAATTCAACTTGCGCCAAGACATCGGCAATTTCTTTGCCTCTGAGCGCCTCCATGATACGCTGTTCAAAATAAACTGTTGTGCCTTCGTTTAGCCAGAGGTCTGACCAAGAATTGTTGGTAACCAAATTGCCCGACCAAGAATGAGCGAGTTCGTGAGCCAATACAGAAACCAAGCTTTTGTCACCGGTAATGAGTGTTGGGTTGGCAAAGGTCAGCATTGGGTTTTCCATGCCGCCAAAAGGGAAAGAATAGGGCAGTACCAAAACATCGTAGCGTCCCCATTGATAAGCGCCATAAAGTTGCTCGGCAACGCGCATCATTTGTGGGAGGTCTTCAAATTCTTTGGAGCAGTCGGCGAGCAGTTCTTTTTCGGCATACACACCGCAATTGTGCCCGAGATCTTTGAATCCGATGTCTCCAACGGCCAGCGCTATCAGGTAGCTCGGAATGGGTTTGGTCATTTCAAAATGATATTGCCCATTTTTATGCAGTGATGTAGGGTTTTCTGCACTCATAAGGGCAAGTAAATCATGAGGTACTTTGAGGTCGGCGCTGTAGGTAAGGCGGTTGGAAGGAGAGTCTTGGATTGGGATCCAGGTTCGGGTCAGGATGGCTTGCCCTTGGGTGTACAAGAAAGGTTTGGTCTTGGAACTAGTGAGGGTGGTGTCTAGCCAATCTAAGGCCGCCGATTGTTCGGTTGTTTGGTAATAAATATTGACTGCTGTTGTTTTTGTGTCCACATTGACCAACAAGGCCTGTCCAAAGATGCTGTCTTTGTCCATTGGGCCTATGGTAAAATCGGTTTCTTTTTCAGCGCCTTTGTTGCCCAGCGTTACTTTTTGAATCAGTAGGCCCTTGATGTCAAAAATAGCGGTGTCTGCGCCGCGGTTTTGCATTTGATGTCTGGCCACACCATATATGGTTTGTGCGTTGAAATCTACTTCGAGGTCAAGATGCAGATGCTTGGTGTTGATTTGCGTTAAATTGGCATAACTGTGATCGTCGTGGGTGCGCTGCCCAAGCTGTTCTGTTGCGCTGGGTTTTTTACTTGGTGCGTTGTTACACGACCAAATCAATAAAGGAAGTAAAAATAAAAGCCAGCGCATTAAGGAGTTGTTTGAAGGTGAATGTAACCAAATTTTTCTTGCGGGCCAAGTATTCCGAAGGTGAAGATGCCTTGATAATTGTAATCAAACGCAAAAGCTTTCGGAACCAATAAGATATTTTCTGTGCTGCGTTCATGACCAATTTGACGTGTCAGGTTGCCCGTTTGGAGGTCGATCTGGACCCAAGCACCTACGTTGCGTTGTTTGGATAAACTAAATTGGGTTACCTCTTGTTTGACACTATTGAATACGCCTGCTGGGTCGTAGTTGGATCTGGAATCGTTGAAAATGAAATTGAGGCTGCGGCCATCGGTAAAGCTTGCATAAGAGCTGTAGGGGCCGTAATCGTTGATACTTACTTGTATTTTTGGAATGCGGTGTTCCCAACGGAGTTGGCCATTGGTGTCTATGCAAAAAGCGACAATATCGTTGTAATAGTAGTAATTGGTGGTGAGGCGTTGCCCCGTTTGGTTGTTGTAATTGGTGCTTGTGTAGACGTCATATTTTTCGATGGAGCCCACATAACTCCCATCGGGAAGGGTAAAGATATCGCGTACTTCATAGCGAGAAAGTTGAGGGTCCTCACTGCGTCGTTCCATTCTGCGTTGCATGCGAATTTGTTCAGCAGCGCGTTGCTCACTGAGCACGAGTTCGTTGCTAAAAGGTAAAAAACCAACAGCCATTGCGGTATCCGTTTGCAAATTGAGTTGTACACTGAAAAAACCATCTTGCATGCCGTTCCATTCGCTGTTGCTATAAATGCCAAAAAGCGTAAGACGCTCAGGATGCTGCGCATTCATGATGAAATTAGAGATGCGCTTGCCTTCAAGATCAAAGGTGTAATCTTTGATGCCTTCGGCATTGAGTTGGTAAACGTGTAAATTTTTAAAAGCCTTGCGCACACGTACTCCTTGCGTTTCAACGGCACTCAGTTCAATGACACCAATAAAAAATTCGCCGTTGTCGGTCAGAAAGTAATCCTCAATGGAACTCAAATTGGCATCGTAAGGCAAGCTGTATTCACCAGCGCCTATTTCCTTGAGGTCTTGATCTAGAATTTTGTATCCGTAGGTATCTACACCGTTACGTTTGCCTGGAATTTGATAAAAGGCTACAAAAAAAGCTTTGTTAGGCGACTGCAAAATATTGAAATCGGGCAACGAGTTGGGTCTTGGGTCGGTGTATTGTAATATTTCGACAGCTTCTCCTTCATTGAATTCCGCATCGAAGGCTTTGGCGAAGAGTTTCATTTCCTTGCCGTTGCGGTCTGCAATAAAAACAAGGTGCTGTTGCTTTACATGTAAGGTCTGGACGTAATAGCCGTAACCTTCTGGACTAATCGGCTTGATGCGCGTACTGTTGACCGGATTGAATTGTTCGAACTGGGTGAGTTGAAAGCCTGCACTCCCGAGTTGATTGCTGGCGTGAATGGTCGAAAATAGTTGGTTTTGGTCGGTCATGATCGAA
>JBIIZI010000156.1:0-5234 GCA_044346375.1 Crocinitomicaceae bacterium | reverse complement strand
AATTGGATTTCCCAACCTTTTTTACTAGCATAGACTTAACTCCGATTAAATAATAAGCTATTTGATGTGCTATCATTGTTTGATCAATGACCTCAAATACTTCTTTGAAATATGGAATAGCGAGTTCTTTATAAGATAGATTGGATAAACTCATTGTAAATAATTTCCGCAGTTTCAATGTTGCGTTTCCCTCCGGATAACAGCAATTCTGCATAAATTATTACAGGCGGAGCAATTCCGTTTTCTGGTTGCCAGAAAATTTCATGTACTTCAAGTTCCCCATTTAATTGGGGTATAATGTGGTGGTTTCGAATTAAATCGATTTGTTTTTCTTTGGTATGTATCAGTATATTTTCGGGCCGCAAATAATTGGTAAGTAGGTCTGCCGCGTATTCACCGCCCCAAGCAGAGCTTTGGGTGTTGAGTTGAATGTCTTGCCAAGCTTTCTTACACGTGTATTTACCTTTTAAAAGTTTGGGTCTTAATAAGGTTGCATATCCATTAAGCCAATGATCAAGGAGTTCCTTCCTCCTTTGCCAAACATATTTGTTGTTTTGATATTTAACAAGGTATCCGGCCTCCATCAAACCCTCTATAATTTGAGGAATGTTCCCCAAACCTACGCCACAAATTCCAGCAATTTCCCTTTGGGTCTGATGTATCAGCTCCTTATTATTGAGCAAATGGAACAAGACCTTTAGCCCTGTTTTAGTGAATGCACGATTTGCATTATCTTTTTGAGACTTTTGTTTTTTTTGAGTGTCAATGAGTATGAAAATTTGCTCATTTTTGATGAAAACATTTCCATTGGATTCAAGGTATGAAATGCCTAGTTCGCGAAGCTCCTCCTTTATCTCGGGAAAAATGTGCTGAGCTATTACTATTATATGAGGATAGATGGAATGAAGAGCTGCCAACTGATATACTTGGTGCCTGCGCACTTCGGTTTTTACCTCTATGCGAAATTCAAGCGTTCTTGCTTCTATCTTGAGATGAATTTGTTTATTCTTGATATCATCTTGAATATAAAGTCCGTTTATCCCGCTAAGACGGTGTAGGCTTTCAAGTGCTGTTAATATTATTTCCTCTTGCATGTACACAAAAATACACTGTTCACGTTACGTGAACAAATAAAAAACATGAACAACCCCCACCCCAAAAAAAAAGCACCTCCAAAGAGGTGCTTTTCAAACTGAAGTAAAATTTACTTAGTGAATGATGGCAAAGCTAACGCGGCGGTTAGCGGCGTCTACTTCTAGGGTTTTGCCTGGGTATTTATTATCGGATTTGCCTTTGAAACTGACCACGAGGCGGCTTTTATCGATGCCTTTGTTTGTGAGGTAGTTGGTAACGGCTTCTGCGCGTGCAGCGGAGAGTTTGTTGTTGATGTCGTCTTCGCCATCGGAGTCGGCATGGCCAACAAGACCAATTTTGACACTTGGGTTGGCATTCATGTAGGTAATGAGGTTATTGAGCGACTGGTGGTAAACAGGATTGAGCCATGGCGATCCTTTAACGAACAATACTTCGTAAATACCGGCTTCTTCGAGCGTTTTGTTGTCGTCGATGTAGACGGTGTCGGTTTGCCCTTTGATGACCTCTACGCGTGTTTCGTAGCGCTCCACGACGGTGTCTATGGTTTGCATTTGGGCTTCTAAGGCCTTTACTTGGTTTTGAAGTTCGGTAATTTTGGCGAGGTCTGAAGCCTGGAGGCGTGGGGTATAAGACCAATCGGCGTGTGTTTGTGCTTTGCCGAAGTAGTAGTTGAAGCCGATAGTAGCAGAAGCGTAGTAGCCGCTGAAACCACCACCTTGAACAGGGAGTGCTTCGAAGTCAAAGCCGTTGTTTTGGCGGATGTTTCCCATGAAGCTGACATCGGCGTTGATGCTGAGCTTTTCTGAAATTTTGTATTGCGGCGTAAGGCCGATAATGCCTTGTAGCATTTCGTCTACTGCGCCTTCTTGTGCTTGGAACAATTGGGCTGGGCCAGAAAGGAGTGTTTTGTTCCACATGGTGGCGTAACCACCACCTACGTGTAGTTGCAGACCCAAACGTTGTGTGAAGTCGTTCATGTGGAGGAGGTCGGTGAGGTTGAACACCGGCTGCACACTAAAACGCAAGGCTTGGGTGCTTGGGTGGCCGTCTTTGAATTTGAAGTTGTCAAAACCGATGTCGAATTTGAGGCCAACGCGGTTGTTGAGCATATAGCGGTAGTTGGCTTCGTAGTGGCTGAAACCGTAAATGCGGGTAGTGTGGAGGGTATTGTGCATGCCGTCGTGGCCGCCGATAGAAAACCCTATAGAAGAGCGGTTGAGTTCTTGGGCACTAGTGTGTAAAGCAATTGCACAACACAAGGACAGGAATAAATTTTTCATAAACTAGTTTTCACAAAGGTAAGAATTCTAATGTTGTCATTATGTGAATAAAATGGCGAAAGTTATAATTATGTAAAATTATTTTTTAAAATAGGGTCAACTAAGCGAAAACGCTTATATTTGCGGGCTTTCAGGCTTGTAAGTAGCGCTGCACAAAATACGGTAAAACACACGAAAATGAACTTACTTGAACTCTCTGAAAACTGGTTTGTGGTCTATACCAAGACCCTCGCAGAGAAGAAAGTTGCAGCGCGGCTCACCGAACTTGGCATAGAGGTTTATCTACCTCTTTACACCACCGTTCGGCAGTGGTCTGATCGCAAAAAAAAACTCGAGCGGCCGCTCATCAATTCGGTTGTTTTTGTGCGTTGCACAGTTCCACAACTTCAGCGGCTCTACACCGTGCCAAGCGTGGCAGGTGTCTTGCGCCACGACGGCAAACCAGCTGTGGTGCAAGCGCACGAAATTCAAAACCTGCGCATCTTGCTTCAACAAGTAGGTGCTGCCGAACTCGAGCCAATAGCGCTAGAGCCCGGCACCGCCATCGAAGTAACGCGTGGGCCGTTTAAAGGCATCATCGGCACTGCCGTTCAGGTGCTCAACTCCATGCGCGTCATCATCGAGATACGCCAGCTCGGAGTCGCATTTTCGGTGAATGTACCGAAAAGCTTTGTCAAGACGCTCTAGGCCAATAGGCACGGGGTTTTTTATACAAAATAGCCAAACGCTACTGTGAGTAGCAAAGGCGAAGCCATGAGCAAAACCAAGCAAAATCGCATGAAAAAAACAGCACTTATCACGGGTATCAACGGCCAAGATGGCTCGTATTTAGCTGAGTTCCTTCTAGACAAAGGCTATGAAGTACACGGCATCATTCGCCGCGCTTCTTATTTCAATACCAGCCGCATCGAGCACCTCTATCTAGACGAATTCATCAAAGACGCGCAAGTCAAACGCAAAATTGAACTCCACTACGGAGACATGACCGACTCTAGCTCTCTGATCCGCATCATTCAGCAAGTGAAGCCCGTCGAAATTTACAACCTCGCAGCCCAAAGCCACGTTAAAGTTAGTTTTGAGGTGCCAGAATACACCGCTGAGTCTGACGCAGTGGGTACGCTGCGCATTTTAGAAGCCGTGCGCATTTTGGGCATGGAGCAAACCTGCCGCATTTATCAAGCCTCTACTTCTGAGTTGTATGGCAAGGTGCAAGAGGTGCCGCAATCTGAAACCACACCTTTTTACCCGCGCTCACCATACGGCGTAGCCAAGCAATACGGTTTCTGGATCACCAAAAACTACCGCGAGAGCTACGGCATGTTTGCGGTCAACGGTATTTTATTCAACCATGAGTCTGAGCGCCGCGGCGAAACTTTCGTAACGCGCAAAATTACCTTGGCTGCCAGCCGCATCAAGCACGGCCTCCAAGACAAACTC
This sequence comes from Crocinitomicaceae bacterium, assembly GCA_044346375.1. Lineage (GTDB taxonomy): Bacteria > Bacteroidota > Bacteroidia > Flavobacteriales_D > Crocinitomicaceae > UBA952. The sequence continues at coordinate 1,422 of JBIIZI010000156.1, read as the reverse complement.
TATATGGGCAACCTCGACGCACAGCGCGACTGGGGTTACGCCAAAGACTACGTGCAGTGCATGTGGCTCATGCTCCAGCATGACACCCCCGAAGACTTCGTTATTGCCACCGGCCAAATGCAAACAGTGCGCAAATTCATCGAACTCGCTTTTGCCCACGCCGAAATTCCAATCAAGTGGCAGGGGAGTGGCATCGATGAAAAAGGCATCAATGCCGAAACTGGAGAGGTGCTCATCGAGATAGACCCTAAATATTTTCGCCCAGCAGAGGTAGAGCAATTGTTGGGCAACCCAGCAAAGGCACAACGCCTCTTAGGTTGGGACCCTAGCCAAACTTCTTTAGAAGAGTTGGTGCGCATCATGATGACCCACGACCTACAATATGTTCTTGACAAAAGACACTAAAATTTACATCGCTGGCCACCGCGGCATGGTAGGCTCAGCTGTTTGGCGTGCGCTAAGTGCGGCGGGCTATACCAACTTATTGGGCCGCAGCTCCAAAGAGCTCGATTTAAGAAATCAGGCTGAGGTCAATGCCTTTTTTGCGCAAGAAAAGCCAGGGGTGGTGATAGATGCCGCTGCCAAAGTAGGGGGCATTTTAGCCAACAACACCTACCCGTATGCGTTCTTAATGGACAACCTCCAGATCCAAAACAACCTCATTGCCGCAGCACTCCATACCGATGTTGCTAAATTCATTTTCCTGGGTAGTTCTTGCATTTATCCAAAACTAGCCCCGCAGCCGCTCAAAGAAGAATACCTCTTAACAGGGCCGCTAGAAACCACCAATGAGTGGTATGCCATTGCCAAAATTGCAGGCGTCAAGGCTTGCGAGGCCATCCGCAAAGAATTCGGCAAAGACTACGTGTCTCTGATGCCCACCAATTTATACGGCCCTTTCGACAATTTTGACCTTCAGAGCTCGCACGTGCTGCCGGCCATGATCAGAAAGTTCCACGAAGCCAAACACAACCACCACGCGCCAGTTACCCTTTGGGGCAGCGGCACACCCATGCGCGAGTTCTTGCACGTAGACGACCTCGCACAGGCGGTTTTGTTTGCTTTGGAACACACCTTACCCGAGCACCTCTACAACGTGGGCTCTGGCACCGACCTCACCATCAAAGACCTCGCACTACTCATTCAAAAAGAAGTGGGCCACGAAGGCGAAATTATCTGGGACGCCTCCAAACCCGACGGCACCCCACGCAAACTCATGGATGTCAGCAAAATGAATGCGAATGGCTGGAAAGCCCAAATTGGCTTGCAGGAGGGCATCCAAAAAACGTATATTTGGTATCTTGAAAAAGATCAATAATTTTATAAAAGCCCTTTGGGCCTACACACGCCAATGCTTCTCCACAAGGCGTTTAAAACTGGCTCACCTCTTGTTGCTCGTTTTTTTAATCTTTATCTTGATTG
>JBIIZI010000155.1:0-5260 GCA_044346375.1 Crocinitomicaceae bacterium | reverse complement strand
CAAAGATTCCAAAATCACGGAATTAGCGATGTACAAACACGACGGAACGCAAGTCATTGACCACTTCCAGAGTTTGGTCAATCCAGAGCAAGCCATTCCCGAATTTATTGTGCGCTTAACCGGCATCACCGACAAAATGGTGGCCGATGCACCAAAGTTCTACGAGCTAGCCAAGGAAATTATTGAATTTTGCGAAGGCTGTGTTTTTGTGGCCCACAATGTGGCCTTTGACTACGGCATGTTCAAAAGTGAATTCAAGCGCTTGGGTTATGAATTTCGAATGCCACAACTGTGTACGGTGCGCGCTTCGCGTATTGTGCTTCCGGGCCATGCTTCTTATAGCCTTGGCAAAATATGCACCGATTTAGGCATTCCCAATGCAGCGCGCCACCGCGCCGACGGCGATGCCAAAGCTACTGCAGCGCTCTTTACCATCCTCATTCAACAAGATAAAAATCAGCTCAGTACTTTTATTCAAGATGTACTCAACCCGAAATCTGTGCATCCGAACCTCAGTCTAGAAAGCATCGAAGAACTTCCCAACAAAACTGGAGTCTACAAACTTTACAACGAGTTCAATCAGCTCATTTACATCGGAAAAAGCATTCATATCAAAAAACGGATCGAGCAACATTTGCGCAACACCAAAACTGCCAAGGGGCAGCAAATGATCCAAGATATTTGCCGGGTAGACTACGAATTAACAGGCTCTGAACTGATTGCGATGTTACTCGAATCTAACCTCATCAAAGAACACAAACCCATATACAACCGCAAGTTGCGCAAAAGTTTGTTTCCTTTCGGACTCTATGACCAACAAGACTTCGACGGCTATCTGCGCCTCAAAATTGAGAGCACTGCCAAAAAAGACGAGGAGCCACTACTACAATTCACCTCCAGAAAAGACGCGCAAAATTACCTAGAGCACATAGCCGAGAAACTCGAACTCTGCCAGAAACTCTGCTACCTCTACCCTACGCAAAGCGCTTGTTTTCAATACACCATTCACCAGTGCAAAGGCGCTTGTGTGCAAGAAGAAGAACCCTCCTCCTATAATCAAAGAGTTCAGACTTATATAGACCAACTACAATTCAACGGCGACACCTTCTTTTTGGTAGACAAAGGCAGAAACAAAGGTGAAAAAAGCCTTGTTTGGATAGAAAATGGCATTTACCGAGGTTATGGCTACGCGCCGTTTCATTTTCATGGCAAAGAACCGCTACATTGGAGCAGATATATTCAAATCGAGAAAGAAAACCGCGACAACAAAACGATCGTGCATCAGTTCATGCGCAAACCAACTGGGCAAAAACGCATCGATTTAAATCCAATAAATAAATGAGCTCACTAAACACTGGCAAGCTCACTTTTTTGGGTTCTGGCACCTCACAAGGCGTTCCAGTTATTGCGTGTCAGTGCCCTACCTGCCAATCTCAAGACCCCAAAGACCAACGGCTTAGGGCTAGTGTCCTTGTAGAACTCCCCCATCTGACATTTGCCATTGACGCTGGCCCCGATTTTCGACAACAAATGCTCAGAGCCAAAGTTCAAAAGCTAGATGCCATTCTTTTAACCCACGAACACAAAGACCACATTGCTGGCCTAGACGACATTCGCGCCTTCAATCATCAAAACAAAGCAGCCTTTCCAATCTATTGTACACCGAAGGTAGAACAAGCACTCAAAAGAGAATTTCACTATGCTTTTGAAGAAAATCCTTATCCTGGTGTGCCCAAATACCAAATCAATCATTTAGAAAAAGGCCCTTTTCTACTCCAGCACTATCCAATAGATGCCATAGAAGTTTGGCACCACAAAATGCAAGTGCTCGGCTTTCGAATAGGCAAATTGGCCTATATAACTGATGCAAAAACTATTTCTGTTACAGAAAAAGAAAAGCTTAAAAACCTCGACATCCTCATTATCAATGCGCTGCACGAATACGTTCACCCCTCTCATTTTAACTTGGAAGAAGCGCTCGAACTCATCGACGAACTCAAGCCTAAAAAGAGTTATTTAACCCATATTTCGCATCTCTTTGGCTTGCACGAGCAAGTCTGTGCAAAACTTCCACCGCAGGTAAGCCTGGCTTTTGATGGACTTGAACTCGCATTTGATTTTTCCGTTTAATTTTGCAGTATGTCTCAGCAGGATTACATCGATATTGAAGCGCTCATCAAAAGTAAAAATCCACGTTTACTCAAGTGGCTTCCGCGTTTTGTACTTGCTTTTTTGAAGCGCAAACTGCATCAGGACGAAATAAACGCTTTTATAAAAGCCAAAGGACACCTCAAAGACCATGACTTTTGCGAGGCCATCATCGACTATTTTCAAATTGACATCAAAGTTCGGGGTTTGGAGCACATTCCGGCAAACGGAGGTGTGATTCTCGCCTTGAATCATCCGTTAGGTGGCATGGATGGCGTAGCCCTGATTCACGCCTTGCGCAAAACCAGACCAGATGTAGCTTTAATAGTCAATGATTTATTGCTCAATATCACACAACTATCCAATCTTTTTGTAGGTATTAATAAATTTGGTCGCAACCATGGTGGTGTGCGTCAAAATATCCGAAGTGCTTTTCAAAAAGAGCAAGCTGTTATTATTTTTCCCGCTGGAATGGTCACGCGTATTCATTATGGGCAAATCGTTGAACCCGAATGGAAAAAAACATTTGTGACCTACGCCCGAGAATTAAACCGACCAATTGTACCCATTTACATCGAAGGACGCTTGTCCAAAACCTTTTACCGCGTCAATCGCTGGCGCAAACGCTTGGGCATAAAAGCTAATGTCGAGATGTTCCTGCTAGCCGATGAAATGTACAAACAAAAAAAAGGCCAAATCTCATTTGTTATTGGCCAGCCCCTTACACCACAAGATATTCCTGCAAACCTAGACGACTACTCGGCCGCCAATTGGGTAAAAAACCACGTCTACAGCCTTAAATCAAGCCATGAAAAAACTCATTGACCCTATTGATAGCGCTGTTCTTCGTCAAGAATTGAGCCCCGAGCGCTTTTTGCGCAGCACCCGTAAAGGTGGCAACGAAATTTACCGTGTAAATGCCACAAATGCACCCCATGTACTTCAAGAAATTGGACGCTTGCGCGAACTTACTTTTCGTGCAGCTGGTGGTGGCACAGGTGAGGAACTTGACCTCGACGACCACGACTTCGGCCCCTACGCCTACGAACAACTCATTGTGTGGTCCGTAGAAGATCAAGAAATTATTGGTGGTTACCGCTATAAGGTGTGTGCCGAGGCAAAAGACCCGAACGGCAACTACCAATTATCTACAACGCACTATTTCAAATTCAGCGCTACCTTTCAAACCGAATTCTTGCCCTATACCATTGAATTAGGCCGCAGTTGGGTACAACCCAATTACCAGCCAAATGTCAATCCTAAGAAAGGCTTGTTTGCCCTAGACAACATTTGGGATGGCCTAGGAGCACTGATTCGCTTTTATCCAGAGGTGAAGTATTTCTTTGGAAAAGTCACGATGTACCCCGATTACAACCGAGAAAGTCGCGATTTTTTATTGAATTTTTTACAACACTTTTTCAAGGATCAAGATCAACTCATTCGTGCGTATCATCCGCTCAATTACAAAAGCAAAGCAGCGGACTACCTACAATTGATCGATGGACTAGACTTTAAAGAAGGATTCAAAATTCTCAATCAGTATGTGCGCGAACGCGGCACGTTTATTCCGCCACTCATGAACATCTACATGAACCTCTCGCCTACAATGCGCACATTTGATACTGCCGTCAATGCTGACTTTGGCGACGTCGAAGAAACCGCCATTTTAGTGACTATTGCAGACATCTATCTAGAAAAAAAGGAAAGACACCTCGATTTCTAAACGAGGTAAAGCCCAGCTACAGCAATTTATAGCCAGTCGAGCTCAACCCTACCCATTTTTTTCTTGATTTTTGCCTTGATACGCGCAATTAGTACATCAACGTGCTGAAGTTCTAATCTGCGCTCGATCTCTTTGGCACTGCGCTTGTATTCGTATTTCATTTTTAAGACAAGTGCTTCTTTTTTAGTCACACAGCCCAGCGCCTGCTGATACAACATTTGTATTTCAAGTTCTTGATGAAGCGTAGCCTCCTTTGCAACAAGAATATGTTGAACAGTTGTTTGCTTCCAAACACTATTTTTTTGCGCTTGGTCTTTGCGGAGCTGAGAAATACAAAAATGAACTAAAACAGTTCTTAACCAAGCTTTTGAATCAAAAAGATGGGCATTTTCTGCCTGCTTTTGGGTCAGAAGGGCAAACAAATGAATGGAGAAATCTTGGAGTACATCTTGTTGTTGAGCGCCGTCAAAATAACGGGCAATGATGTGCTTGAAGAACCTTTGCTGTGCAGCGTAGAGGCTTTCAAATTGGCTGTAATGGATACTTGTAGGCTTCATGTTTTGGCTTCATACAATTATTGTTCCAAAGTATTTGACGCCATTTTTTATTGTATTTTCACAATCAGAATGGACATTATGCGTTTAAGGACTATGAAAATTATTTGCTTCCTTCTTTTTGGTGTTGTTTTCAGTGCAAACGCACAATATACTTGGGGCACAAGCGCCTTTAGCTACCTCAATCAACTCAATAATGCTAAAAACGCAGGTGTTGGTGGCAAACTCTACGCTGTAAACGATAAAGAAGTGAGTTTAAGCCTAGATCAGCCGGCTCTTTTAGATGCAAAACTTGTGCAACAATTTCATACTTCAGTCGGCATTTTGCCAAGCGGCGTTCATTATGGCACAATCGTAAGTGCTTTCAAAACCAAATGGGGCGTTTTCGCACCATACATCCGTTACATGAACTACGGCACTTTTAATCAAACTACAATTGAAGGTTTGCAAAATGGCACCTTCAATGCGCTGGATTACAACATCGGTACCAGCTACAGCTACGCACCCAACCCGTATTTTAGAATTGGTGCACAACTCAATTTATTAGGGTCTAACCTAGAACGCTTCAGTGCTTATGGTGTTTCTACGAACTTCTCTGCGCTAATTATTCATCCCAAAGAACTCTTCATTGCCTCTGTTGGCGTGCGCAATGCGGGTTTTGTTTTTAAAGATTATACCCCACAAGCGCAATCGGCGCTACCGCTCGATATTTACGCTGCTGTAAGTTACCGCTTGGCCCATGCTCCCTTTCGCTTTCACTTAGTAGGGCATGCACTGAACCGACCACAAAATATTTGGCTCGATCCAAACGCCAAAGAAACACTAGACCCCTTAA
>JBIIZI010000154.1:0-5273 GCA_044346375.1 Crocinitomicaceae bacterium | reverse complement strand
AAGAAGCAACTCCAAGTAAACTTGCGCCAAATAAAATGCAAGAATTGGCGCTTCAGAACTTGAACTCATTACGTGAAAAAGGGAATTCAAAAGGTCTACTTATTTCAGCAACTGGTACAGGCAAAACATATTTATCCGCATTTGATGCCAAGCAATTTGGGGCTAAGAAATTGCTTTTTGTGGTGCATAGAAGAACTATTGCGGAGAAATCAATGCAATCATACAAAGCACTTTTTGGCGATAATGTAAAGATGGGACTCTATTCTGGCTCAGAAAAGGAACTAGATGCCGATTTCATCTTCTGTACCGTTCAAACACTTGCCAAAACAGAGCATCTTCAAAAGTTCCATAAAAAACACTTCGATTATATTGTTATTGATGAAACGCATCGTGCTGCTGCGGAAAGCTACAATCAAATAATAAGTCATTTTGAGCCTCGTTTTCTACTAGGCATGACTGCAACGCCCGAGAGAACAGATGGAGGAGATGTATTTAAATTATTTGATTACAATATCGCTTATGAAATTAGGCTTCAAGAAGCATTACAGGAAGAAATTCTGTGTCCGTTTCACTATTTTGGCGTAACAGATATCGAGGTCGATGGGCAATTACTCAAAGAAAAGGCTGATTTCAATTTATTGAGTTCTGAGCAACGCATCAATCATATTATTCAGACAATACAAAAATACGGTTCCGATTCTGGAATTGTGAGGGGCTTGGTTTTTTGTTCTAGAAAAGAAGAATGCCATTTTCTAGCTGAAGAATTCAACAAAAGGCACCTCCGTTCAATTGCGCTTACAGGAGAGAACAAAGAAGAGGAGCGCGCCAAAGCGATTCATTTACTTGAAAGCACCCGAATTCCAGAGAAGATCGATTATATATTCACAGTCGATATTTTCAATGAGGGAATTGATATTCCAAAAGTGAATCAAGTCATTATGCTCAGACCTACACAGTCTGCAATCATATTTGTCCAACAACTTGGCCGCGGTCTGCGTAAAACTGAAGGCAAAGACTTCTTGACTGTCATTGATTTTATCGGAAACTACAGCAATAACTTTCTTGTACCAATCGCGCTTTACGGTGATTCCAGTTACAATAAAGACTCCTTAAGAAAATTGATCTCTACTGGCTGTGAGGCCATACCCGGAACCTCTACAATCAATTTTGATCCAATTGCCAAACAACAGATATTTAATGCAATTGATGCGGCAAACATGCAGCTCAAAAAAGATCTCGTCCAGGACTACAAATTGATGAAATACAGACTTGGAAGAATGCCCATGATGTGTGATTTTCTAGACGCAAATGCCAGAGATCCTTATGCTTATGTTGGCTATTCTAAAAGTTATTTTAACCTTGTCAGTGAAATTGAGCCCGAAATCAAAGACCAAATCAATCCAGCTCAAAAAGAATTACTTGAACTCTTTTCCCTTGAAATTGCGAACGCTAAGCGCATCGAAGAAGTTCTTTTGATGAAGCAATTGCTTATTCAAAATGAGTACTCTTCTGATCAATTGCTGGCACTCTTTGAGGAAACATATCACTACGCACCGAGTAAAGAAACGATTGATTCACTTGAACGGAATCTGAATTTTGAATTTGTAAAAAATCCCAAATCAGTAATTGACGTTGCGGGTAATATATACGCACTCCATGCATCATTTAAGGAGCAGCTAAAAAATACAGTTTTTTCCAACTTTTTATTTGATGTATTGCACTATGCTGAAAGAAAATTCAACAACCTATATCAGCTTGATCGACTACAAAACGGTTTTATTCTTGGCGAGAAATACAGTCGCAAAGATGTCTGCAGAATTTTAAATTGGGACAAAGACATCAGCAGTACCGTTTACGGCTACAGAACCCAAAAGAAAATGACACCTTGTTTTGTCACATATAAAAAGTCAGCGGATATTTCATCAGGAACTAAATATAACGACCATTTTATCGATTCCCAAACTTTTGCATGGGAATCAAGATCAAACCGAAAATTAAATTCTTCAGAAATTCAGGATGTCATCAATTCAGATTTAATTTTACTTTTTGTCAAAAAATCTGACGGTGAAGGAACAGATTTTTATTGTCTCGGTGAAGTCTCAATTGTCGAAGGATCAATTTCTCAAGCGTACATGCCCAAATCCAATGAACCTGTTGTGCATTTCAAATACAAATTGAAAGAAGCAGTTGAGGAGAAGTTGTATCAGTATTTGATTTCGGAATAGGAATCAAAAAACGTCAATTCAAACACAAGATGGCGAGCGCCGGACTCAAAACATTGTAAATTAACGTTGTTTGAATTTTGACTTTTTAATTCTTTTATTATAAGATGTATTGAATTCAACTCAGCGGATTTTAAGTCCTCCAAAGCCAATACATGTCGTTTTGGTAGAATAAAAAACTTCTTCAAATCTTTTGATTCATCCTCTTCCAAGCAAAGTGCTAAATTCTTTTCAATAACAACTTTTCCATTCTGTAAATCACAAAATCTACAATCTCCATATGGGGCTCTTTCTTCAAAAATTAATCCGCGCTCCCGAAAATCTGTATCATCCGTATCTCTCTTGTTTGAATTACATTGATAACAAAGTGCTTGGTAATTTGACAAGTCATCAGGCCCATTCCAATTTTTAGGGACGATATGATCGACCTCAAGTGCTTTTATAGTCGATGAAATCCCACAGAGTTCGCAAACATTATTCGCACGATTTAAAACTTGATATCGAATACTACCGTCTATTGGTTTCCTATTTTTTCGACGATGATCCCAAATCAGTATTCCTCTTTTTATCTTGTACTGTTCAATCTTTTCTAAGCATGCCAAGATTAGCGTATGCCTTTCTTCTTCAGTCAAATTTTCATATCCAACAAGGAAATAATCGTCTTTTACTTTAGAAACTACCTCATTTTTTCTGAGGACTTTTCCAACCATTGCATTTACTCTTTCTGTGTAATATTCAATTTGACTTAAATCATTCTGGACTAAATCAATGGCAATTTCATTTGCCTTTGCATTTCCGCCATTTTCCAATAAGTGCTTGATCATTATAGGCTGATACACATGACTCATTTTCATGTGCGTTGATAAATATGAATATAACCTATCAAAAATTTTCATCACAATTGACTTTTCATCCACTCCAAAGTCTCCTCATCACTGCTCCACACATAACAGCCCTTCATGCCTCGGGTCATTAGCGTTCTGTATGTATTCTTGATGATGAGTTCGGCCATTTGCTGGCCTCTTTCTGGGTTTGTTTTGAGTAGGGTCTTGAGGCCGTGGATGCTTTTGTCGCTGGAGGCGCGGGCTTGGGGTTGGCAGATCCATTGGCCGTTGCGGATGACGAGGTCGGGGCCCATGATGACGCCGATGTAGTCTACCTCGAGGCCTTGGCAGGTGTGGATGCATCCGATTTGCTCAACGGAAGCCGGGCTGATGATCCAGAGCATTCCGTCTTGGGTGAGGTTCCATTGCTTGGCGAAGTTGTGTTCTGGAAAGACGATATCATTGGCGTTTCGATCCGTTTTGGAGTTCCAGGGCCAGCAGTAGCCGGCTACCATACGGGCTCTATTTCTAACTAGGTTTTTTTCTTTGACTTTTTCGTAAAGCGTATTCGGTGAATCGCAGATTTGGAAGTCGTAGTTGAGGTCGCTTATGTTGGTATTGGCCGTTTGGCGAATGCCCAGCAGTTGGTCTAGGTAGGCCATGTAGCCATCGCTGCCATTACACCTGAATTGACTGGTGAGTTCTAGGCGGTGTAAAGTTGCGCCTGCATGAGCTGCCCACATTGTAATTTCGGCATCGGAGCCGATGTCTTTCATTGTGACGCGTTGGTCTTCATCTAGAAAGAAAACCGAGCAGCGGGCCGCATTGATGATTTCTTTGATTTGGTTCTCGCCTAAGTTTGAAAACATGCCGCTTTTTTCGTTCAGGCGGTGTGCTTCATCGACAAGTAAGGCATCGTACTGATTGCGTTCTGCACTAATGTAAGTTCCCGAACCTTTGAATAAATTATTGACCCAAGATTTGGTCCGGATGCCACTGAGTTTGCTGGCATAAACGTCGCGGGGTGCGCTGTTCTTACTGACATACTGCACCATTTTTTGCTTGGCGGTGAGCCGTGCTGTGAGCTGAATGGCCACTACCGATTTACCGGTGCCGGGCCCTCCCCTTACTATCACTACATTTTTGGAGCTCGGGCTAGAGTGTTCTACCAAATTCCAGATTCGCTCGTAAACTACCTTTTGCTCGTCGATCATCACAAACTCATCGTTGCCTTCTATCATTTTGGCAATTGCATCGGCCAGGCCTTTAGAAGGGCGTATTTCGCCGTGCTCGATCTGATACATGACGTTTCTAGCATCGCCATACTTGACATGCTGCTTGATGAATTCAGACAAACGCAACACATCACTTTTGGCAAAAAGTGGGGCTTTTTGAAGGTATTCTGCGTAAAAAGGGCTCGTTAATGGGCTTGGATCGGCACAATTGTGCAAAAATGCGCAAGCTTGTAATTTGATTTGCTGATCTTCAACCGCAGCATTAAAACCCTGCAACAGCGCCGCATAACTCCAGGCCTGATAACTCGGGTGGCTTACCTCTCTTACGGCTCCGCCCACAAATGTCTTCACCACGCCATCTAAGTTGGTGGCCGTGGCCTCAGACCATTGTTTGAGCTCCACAATAACGGCGCAGTCTTGGTGTATGTCGGTCTGGCCAGTAATGATAAAATCGATGCGCTTACTCGTGTTGGGCACCTGACATTCAATACTGATTTTGGCATCATTCGGAATGTCGGCATCGTCCAGCACATTGCGCATGTACTGCATAGAATTTTTCCAAGAATCTACTTCATTCTTATTGGTATCTCGACCTAAATTTCGCTTGAAGTTGTCGTGAATGATATACTCAATTTGGCTCTCCCGAACCTGGCGCATGAAAGTCTCTTTGTTCTCTTGATAAACAATCATAACTCGGTATACTTCTGCGCACTACCTCTCGCCTTCTCCACCGGATATTTCTCGGCATTCTTGGCTATCTTATCCAAAACAATCTGCCTTACATCCAAGCCCTGCTTCTCTGCCAACAGCAGCGCATAAGCCAACACATCGGCCAGCTCGTCCTTGATTTTTTCTTTATCGACCAACTCCGCAGCCGCCGCATCTTTCCACAAAAACAACTCATTGAGCTCCGCCGCCTCAATAGACAGCGCCACCGCTAAATTCTTGGTATCGTGAAACTGCTGCCACTCCCGCTCATCGCGAAAAGCAAC
>JBIIZI010000153.1:0-5280 GCA_044346375.1 Crocinitomicaceae bacterium | reverse complement strand
ACAAGTAAACAGAAAAGGGAGAAATTCAGCTATTTAGCATCTGCAAATTGCACGGTTACGTTAGCACTGTTATAATTATTACTTTTCGATGCATCTGTTAACCAATTGAAATCATAATAAATAAAAATACGATCCCACCGTGATTCCATAATTTGATTCCAATGTGCATCACATGTATTGTACCCATATCCTACCGTAAAAAATTTATCCACAATTTGTTTAATCGTTACTGATTTTTCGTTGTAATAACGACCAACATATAAACTATTATTAGCGTTTATCAATCCTTCACTAAAAAGATTGTATTTTGCATATCCAACTAATTTTGTCGCCCTATCAACAAAGTTCATTTCTTCAAAATTAGGAACATCAATATCTTCGCTATGTTCTTGTGTTTTCGTTAAACGTTGGTAGACAACATGATGGTAGGTCATCGGTCGAAGATTTTCATCCCAAACTAATGGTTGAGCACCCTTTTGTTTTCGGTAATAATTAAAACGGTCAACTATAAATCGTTCGATTGCGCAACGCGTTAAACTATCATATTTTGTCACGATGCTTGTTTCCTTCTTACCAAAATAAACGGCATTATTGACCACTTTAGAAACATTATTTTTACCTATGTAATAGTTATTGTACTGAGCTAAACTATTATTACTAGCTAATAATAAAATAAAAACAAGTAAATTTTTCATCTCTTTCTTATTTTATGTCTGAAACAATGGATAACATTTGAAGTGTAATTGCCTATGGATCTAAAAATACAAATTGAAAGTGATACAAAGCTTAGAATGCACTTTTTTAGAGCATCCTTTTGATATAATGTGTAATTTAAAACCATGAAATTACAATTCATCTTCAGCATTTTCATTCAACTCTTCCTACTTGGAACAGTAAACGCACAACGCGTCTATCCACTTTTAGAAGATATTTCCGTTGATTCGGTGCTATGGCCCGAGACCTGGGCTTCGAAGATCGCCTTTGACCCTATTTCTCAACATTTGTTTTACACTACAGCTGGTGGAACTATTTATGAAGTATTTGAAAACACAAAGTCAGACACGCTCCGCTTTTCAGTTCTAGACCATGGCATCCCCAGAGTGCAGGGGCTTTGCTTTGTGGACAGCACGTTGTTTTTATCGGGAAATATTTGGTACACGACTACCGGAATTGGCATGATTGTAAAAGGCGTTTTGCAGCCAAACGGCAGCAGAATTTGGAGCACTGTTTTGAGCACTTCCGCGTACCCTACAAGCAGTTCTACTGGCGACCACGGTTTTACTGGTATCACCGCCGACCCACAAAAAGAGTATTTGTATTTTTCAGGTGGGTCAAGAACTTCTTTTGGCGAGGTAGAAACCAATGATGGCATGTATCCAGATCTGCGCGAACAAGCGCTCACGAGCAAAATTTTTCGGATACCGATAGACGCCACGAATATCTATCTAAACAACGACACAATTGCGCTACAAAACAGCGGTTATGTGTTTGCTGAGGGCACTCGCAACGCCTACTCTATGGCATTTAACGGAGAAAATCAGCTTTTTGCCATCGACAACGCCGGCGAGCGCGACGACCCCGAAGAACTCAACCTCATTGAGCAAGGCAAACATTATGGCTTTCCTTGGCGCATTGGTGGCAATGCCAACCCTTTAACCAATCCCAACTACGACGCCAGCTCAGACCCACTAATCAATCCAAACAATGGTGCTTATTTAGCGGGGCACTTTGACGCCGATCCGCAATTTCCAGCGGCACCTGCAGGCGTAGTTTTTACTGAACCAATTGCCAATTACGGTGAAGCAGCAGACTACTACAAAGAAGAAGGAACAGGGCAAATCAAAAAAGCGAGCGAAAGTGGCCAACCAGTGCGCACATTTACAGCACACCGCTCCCCTCTTGGACTAGTAATTGACAAAGACAAGCAACTCGGCGATGCATACACCGGCAATGGTTTTGTACTGAGTTTCATGCCTGGCGGCGACAGCACAGGTTACACGCCGCTTTCACCTTGGGGTTCGGCCTGCCCTTTTGTGGATCCATCGCGCGAGCTCGTGATGCTGCGTTTCTCCTTTGACTCCATCAACCAAACTTATGGAATCTACACCACAAATGTAGCCTCGGGCTTCTACCTACCTGTAGACGCAGTTCAGGTGGGTTCTGCCATTTACGTCATAGAAAACAACGGTGGGCTCTGGAAAATCAACTTCCCGAAAGCCCAAACGCCACCTACCGGATTTTCCGCAACAAACTTCGTGTACCCCAACCCAAGTGCCGCTGAATTGAATTGCTATTTCCCAAATCCGAACCAACAAAAAAGACACATTGAATTGCTGAGCTTGGATGGCAAATTGGTTTATAGATCTGAGGATTTCACTACGGAGTTCTATCAATTGCAATCCCTCAATTTTGCGCAAGGCGCTTATTACATCCAAATATTGGAAGCAGCTAAAATGCTAGGTAGACAAAAGATCATCTTTAATTAGACCCTGCAGACACCATGTAAACGTTATTTTTCTATTTTTGAGAACTATTAAAAAAAGAAAATCAAACTATGCAACTCAGCGGTATCATTGCCATTTCAGGAAGACCAGGTCTTTTCAAAGTCATTGCTCAAAGTAAAAACAGCGTAATTGTCGAATCAATGATCGACAAAAAACGTTTTCCGGCATATGCCTCAGAACGCATTTCTACGCTAGACGACATCAGTGTCTTTACTTATGAGGAAGACGTCAAACTCACTGACATCTTTGCTAAAATGCTCGAGCTGTACCCTACAGAAGCGCCGTCTCATAAAGCAGACATCAAGGAATTGGAAGCAGCTTTGGCTACATTTTTACCCAACTGGGACCAAGACCGCGTTTACCCTTCTGATGTACGCAAACTTTTTCAATGGTTCAACTTATTGATCAAAGCTGGTGCTTTTGAAGCCGCCGCAGCCGAAGAAGCCACTGCAGCCAAAGAAGTAAAAGCGCCTAAAGCAGAAGCCGCTAAAAAGAAAGCTACAACCGCAGCACCTGCAGCAAAAGCAGCAAAACCTGCAGCCCCTAAGAAACCCACAGCCGTGAAGACCGGCTCTTCAAGAGGAAAATAACATGCAAATTCAAAAAGCAGCGCGCCAGTTTCTACCCGAAGACCTGGCCATCACCGAATTTGGGGTACTCGCTCCCTATTTTCAAGAATTGTTAGACCGAGAAATCAGTACTTTAAAGGATTTTGACCTATGGTTATTAGACCGGTCTGAACTAGACGCCGTACTTGAAGAAGATCTTGCTTGGCGCTATATCCGCATGAGCATCAATACCCAAGATACAACCCTGCGAGAGGCCTACACCAATTTTGTGACCCAAATTCAGCCTGAATTAGCGCCGCTCGAGGACCAACTCAACCAGAAATTAATAGCCCTCCCCTTTCTAGACCAAAGAGCGGATAGCGCACATCAAATTTATTTCAGAAGTGTGCGCACGGCACTTGATTTGTACCGAGAAGAGAACATCGCCCTTGAAGCTGCTTTAAATGAAGAGGCGCAGCAATATGGTGCCATCAGCGCGGCCCAAAACATCAACCATGATGGCAAAGAACTCACCATGCAACAAGCGGCTTTGTTGCTCAAAGAGCAAGACGAAAGCCTGCGCCAAACCATTTTTGAAAAAATGGCTGCTGTGCGTAGAAAAGACCGCGAGCAACTCGATGCGCTCTACTCCTCTCTAATTGAAAAGCGACACCAATTAGCACTGAATGCTGGTTTTGAAAACTACCGCGATTACAAATTTGTAGCCATGGGTCGTTTTGATTACACCAAAGCAGATTGCTTTGCATTTCACGAGGCCATCAAGACGCATATTGTACCCTTAGTCAAAGAATTTCAAGCTGAAAAACTAAGCAAGCTTGGTAAAGCGCAATTCAAACCCTGGGATCTCGACGTAGATCCAGAAGGAAAGCCAGCCCTCAAGCCCTTCCAAAATGGAGGCGAAATGCTGAACGGCACCATCAATATGTTTGAGCGGATCGACCCTTATTTTGGCGACTGCCTGCGGGTAATGGATCAGCTCGGACACCTCGACCTCGACTCTAAACCCGGAAAAGCGCCGGGTGGCTACAACTATCCGCTTTACGAAATTGGCGTCCCTTTTATTTTCATGAATGCGGTAGGTACGCAACGTGATTTAGAAACCATGGTGCACGAAGGCGGACACGCTATTCACTCCTTTTTGAGTCGTGAGCTCAGCCTGACCGCATTTAAAAACCTTCCATCAGAAGTGGCCGAATTGGCCTCGATGTCAATGGAACTTTTAAGCATGCCACAATGGTCTGAATTTTATGAGCCACAAGCACATGAGCGCGCCATGCGCGAACAAATTGAAGGCACGCTGAAAGTCTTGCCTTGGATTGCGCAAATCGATGCCTTTCAGCACTGGATTTACGAAAACCCAACGCACACACGCGAAGAAAGATCCGCTTACTGGACCAAATTGGCAAGCGATTTTGGCACAGGCCTCACAGATTGGTCGGGTTATGAAGATTTAGTACAAAGCGCTTGGCAACGCCAATTACACTTATTCGAAGTTCCATTTTATTACATTGAATACGGCATTGCCCAACTTGGTGCGCTAGGCGTCTGGAAAAACAGCCTCGAAAATTACCCAACGGCAATTGCCAATTATAAAAAAGCGCTCGCATTGGGCTATACCACCTCGATGTCCAACATTTATGAGACAGCCGGTGTGCCGTTTGATTTCTCTTCGGAGCGCCTGCAAACTTTAGCTACTTTTATTCAAGATCAATTGAAAAAAATGAATTAGTTGTGGCTAAATGGTAAAGAAATTTAAAATTCTCTTTATATTTGCACCCGCATATGGCGAGATAGCTCAGTTGGTTAGAGCGTAGGATTCATAACCCTAAGGTCCCGAGTTCAACTCTCGGTCTCGCTACTCAAAGCCCAGTTTCAACTGGGCTTTTTTTATGCCCTTAAGCTCAGATCTTTTGTAGGAATTGAATCAAGGATTGATCTGAATTGTACATGGTGAAATAATAGACCTGTTGATTTCTTCCATTTCAATATCTGTTACAGCAATACACCCATCCGTCCAATCTACCCATCGATGAAATTTTCCAAGCCAGCCAAAACTTGGATTTAATCCGTGAATTAAAATGGAATTGCCGGTAAAATGATTTTATGGTTCAAGCTTAATAGAGTTCATCTATATTGATGATATACTTGAGCTTATTGAAAAATTTGTCCACTTCAGAAATTGGCTCGTTTTGATCTGTTTGCATAAA
>JBIIZI010000152.1:0-5284 GCA_044346375.1 Crocinitomicaceae bacterium | reverse complement strand
CAACGAGCTTGAACGCTTACATCTTTTTCAAGATGTAAGCCACTCCAATTTCTTGTATCTGCACCATATAAATACTATGCTCCGTATATTCCCTTAAACGTTATTGACTTTTTTTGTATTCAAAGCACTATTGGTAGAGTGATTTGGTATTTTCAGGGTGTAATACATACTATGAAAAATGAGATAATCATCTATCAATCTGATGAGCTAACTGAACGTATTGAAGTAAGGATGGAAAATGAGACCATTTGGTTAAATCGAAATCAAATTGCCCTGCTTTTCGGCAGAGACATAAAGACGATTGGAAAACATATAAAAAACGCATTAAATGAAGAATTAAATGGCATTTCAGTTGTCGCAAATTTTGCGACAACTGCCTCAGATGGCAAGGTTTATAGAACTGAACATTTTAATCTAGAAATGGTGATTTCAATTGGTTATAGAGTAAAATCTAACCGCGGTGCACAATTCCGCTTATGGGCAAATCAAGTTTTAAAAGACTACTTAATCAAAGGCTATGCAGTAAACAATCGTATAAACCGTTTAGAGGATCATTTAGAATATCTCAAAGATAAGGTTCAACAAATAGACCTACAAATTCATTCAAAGCTCATCCCCACCCAAGGTATCTTTTTCGAAGGTCAGGTTTTCGATGCTTACGAGTTAACTTCAAGAATAATTCGTAGCGCATAAAAAAGTATTGTTTTGATTGACAATTATATCGACGAAAACACCCTTACGCATTTATCCAAAAAGGCAAAGAATGTCCGGATAACCTTACTTACCAAAAACCGAAGCAAACAACTCAGCTTAGACTTGAAAAAAGCCAATGCACAATATGAAACCTTTACCTTGCAGCAATTCGACAAAAGTCACGACCGATTTTTAATAATTGACCAAAACGAAGTCTATCATTTAGGGGCTTCACTCAAAGATCTCGGTAAAAAGTGGTTTGCCTTCTCCAAACTAGATAAACTATCCGTTGAAAGTATGTTGAACTCCATTTTGGAGGTAATTAAAACCTCTGATGCTTAGTACAACTTGGAAATATACACCAAACCCTTCCCTTCAACCTGAACTAGATAAATACCCGGCTCCATCTCAGAGAGGTTAAATTGGGTTTGAGCGTCGAAAGCCTGTTGCATGATCATTTTTCCTGAGATGCTATAAACAGCAGCAGTACCTTGTTCTATCCCTTTAATAGAAAAGCAGGAGTTCGTCGGATTCGGATAAACCGTGATTTCTTGCTGCTCTAAATCTTCTAGGCCCACAAAGCCATTGATATTAAAAGTGGTGTTGGTGATGATCGGCGGATTGAAATCGAAATAGATGTAGGCGGTGTTTTCGATCACAGAATTCAAAGGCAAATTAGGTTGCTCTTCAATTGAATAGCTTACATAGCCCTGGCTGGCTTCTAAGTTGTCTTGTGAAGGCTGTAATTGAATGCCATTGAAGCAAAATACAATTTCTCTGGACGTCGTATTGATGGAATAACTTACCGGATGCTTAGCGGCGAGCAAACGAAAAGTGGACAGATCCAAATTAGTGGAGATGGTATCGCGGATGACTACATTCAAGGCTGGGTAATTGCCGTCGTTTTGGAAACGAACGGTGTAGCCAAGATCTTCTTGTTCGAAGGGAAGGATGTTGGTTGGTAAGTGGCACTGTTTGTCGTTGGGGTCGTAAGAATTCAAGACAATAGCAGCAAAATTGGCACTATTGAACTGAAGGTCTTGCTCGCCCTGTGCAAGTGCGCTTGCGGAAAAGTTCAATTGTGTACCTGCGGGTGTTGTGCCCGGAAATGCGCAAGGAAAAGAATAGGTCATGCAGCCCGACAAATACGCTTCTACAATTGTAACGGTATCATTTTGATAGGTAGCCGAAGATAAATTACTGAGGTCTGGCACAACGCCTGTAGGCAAGGCAATTTTGATGACGCTATTGGCGTAATTGCCGCAAGAAATATTACACACTTGTACACTCACCTGGCCTGTTTGCAAAGGAGCTAAAAACTGAAAAGCAGCTGCAGACGTGAGTTCGAGGTCTGACACCGTGCCATTTCCGGCGCAAGTAAGCGTCATATTCATCGGAACACCAAGCGCCTGGCCGTTGGTTCCAAATGCATTGATGACAAAATCTGGAGAAACTTGGGTGTAGCCGTTATTTTGCAACCAAGAACTACTCACACCAACAGTGTAAGGCGTATTAGACACATTTAATTGGGTATAATAAGGATTGCCAAATGAATTCTGCGGATAAATTGTCGTGACCACACCCGCGTTGTCAGTGACATCATAAGGTACGTTTTGTAAAAAATTGCCGCTTGGGTTCAAAATAGAGAGCAGGTTAAAGTAACCACAAGCACTTGTGGTGGGTATCAGCCATTCTATAGTTGAACTACCGGCAAGTTGCCCACCAGCGGTGGAGCTGTGCGCAGTAACTAGCGCGTTGTACACACCTACTTGGCTATACCCATGCTCAAAAAGGTAACAATTTTGACTATTTGGCGCAGAAAACACCATTAGCGTATCGCTATCGCCGTCCATCCAGTCGACAATGATTTCGGCACCTGATTCAGGCAAAGCACCTGTTGTCGTACAAACGGACATACTTGAGTAGCAGCCCACACCCGGTATTGAATTGTAAAGTAAATTGATGGCATTGACTTGTGCCAGCGCAGCTGTTGAACTTAAAATGAAGGCGCTAAGGAGAAATAAAAGTGTTTTCAAGAGATAAAAGTTTGAATGTTCCCCTCTCTGACGTTATCCTTTAAATTTTGGTTGCGTTAGGTTTTTAAATGAGCTAATTGTAACCAAACTACTCATTTTTTATTTACATTTATTTGCAGCAAAAATCACACAACAATGAAAAGAATAATCCTAATTACCAGTGGAGTCCTACTGATTCTATCCTGCACCCAAGGCAAAGAGCAAAGAACGAATTTGAGTATATTCGGAACTCACTTTTCCAAGGAAAGTAGTATCGCCAAAAAAGCACGCAACAACTATTACAACGCGCTCTTAGAAGAGCAGGCTTCCATTTCAAAAGATGATCAAAAAGATTTGTCCCGAACTACACAACGCTTAAATATACTCTCACCACTTATTACAGAGGCCAATGAGGTAAATAATTTCATCTACACAGCACAATTAGCGATTCTCAATCAGCATAAATCCAACAAGAAGGGCCTGATCAATGAAGGCTCAGATTTCGTGTTTGACTTCATTGATTTTCATGGAGACTTGAAAAAACATGTCGTCGACCTTCAAAAGCTCAAGGTTTTAATTGACAACTTTAAATCTTTGGCAAAAAAGCAAGTTCAAAATGCGACATTCGGAACGCAAGAATTTGTAAAGATGCAGAATGAGGCCTACCATTTCGACAAAAACAAATACGAACTCAATACAGACCCTCATGAAACCCTCATTATCCTGGAAGAAATAGAAAGCGACTTCAATCAATACGCGCAGAGTATTGTAGCTGAACTCGCCAAATCTTTTGATACGAACAGATTTGGATTTGCATTCAACCAAATTGAAGAAGTCTTTATTCCAGCATCCGATAATGTGCGTCCTGGCCAAGAATTTACAGCCAAAGTCATGATTGTTGCCAGCAATGACCTAGAAAATCAAATTGAGGTACAGACCAACCAAGGCGAAGTGATCGGAATCGAAAAAGGTATTGCCACCATTCGTTACAAAGCACCCGCATCGGGCACCATGGAACTTTCTGGTAAAATCACCATCAAAAACAAAAGCGGTGTCCCCTACTCGCGTAACTTTTCAAAGAAAGTGAGTGTGGGAGAAAAGAATTGATGTGACTTTGGGTTTAAAGTACTCATTTCACAACAAGTACCTTTACTCTTAATCGCTGAATCGCTAAACTGATGATGAGTTCATTTGCTTCAGGGCTAGTAGCAAAACAGCCTTGACTTCTCCCTAAATAGCCATGTCTGCGAATGAACTGCGGTGTAGCATAATCAGCGGCATGAAAAACGATGTCGCGTTGATACGCATTGTCATTGGTCGGATCCAGACCTTTGACCCTAAGACTATAACCGTGTTTACCCCTATAAGGCGGAAAAGTTGTCATAAACTCGCCATAACATGACTTCAAAGTACCCTGTTCATTTGAAAATTCTCGCGCATAGCACAATCCTGAATTGACTCCATGAGTCACATAGGTATGAAACAGCACGGTATCACCTTCTACCACCCATAATCTTTTTTGAAATGAGGGTTTTGAGAAATCAATGAAAATAACGCGTTGATCACCATATCGGGCCAAAAGATCCCTGTTCTTTTTATTGATCCCTGCCTCAATTAAGGACTGTTTCTTTACTAACCCAGCCTGATCAAAAGGAAAAAACAAATAAACACCAGCTGCAGTTAAAAGCAACACAAATGCGATGAACAAAAATTTGAAGCGTTTCATGGTTGGAGAAAAATCTAGAATAAAAGTATCAAAAAAATGGACAATCCCCCTCCGTAAATCCCACTACCCAACTTCGGATTTTTCGGTGATTTCAGACCAAAATCCATAATAAACGCAGCCGCCCAAAGGTATTTTTCTTTGAAGGGAATGAATCACTTCAATAAATTCAGGTGTCCGGTGATGACCCTTTGCTCATCGTTTTTCTTGAGCTTGAAATCGATGCGCCATGTATATATGCCATCCTGAACAACACCATTGTCATAAGGATAGGTGCCGTCCCATCCTTCATTTACATCGCGCGATTCAAAAATGAGTTCGCCCCAACGATTGTAGATATGCAAATGGTAACTCGCTGGGTCAATTCCGGAAGAGAAAATCGGAAGAAAAACTTGATTGAATTGATTTCCGTCTGGGGTGAAGGAATTAGGCACGTAGTAAATCAGGCCTTCTTCATAACCAATCGTTAAGCTGTAGGAAGAAGTGCAGCCAAATGAGGAGGTGGACACTAAGGTGACCTCATAGCTTGCTCCATTTGCGGCGTAGACGTGTGAAGGATTTAGAAGTGAAGAAGTGGTGTTGTCACCGAAATCCCAGGCATAGGTTGCTGCTCCGGTAGACGAATTAAAAAATTGAACAGTGGCGTTATCTTGATTGATCAGGCTCGGATTGGCAGAAAAGAGTGTAAAAGGATTGTTTTCAATGCAAATATATTGACTTGAGGTTGTACTGGCTACGCAACCATTGAGCGTTGCACTAAGCGTGACGTCATAACAGCCAGGTTGGTTAAAGACATAATTCGGATTGCAGCCACTGAGCGTTTGCCCGTTGCTGAGTGCCCAGGTACAACTGT
>JBIIZI010000163.1:0-4877 GCA_044346375.1 Crocinitomicaceae bacterium | reverse complement strand
GTTTGGCAACCCACCAAGCGTCATCAGTAAGTTTTTTGTATCTTTGCAGTCAAATCCGCCTGCGTCTTGTAAGTTGCCACCCTTCCTACTTTGCTCACGGCACTTATTCTCTTAACGCAATTAAATGGCTAAATCCAAAGAAACCTTCTCCAAGAAGGAAAAAGAAAAACTCAAAGCAAAAAAGAAAAAAGAAAAATTAATCCGTTCCGAAGAGCGTAAATCCAATGCAACCGGCGGTGGCTTAGATAGCATGATGGCTTACGTAGACGAATTCGGACGCATCGTAGATGCACCAGTTGATCCAAGCACACGCATTGAAATCGATGCAGAGAGCATCGAAATTGGCATCCCACGCCGCGAAGAAAGCGACGAAGACGACGCCTCTGACTCAGGAACAGTTATCTTCTTTAACGACTCAAAAGGTTACGGTTTCATCAAAGACAAGGCAAGTGGCGAAAATATCTTTGTACACGCAGCCAATCTTTCTGCTCCTATCGCAGAGCGCGACGAAGTCACCTTTGACAAAAGCCGTGGTCAAAAAGGCTGGGTAGCACTCAATGTCAAAATTGTACCGAAGGTTACACCTTCACTCACTTAAGGTTATTTCCTTAAATAGGCTTGTTGCATTCCGAAGCCAAATCTTGGTAAATTGGCTTCGGTAAGTAACAATATCACCACGTCAAACTGCCCAACTTCTTTTGCGTAGTTTTTCATATCCTCGATATACGTCGTTTCTTTTCCAGGCACCAATCTTTCATGGTTGTAATACCAGAACTCTCCGCCATTAAAGACACTTTGCATCATGCCCCAATTGTACATGCCATAATAAAAGCTATCGCCAATAACGAGCACTTTAGGTGCTTTCTTGCCTTTTGGCAAGGCCTTGATTTCGAATTTTGGATACGCCATCTTGAAATCAGGCAAATTGCGCAGTAAATTCATGCCGAGCTCGATGTCGTCGTCGCGGTCGCGGGGTGTGTAGTCTTGTTCAATGCGCTTGAGTTTCAAGGTAGGCAGTGGTTTTTGCGAAAGTGCACTGACTTGCTTAATAAGCGAATCGGCAACTAAGTACTCGCCGTAAGAGCTCCAATGGATGCCTGTTTTGGGGTATAGCGGATACTTCGCGGTGGCTTTCATCTTTAAAAACCAATCTTGCACATCAAAAAGTGGAATCTTTTCAGCACTAAGCATTCTGATGAAATCTGGGTAATTCCTTCCCGCGCTAGCGTTGTAGCGGTATTCGACAGGCATTTTATCCGGAAAAAAGGAACCTTTACCGGGGGCCAAACAAACCAATAAGTGTTTGCCTTTTTTGGCCAAATCTTGCTCAATCAAGTGCAGGTCTGAAACCAACCTTGAAATCGAATCTGAACCGAGGTAATCTTGCCCGCTTGCGGCCAGCAAATAATTTTCCTCAAACAGATAGCCATCTTTACCCATAATAACCCCTTTGGCTTGGTATTCGCCAAAGACGCGGTCGAAAAGCTCATTGTAAAAGCGCACCATAAATGGCCTCAATCCAAAGTGCTCACTAATGTATTTTTCCTGACCCTCTTGAAATTTAACTTCGCGCCACAGCGCAACTGAAAATTTGACGTTTTCAGAGGTCGGTTGGGCGCCACCTAAGGGCTTGGGCTCAAAAAGGTGTTCGTTTTGCTCGAGCCAAGGCAAAAGCAACAAGGCTAGCACCAATCCAAATAGTGCGTTCTTTATGATCGTATCTTTTGTAGGTGTCTTCATCAGAAACGGTAATAAATAAACGGGTTTAAATTGGATGCCGAAAGAAAGACAATGCTCAAAAACAAGAGCAATATTGAAATGAGGGTAACTAATGTGGCTTTAGAAACCGACAAGATTGGATTTTCTGAGGTAAGAAAATGGGTGGTTTTCTCCATGAACTGAGATCTTCCAATAATGGAAAACAAAATTGCAAGTAGCAACACTAAATAAAAGCTATTGTTTAATTGAATTAATTTAATGTCTTCCCAATGAGATAGTTGTGTGTAAAATATTTTGGCATCACGCCAACTTTCTAAGCGAAATAAAACCCAAGCCATAGCCACCGTAAAGAAGGTAAAAAGTGCGGCAGGTACCTTCCCTACTTTTTCTAAAAATTTCAATAAGAAAAGGCGATCGAGTATCAAGAATAAACCGTGAAAGGCACCCCACAACACAAAATTCCAAGAAGCACCATGCCACAAGCCCGAGACCAAAAACACCAGCCACAAATTGACGTACAAGCGCCATTTGCTAGCCACTCTATTCCCACCTAGTGGAATATACAAGAAGTCGCGCATGAAGGCCCCCAAAGTGATGTGCCAGCGGCGCCAAAACTCGGTAATACTGCTAGAGCTATAAGGCGAGTCAAAGTTTTCAGGAAAACGAAAGCCCATCATGCGTGCAAGGCCAATTGCCATATCTGAATAGCCAGAAAAGTCAAAGTAGATCTGAAACGTATAGGCAATAATACCAACCCAAGCTTCATCAAAACTCAATGCACTGAGCTCGCCGCCCATGTAGAGATCAGCCTGCTTAGCCAGTACATTGGCAATCAGTACTTTTTTGGCAAGCCCAATGCTGAAGCGAAACAGTCCAATAAGACGGTCGTCTGGGGTTTCGGTTCGGTCTACCACCTGAGCCGCCACACTTTTAAAGCGGATAATCGGGCCCGCAATGGCGTGCGGAAAAATCAGTTTGTAAAGCAAATATTGCGTGGGCTTCTCAAAGGGCGCGTGGTCTTTGCGATACACCTCTATGGCATACGTGAGGGTCTGAAACGTAAAGAAGGAAATACCAATTGGTAAGGCGACGCTCGTCCATTGCAAAGTTGTGATTCCGAGTTCACCCAACGCCAAATTGACATTTTCTATAAAGAAATTGGCATATTTAAAGTAAGCCAAAAGCCCTAAGTTGAGCGTAAGCGAAACCGCGAGAAAAAGTTTCCTGCGCTGCGGGCTGTCACTTTGATACAAGGCTCGAACCAAATAGAAGTCTATCAAACTTGTGCCTAGCACCACGTACAAAAAGTTAGGCGCTCCCCATGCGTAAAAAAGAATACTGATCAGTAAGGCCCAATAGTTCTTGGCTTTCTTGGGCAACAGCACGTACACCAGCATGAATACTGGTAAAAAGTACAATAAGAAGAGGATGCTGCTGAAAACCATATCTGTGCTCGAAAATACATAATTCTTAGCAATTCATTAAAATCAATTTACCTTTGCAGCATGAAAGTAGAACTGATATCTACAACTATGATGAAAGCACTTTCCATCTTGACAACATTTATTTTGGGTCTGAACTTATGGTCTCAAGCAACGACCGTCCTTACCGACTCCCTACCCAATAAGCAAAAAGCTTATGGAGTGCGCTTATTGCCAAGTGTTGTACCTCAATTTTATGGGCTTGCACTGGGCTTGGTTGGGTCTGATGCCATTTGCAATTTACCTTACACCAAAACCACCAACGGCATTAATGTCCAGCTTTTTGGAACGGGTTTTACAGCACTATTGAATCCGACAGAATTTTCCTACGAGGCCATGTTTAATGAAGAAAGCGGCTGGATGCAAAATCGAAACATAATGCCTAAAGCGGTGCACAACGGACTGCTCATCTCAGGCTTTGGTACCCTCACGCCTGTTTCTAATGGCATCATGCTAGGTGGCTTGAGTAGCGCTGGTAATTTAATGAATGGGCTCTCTATCAATGGCCTTCAGAATAAATATACCACAGCAAACGGCATTTGCATTGCGCTCGTCAATCAGTGCTATGAGCTAAACGGTATTCAAATTGGCTTGATCAATAGAAGCACTAAACTCAAAGGCCTTCAGATTGGTCTTTGGAATATCAATTCAAAGCGAAAGTTGCCTTTGCTTAATTTCTAGTTCACAATCAATCTACTAATCGCGAGAGGTGTTCCTTCTTGACCCATCAAATGGATCACATACATTCCAGGTGCAAGATTGATTTCAAGAGTCTGACTTAAACCTGAATTCAAGATGTCTTGCTTGAACTCTTGCTGCCCATTCAAATTGTAAAGCGCAATGACTTGCCCAGTTTCAAGAGGCGCTTCAATGGTGAATTTACTTGCGCTTGGGTTGGGGTAAATGGTGAGTTCGATCATTTGGTTTTCATCCAGACCAACCAAGAATTCACAGTCGTTTGCGTAGAAAGGTTTGTAGGTGCTGAAGTTGTCATCCGAATAGCAGCGGAAAGGGCCGCCTTCGTTGCCATCAAAAGCCATGGTGCACATATCGAATGGCAGCATGTAAGAACCCGTGAAGCCAATTTTTTCGATGATGGTGTCTTGGAAACCTTGGCTGGTGAGGTCGGGGTTGCAAAAGTCGACGACCAAATATTTGAGGGTTTGGGCATTGATAACTTTTGTGCCAGTAGCCAATACCTTCAGTTGGCTATTCACAGTGCAGCCACCAAACTCAGGCAGAGGCGCCATTGGCCAATGCTCACCTACCGCCGCATTGAAATTATAGAGCGTCTTCCATTGATTTTGCTCTAAGATATACACCACACCATTGTTTTCGTAGGTATAGGACGTATCGAAAATGTAAGTGGTCGGCGTTACGCCAAACTGCAGCCCATTGAAAGTTTTCTGCAACTTCTGGCAAGTTTGGCCCGCAATAATGGTATCACCCACATTGGCAATCTCAACGTATCCGCTTGAAAATCCGATGTAGGTATAATGCCATTTTGCTCCGGCTGGCGCCCAGTTTTGCGCAAAAGATAACGAACTGAAAACGAGTGCGAAAAAGAGCAGTGTTGATTTCATGTTGTTGATTTATCGGATGAAATTAGCGATTTATGCGGAAGCCCACGCCAACATTTACGCCATAGTTAATGTACTTTCGGTAGCTCAACACTTC
>JBIIZI010000151.1:0-5339 GCA_044346375.1 Crocinitomicaceae bacterium | reverse complement strand
TCAACAAAATACTGATAGGTAGCGGCATCTACAGACAAATCGGTAAAAACAGCCTCGTTTTGGCAAACATCAACCTTTTCTGGGCTGATCGCAAAGCCCGCCTGAGGCGAAGGATGCACTGTTACAACATCTTGCTGTGCCATAAACAGCGTATCTAAACAACCAAATTGTTCAATAAGTGTGAGTGTTACGGTGTAACTTCCTGGCTGACTGTAAGTATGTAACACATTTGTAGCTTGTACTTGGGTGCCGTCGCCTAGATCCCATAAATAAGTGGTGGGAACTTCACTTTGGCTCAGATTCACAAACTGCGCTTGAGATGGTGCACATTGTAATGAATTGAGGAACATGAAATTGATACTCGGGTGACCAAAAACCCTGACAATATCGACCAGTGTGTCTTTACATAACGGATTATGGCCTATGAGTAATACTTGTTGATTCCCGTTTTGATTAAACAACACATTGTTTCCAGTCAATTGGGTGCTAGTCGCCGGACTTGCATTCGGACCGAATTCCCACCAATAAGTTGTCCCTACAGGCCCTGAAACTTGTGCGTCAAAGCTGAAAAAATCATCTATACAAAGCGAATCAGTGTTGGTCATGTTTAGTAAAATAGGCTCACCTATTGGAACATTAACCATTGTTGTATCCAAACAATTTGGAGAAGACCCTGCAATGAGCGTTACCGGGTATACACCAGGCCCAGGAAAGGTTATGAAAGGCAGCGCTTGCGTGCTATTCTGCCCATTGCCGAAATCCCAATTGTAGAGCATGCTATTTTGAGAATTGTTCCCGAATTGGATGGTATAACCCAAGCACTCTACCTGAGGCGGAACAATAATAGCGGCCGTTGGCTCGCCAAAAATAAAGACAGAATCTAAAAATGACTGCTGGCAGTATGTCGTTGTAGCCTCTAAATAAATTGGGTGAAACCCAGCGGTGTCAAACACCACATTTGGCACGGTGAAACCATTTGCCTGCGCGGTTGAAGCACTAGGAGGAAAAGACCAAGAAAGCGTGGCGCTTGGATCCGAGACCAACGCCGTAAAATTGAAGATATTATCTGTTAAACACAAGGAATCTTGTGCCTGCCATTCGAGGTCTAGTGGCTCGTTGACAATGATTTCAATGTAAGCGGTATCGGTACAGTTTTGCCCAGGATTGACAATGAGCTGAGCGGTGTACGTTCCCGAACTTGGATAGGTATAGGTGGGTTCAAATAGGTTACTGACATCGGCATTGGTACCAGGTACACCAAAATTCCAGATATAATTGGTGCCGCCAAAAGATTGGTTGTCAAACTGAACGTTTAGGCCAGAACAATAACCGCTGAAATTAGGCAATTGCGTTTGCTGAGGCAAGATAGCCGCCAATTGGATATTGCAATCAAATACACGAAATAAAAAATCGCGGACAGTTTCGCCGATGAGCTGTCCATTGCGGTATTCTTGCACCCGCACCCCTACCACAAAAAGGCCGATTAGATTTGGATTAACTGTTAAAAGGCCGGTGCTCGGATGAATAATGGTCGAAGATCCAGGGCCTAAAGGTACCGATGCATTAAAATTGGGCTGCCACGTCACCGGAAAATACGGTGGCGGCGGCATTTGTAGGGGCTGCGGATTGCCTGAGTTTGCACCAGCATAAGGCGTCACCAACGAGTAAACCAACTGATCGCCATCGGGGTCTGTGGCCGCGTGGTCAAATACCAACTGATCATTGTTGCAGAGCAATACGGGAGGGTAATTGGTGAAACGAGGGCTACTGTTGTTACTAGCACCTGTGTTTGAACCCGGAATTTGCGCAACGAGCGTAAGTCCGGTGTCGTCGGGGAACTGCAAATTAGTGATGTTTGGCCCTCTGCAGCAGCGCTGATAAGAAACCGTATAGCCTCCTGGGATGGGCGGCAGCGTTAAAACAACTTGATAAATGGCGCGCTCTACACAAATTCCGGAGGGTTGGGTAGCACATGGATTATTGAAATCAATGGGCAAAATTACCGAGCCTGGAAAAGGAACTTGTACCGTTTGGCTATGTATGTTTCCTTGTGTAAATACCGAAAGATATAAAGGGTTATCGTACTGAGCACCAGACGATGCGCAATCGCGGTAAAGGGTAATGAAAAACCGGTATTGATTGTTGCCTAAGTAATTGTAGTAGATATCACCCCCGATAATGTGCGAAGCATGCAACCACCCGCTAAGCAGGAAGAAGAGTGAAAAGAAGAGTGACTTAATTTGATTCACAGTAATACAACGCAAAATTAAGGCTTTGGTTGTTCGTTCACAAAATGTAAATTTGTAAAAAAATGTAGAGATGGAAAATTTTGATGTGGTAGTAATTGGTTCAGGTCCGGGCGGATACGTTTCTGCTTTGCGTTGTGCGCAACTCGGCCTGAAAACAGCTTTGATAGAAAAATACAATACTTTAGGCGGAACTTGCCTCAATGTAGGCTGTATTCCTTCCAAAGCCCTACTCGATTCTTCTGAACATTTTTACAATGCGCAACACAATTTTTCTGCACATGGCATCGAAGTAAAAGGCCTCAAAGCCAACCTTGCTCAAATGATCGCCAGAAAAAATGAAGTGGTATCGCAAACTTGTACAGGGGTCAAATACCTCATGGACAAAAATAAAATTACGGTTTACCACGGTGTAGGTAGCTTTATTGACGCACATACTGTAGAAGTCAAAGGAGAACAAACTACCCAACTCAGCGGCAAAAACATCATTATTGCCACAGGCAGCAAGCCCAACTATTTTCCAGGTATGGAGCCAGACAAAAAGCGCATCATTACCTCAACAGAAGCACTGAACCTCAGCGAAATTCCTAAAAAAATGTTGGTTATTGGCGGAGGTGTTATTGGCCTTGAATTAGGCTCGGTATACGCGCGTTTGGGCGCCACCGTTGAAGTCGTTGAGTTTGCGCCTAGCATTTTACCAACTATGGATGCCGGTATTGGCAAGGAATTTACTAAAATTCTCAAAAAAGAAGGCTTTAAATTCCACATGGAGCATAAAGTACTCGGCGTTGTGAACAACGGCAAACAAGTTGTGCTCACGGCCGAAAACAAAAAAGGCGAACAAGTTTCACTAGAAGCAGACTACTGTCTCGTTGCAGTAGGGCGCAAAGCCTTTACAGAAGGCCTCAACCTAGATAAAGCTGGCTTGCAAATCAATCAGCGTGGCCAAGTAGAAGTCAATGAACACTTGCAAACTGCTGCACCACACATTTATGCCATCGGAGATGTCGTTCGTGGCGCAATGCTTGCCCACAAAGCCGAAGAAGAAGGTGTTTTTGTAGCAGAGCAAATAGCAGGTCAACAACCACACATTAACTACAACCTGATTCCTGGTGTAGTTTATACATGGCCTGAAATTGCTGCTGTAGGACAAACAGAAGAAGAACTCAAAGCCGCAGGGCGCGCCTACAAAGCGGGGTCTTTCCCGATTAAAGCATTAGGACGTGCGCGCGCAAGCATGGACACCAGTGGTTTTGTTAAAATTTTGGCCGATGCCCAAACCGATGAAATCTTGGGTGTACACATGATTGCGCCTCGTGCCGCAGACCTCATTATGGAAGCCGTTACCGCAATGGAATACCGCGCATCTGCCGAAGATATCGCGCGCATTTGCCACGGACACCCAACCTATTCAGAAGCTGTTAAAGAAGCTGCACTTGCTGCCACCGCGGACCGCGCGCTGCACATCTAAACTTAAGGTTTGGGGCTAAACGCATCGATAATATGCGTGAGGTCGGTATGGTTGCTATTGTGTACAATTGATACTACGTCAAAACGTACTTCATGTGGCCATTGAACCGCTTTGGTATAATAGTTTGCCACCCGAATAATTTGCTTTTGCTTGGCTAAGTTAACGGCTCGCCAGGGCTCGCCGAGCTCTGCACTATGGCGCGTCTTGACCTCAACAATCACTAAATTTTGTCCGTTGGTCATGACTAAATCGATTTCCATCCTGTTGAACTTATAATTACGCGCTTGGAGACCATAACCAATTCCCAAGAGGTATTGTAAGGCATAGGCCTCGCCCCATTTACCCAAGACGTCGTGTTTCATGTCTGCATTACTTTCCATCATAAGAGCGAAAATAAGCCTAAATTGGTCTTATCTTTACCGTGAAAATACGTATGCGCAAACAATTTATTAAGAATATAAAAGGGCTTGTCCAAGCTGGAGAAGACCTCCCTGCAGTACTCAGAGGTGCTCAAATGCGGCAGTTGGCCATAATCGAAAATGCTTACCTCGCTTTGGAAGACAACGAGGTAATTGCCTATGGCCCCATGAATGAATGGCCGGGCATAACTGATTGGCGCGACGTAGAAGTCATCGACGCAAGCAACTGCTATGTGCTGCCTGCCTTCATTGACTCTCATACCCACACGGTATTTGCCGCTAGTCGCGAAGAAGAGTTCGTAGACCGCATTCATGGCCTGAGTTATGAGGAAATTGCAGCAAAAGGTGGAGGTATTCTCAATTCAGCCAAAAAACTCAACGAAATGTCAGAAGAGGCGCTATATGACGCTGCTTTTGAACGGATCCAAAAGATCATTGACGCGGGAACGGGTGCACTTGAAATCAAGTCTGGCTATGGCTTGAGTGTAGAAGGCGAACTCAAAATGTTGCGCGTCATTCAAAAACTCAAGCAAACCACGTCTATCCAAATCAAAGCTACATTTTTAGGTGCGCATGCGATACCTACCGATTTCAAAGCAAACCGGGTTGCATATATTGACCTTTTGATCAATGACATCTTGCCTGTTATTGCCAAAGAAAACCTAGCCGACTACATCGATGTGTTTTGCGAACGCAATTATTTCACAACAGCTGAAATGGAGCAAATTTTAAACGCCGGTGGTAAATACGGACTCAAGCCTAAAGTACACGTCAATCAGTTCTCCGTATTAGGCGGCGTACCAGCAGCCATTGCAAAAGGTGCAGTTTCCGTTGATCACCTTGAAGAACTCGACCAAAATGACCTCGAGGCACTCGCCAAAAGCAATTGTGTGGCCACTTTACTCCCTGGTTGTTCACACTTTTTATCGATTCCATTTGGCGCCGCCAACCGCCTAATTGATGCAGGCGCTGTTGTGGCCCTGGCCAGCGATTTCAACCCGGGTTCATCGCCAAGTTACGACCTCATGCATGTACTTTCTTTGGCTTGTATCAAAATGAAAATGACACCCGAAGCGGCCATCAATGCCCTAACAATCAATGCAGCTGCAGCCGTCGAACTTCAAGAAACCCATGGCAAAATCGCTTTAGGTAGAAAATCTCCGCTCATCCTCACCAAAGAGTTGCCTTCTTTGGCTTATTTAG
>JBIIZI010000150.1:0-5372 GCA_044346375.1 Crocinitomicaceae bacterium | reverse complement strand
ATTTGGGGCTCAGTACCTCCACATGGCGGCCGTGCCAGAGAATGAGCCGAGAGAGTTCTATTGTCGGGAACAACTCGAAGGTCAGTATGGCCGAACCATCTGCGGCTTTCTTGAGTACCTGACTGCCGTGCAGCGGATACGCCTCAAAATAATGCGTGGCGAGGCTGCTCACCCCCAACTTGATGCGCTGTTTCTTTTTATCCGGAATCGGAAAAACACCATAGGAATGCGCCAAAACATCGAAAGTAGCTTGCGTGTCTATTTGATGAAAAGACTTGCCCAACAACAACGGACTAAAAATGCGGTCAAAACCAAAATGCCGCACCTCGCCGTGCTTTTCTGAATAGCCAAACAAGTACCATTTGTTGTCGAACTCCTTGATCAAAAACGGATGCAATACCACCGCCGTAAACTTGCGCTTGCGGTACCCGTAGTGCACAAAACTCACCGAAATTTGCTCCCGGCACGCCTTTGCAAACAACTCAAAATGCTCAAAACCCCGCGACGGCGGCGGGCTCATGGTCTGCAAATAGGCTGCAGCCTGCTTCTTCTTGGGCTGCTCATAAACCTCCGCCACCGTAGCCAACACCTTCTGCATCGCATGGCTAAACTTCTCATCTATGCGCCCCGCCCCAATGCTCTGCACCAGCGCCAAAGACTCGCGAATACCCGCAATATCTTCGTCGGTTAAATCTAAATTCCCAATCTTGAAATCCGGATCAGAGTAGTAATATCCCCTGTGCAACTTGCTGTAAGAAATTGGCGCATCAAAACCATCAGGCACCAACATCCGCATCTGCTTCAAATCCTTCTCAACCGTATTGCAAGTAGTCCGGATCTGCAAACGCTCCCAACAAGCATCTACCATCTGCTCCAAAGTTGGATACGGCCGCATCTTGTTGCGCAGCATGCTGTCAATTAAGACATAACGTTGGTAGGCATTTTTGTTGGTGGGCATGGGGAAGGAATTGAATTTTGAAGTTACCTAATTTTTCAAGAATGTCTATATCCTGTTTATCCAAAATATCTTTAAAATACTTTTCCAAACATGGTCAGTTGCACTTAAGTGGTTTTCTTTGTACTTTGAAACATACCAGAACCCCATGACCATCTATCTTGATTTCGACGGTACCGTTGTAGAGCACAACTACCCTGCTATCGGCGCACCTAACCCACATGCCTTGCGCGTGATTGCCAAACTACAAACAAACGGGCATGAGGTTATTTTGAATACGTATCGTGCTGATCTGAACGACGGGAGTCTGGATGAAGCTTTAGGCTACCTGAATTCGAGTGGCGAGGTAGAGCCAATCAGTGCATACCTGGACTTAAAAGTGAATCCGCCGCGTTTTGATTTAGATGAAGCGCTGCAATTAGAGGAGTTGTACATCGATGACATTTCAGAAGGCACACCCATGCGGCCAAATAAAGTACTTGAATGGGGTTTGATGGTGGATTGGATTGAGCTCGAGCGATTGTTGATCAATGCCGGGATTTGTTGATTTAAAATTCACTTTACTCCTGCTTACTCCCATACCCCAACAACCCGAGACCAACAATTACATCAACGATATTCCAAAGTGTTCTTCCTAAAGTGATTTTGAAAAACGGCTGGAACAAAATGGCCAGAACGATGAAGACCATCACCAATTCCTTTCGTCCAGTTTCATTCTCGTTGTAGGCCGCATAGACAAAAAATGCAGCGGAGGCAAAGCGCACAAATTGGTAATAGCCGTAGGGCATGTCTGCTAAGCAGAGAAAGAGGAGAATGGCGAGGATGTAGGAAAGTGGTTTCATGAAATACTTTTGACTAAAGATATTGAAATCTTCTGTTTTATCCATATCAAATTTAGCGTAATTTTATGCGAATCGCCGAATCATTCCCTACCTTCACCTATCAATTTTTGACACATGAAAACACTAATTTCCTGGATAGCGCACCATAATGACTTTGAAAATGGGAATTTCAAGCCGAATGGGCCTACCGCGAGTTTTCATAAGTATTTTTTCAAGCATGAGCGGCATATTTTGCTTTCTGGTGAGCCAGATGAGCAGCATGACAACAGGGCCAATCGGGCACAAGCTTGGTTGAAAGTGGCCTATCCAGACAGAGCAATTGAGGTGCGGTATTTGAATGTTGCAGACCCGATTGATCATCAGGAAATTCAGTCGAAGGTGAGCCCAATTTTGGCAGAGTTAAAGGATGACAAAATCGATATTTTTGTTTCGCCTGGCACCGGATCTATGCAGTTGGTGTGGTACTTGAGCCATCTGCATTTGGGCTTGCAAACTGCATTGTTTCAGACGCGGGAGGCCAAGTTCAGCAGGCAAAAAGACAAAGACAAGCCGGAGTTGGTTAAAATTGCATTGGAGCAGTCTTCCTTGCCGGTAACTGCTATGTATCATCAGGAAGAAGTCAGGAGAAATACCGGCGACAACTACTTCCTAACACCCTCCATTGAGAAGGTTTATGATAGCGCGGCGAAGGTGGCGCAGGTAGATGCCGTGAGTGTACTCATCCTTGGCGCGAGCGGAACGGGCAAAGAGAACCTTGCTAAGTTTATCCATAAGAACTCGGCCCGCAAAGACAAACCATATATTGCCATCAACTGCTCGGCGTTTTCAGACGGACTTTTGGAGAGCCGTTTGTTTGGCTACAAAAAAGGTGCTTTTACCGGTGCCGATAAAGACACCACAGGTTTGTTTGAACAAGCCCATGAAGGCATCATTTTCTTGGACGAAATTGGAGACATCTCGCCGTATATGCAGCAGAGTTTACTCAGGGTTTTGCAAGAAAAGGAAATTATGCCCTTAGGCGGCAAAGCCAAGAAAGTGGATGTGCGGGTTATTGCCGCTACAAATCAAAACTTATCGAAGCTGTGCGAAGAAGGAAAGTTCAGATGGGATTTATATTACCGACTTTCTGTTGTAGAGCTCGACCTCCCTACCCTCTTTGAGCGTGGCAAAACCGACCTCAAGCAACTCATGGAGCATTTTCTAACTGCTAAAAAGAAAGAACTGCATAGGCCCAAAAAGTTGGTCTTGGACAAAGAAGCCCAGGAAATTTTGCTCAACTACACCTACCCTGGCAATGTGCGCGAGCTAGAAAATATCATCTCGCGTTTATACGTTTTCAATGAAGAACGCGTCAGTGCCGACGTACTCCCCAAACGCCTCAGGCAAGCACCCGCTAACCAACCCATGCACATGGATTTCATCGAAAAAGAGCACATCATTAAAGTCTTGAAACACCACCAAGGCAACCAACGCCAAACCGCTCTTTCTATCGGCTGGGCGCTCAATACCTTAAAAAGCAAGATGGAGAAGTATGGGGTTGATCCGAGTCGTTACGAAGCCGATTCTTGATTGCGTTGACTCATAAAATCGGCCACTACATCAAATGCATCTTTACCGGTGTTGTGCATGTCGTGGGCGCAGCGAGAAATATCGTTGGCGATGGAATAGTGTTGATAGAGTCTGTGTTCAATGAGTTGGGGCTCCCAGAAAAACTCGCGGATACTTACAATTGTCTTATAGCGGAGCACGTTTCTTTCACTGAAATAATACAGACTTCCATTATGAAGCAATGAATTGAATACATTCGAAAAGCGCACGTAGTCAATGGGCGCATCGGGTTCTTTTAAGGTATAGCAATAAGAGTCCAGAACGAAATCTGAACCATCTTGGTAATAGAAGATCAGGCCACTGCGGGCGTCGTCAAAAGCCACTTGCCATTGAATCATGTTGTCGGGGTGGCCAACCGAATATTTGATTTGTTTGTCGTTTAAATGTGCTTTGATATGCTCAAAAACGATGCTGTCCATTTGCGTGATGTCTTGCTTTTGTTTTTTAAAAGCAACGAGTTCTTTATAGAGATTCCAGAGTTCTTTGGGTGTGTTGTATTTCATGTCATTCGGTTTTGGTCGAAATTGCTTTTGACAAGGATTGTGCCATACCAATTGTCGTTGATCTAAAAAGCAGATTTTTGCAATTTCTCTCCGTTTTTTGACATATTTTTCATTTTTTGACACTTTTTGGGCGTTTTTTGAACGATTTTGCTCGTTTTTGAGTTTGGCATAAGGATTGACTAAGTGGCAGCAACCAACTTAAATCCGCCTCTCCAATGCTAGCCAAACAACTCCAAATTAGCCAAGACGAACTCAAGAAAAACGAGGGCGCCGTCATGGACTTTCAATACGCCTTTCTAACCCAAAACCTGAAAAGAATTAGTTATTTGCTTTGGCCAAAAGGCACTTTTTTCGGCAAACAAAGCCTCACCTATGCCAAAGGGAAAATCTATGCTCTTTTTCATCAAAACGAACATCCAGAGCGCGACTTCGCACATATCAGCTCCATAGGATACAGCAATGACCACTCACCAGGGCAATTGGTCTTGGAATTTCGCTATCCAATTTTTACCCAAGACAACCTCATGAGCTATCCGGACGCAGACGAACTCTTTGGACAAGCACCGCTTAAGGAATACCAAGAAGAAGTGATTCGCCTAGCGCTGACCGTTCAAAAAGGAAAAATCACCTCCTTGAGGACACCCAAGAAAGTCATCAAGAGTCTGCAGAAATATATACATGAAAACTAAATAACAAATCAAATGCAACAACAAGAACTCACAACAACAAGCCAAGCAACTAGCCACATCCAAATCAGCACCGCTCAATTGGTACGCAAGTGCATTCAAGAAATGAACATAGAGGCCCTTTATTATTTGCTCGACGTAGAGCGCACCTATCAAGATTGGCAGCGCAACGAGTTTATTCTTAAACTCGAATACGTAATGCGGCAATTCAAAGCCGATGGCGACACCTACCTCAATGCGGTGCAGGGCAGCTGCGGCGGGTCTTGCTCAAAAGGCCAGAACGGATACCTATTTATTGGTAACAACAGCAAAAACTACATGAATCTGCTTTTTGTAGAGGAGCAACTCGAACTTCAAGATCTATATGAGTGTAGCCTGTTCAAGACCAATTTCCAAAACATTGTACTCAACAAACGCTATTACCTCGACCCAAGTGCTCAGCGCATGGCTGGTTTCTTTGCTGAGTTCAATGCCTCCTTAGACGCCGAATAACAACCATTCAACCTACAAAAAAAATACCACCTCTTATGCGACAGAACATTGTAACTAAATTAAAAAACTTCCTAATGGAAAAGCAAACCAACAAAAACGCCAATCAGCGCACCAACAAGAACACCCTTTATCATTTCATCATTGACCGCAGCGGCTCCATGAGCGGCATGGAGAAGATGGTAATTGACGGCTACAACGAACACCTGAGTGCCGTAAAAAACATGCAGGCCACCTACCCAGACCAACAGTTTTTGGTGTCTTTACTTACCTTCGACGACACCGTTCA
>JBIIZI010000149.1:0-5397 GCA_044346375.1 Crocinitomicaceae bacterium | reverse complement strand
AATGATCAGCTGTAATGGTGCCAACGACGGCGTTCTAACAGCCCAGGTAAGCGGCGGTACAAGCCCTTATACTTATGCAATTAACGGCGGAACGGCGGTTGTAAATCCGGTTTTCAATAACTTACCGGCAGGCACTTACATGCTTACCGCAACCGATGCAAATGGTTGCCAGCAAGCGTTTACAAGCACCATCACTGAGCCTAGTGCCTTAACGCTCGTTGCCAGCACAACGGTTTCAAACGGCAACGACGGCACAATAGCGCTTTCTGGCGCAGGCGGCAATTCACCTTACACTTATTCTATGGACGGCCAGACCTACTATTCTGGTTCATTCTTCTCCAATTTAGCCATCGGTACTTATACTTGCTATGTCAAAGACAACAATGGTTGTGTCACTGCAATTGAGGTAACGGTCAATAGTTCAAGTCTTTCTGAATTAACTTTTGAC
The DNA here is from genome assembly GCA_044346375.1 of Crocinitomicaceae bacterium. Classification (GTDB taxonomy): domain Bacteria; phylum Bacteroidota; class Bacteroidia; order Flavobacteriales_D; family Crocinitomicaceae; genus UBA952. The sequence continues at coordinate 4,949 of JBIIZI010000149.1, read as the reverse complement.
CTCATGAGCCTTTATCCGAATCCGAATAATGGCGTTTTTGAACTCGAAATTGAAGGCGTGAATAGTGCAAGTTTAGACGCGAAACTTTTCAATGCGCAAGGGCAGCAAGTAGCCGTTTTCGTTCTCAAAAGCAATAATGGTAAAGTAAAACAAACAGTTGAACTCAGTCCTAAAATTGCAGCCGGAACTTACTATCTTGGTGTTTATGAGCAAACACAAGGCGCCGTCATTCAATTTGTGAAGCAATAGTCGTCGTCATATATCGATTTGGCTAGTCGAATTCTTTTAAATGAATAGACTAGTCGAACTCGAAAGTGGCGAGGTCTAATTCTTCATCTACCACAGACAAACGACGTGTGAATTCGCGTTTGAACTCATAAGGGGTGCCATAATTCTGAAATAACTGAACAGTAAGGATCGCCTTACCACTTAGTGTTGGTCTGTGGTTTCCATAATAATGCGCCTGAATGCGATAAGTACCTTTTGGTGCTTTGCGAATCAGGTATTCTTCTGGGCCATAACCTCCAGTAAAGTCATTTGAAATCCGTCCTCCGTTTGAAGTACGTTGGTAACTGTACATACATTTTTCTTGATTGGGTTCCGTTACCCATAGGTCAACATCGGTGTTGTCGGCGTCCCAGTTGAGCACAATCCGGATATCCATCGGCAACTGAACCAAGAAATAAGCGGGGATATCTTTGGTGTCAATCTTTTCAGGATGCTGCGCAATCAAATGATTGATTTCATTGAGTGCAATGAGGTGAATTCCTTCAAAACGGCCATCGTAAGGTTTTTTCACCACTTTATAAAGCTGCCGAACTGCTTGATTATACTTACCCATTTGAGCCAAAGCCAAACCGTAATCGCGGAAAGATTGCGGCTCCTCAGGCCTCAATTCGATAATCGATTTAAAGAGAGATAGCGCTAACTTTTCAGTTTTGAGTTGTAAGAGCTTTTGAGCCAAAATCCGCAGCAGCGCGGCATCTTTGAGTTGCATTTCGGCCAAATTTGACAAGACACGCACTGCAATTTTTGGTTCCTTTTTCTGTATAAAAAAGTCGCACACATCGATAAAAAAGGAAGGTTGCGCTGCATACTTCACCTTTAAATTTAGATAACGCTCATAAGCATGCGCGAGCGGCACACTGCGCAAGCTTTTCAAATAAGGTACCTTCGGATTCCAAGGAGCAACTGAAATTGTCGCGCTTGGAGCCGCAGCTGCGCCAGCTACAACCGAAGTTGCATTGGCCGACACCAGCGTATTAAATGTGCCAACTGTCGGCGTTGCCCAAGAATCATATCCATGTACTGTTGAAGCGCTAGATACCGACCAATTGTAAGTGGTAGCCCCGTTTGCTGTGAGACCCAATTGCGTATTTCCATCTTGAGCAACTTGCTCGGCTTCCTCCTGTACCGGTCTTGGTGGCGCTGCTTCTTGTAAATCACCCGTCTCTACTACTGAACCAACCGTAAAGTTGGCCTCTTCTTGGCGCGGTTGTTTTTTGGGTTTTTTCCAGTACCAATTTTGGTACGCTTTCCACTCCTTTTTGATGCGCTTGAGGTGCTGTTTTTCGGCTTTGACTTCGTCGATCTGAACCCTTGAAAGGGCTTTGAAGTACGCTTTCCTCATAGAGAGTGGCGGCACAATGCGAAATTCTAGGTAATCAGACAGCGAGTCGAGTACTAATAATGAACTGGCAGAACTCACTAAATGATACTTTAATCCCAACGCACAAATGTCTTGTTGATTAACCTCAGGCTGTTCTTCCAATTTTTGAAGTTTAGCCAAGGCCCACCGTTTGACTTGCGTATGGCTACTTTGAGAAGATTGGGCTTTACGCCATTTTATTGCTTGCTCAGACAACACGTGTTTAGTGGTCAGCCCAAATTGAGCCGTCAATTTTTTCAAATTAGTTGGTGCTTTTACGCTAACCATAATGCGTTCGCTATTTGCAGAAAGCTGTGTACAATAATATTCTATTTTTGCGCTGTCTTCTTTGAAACCCAAGAACTGCAAATAAGACCGTCTTAAATACTTTAGTGCAGTCGCTATGCTTTGTGAAGTCAAATCAATCAGGGCACCATTTGATTGTTCAGCAAAATGCTTCAGCAAGCCCTTATCTGAAAGTTGACTCGATACAATTGGGTATATTGGTGCCTGCCCTACTTTATTAACGTGGTCTCCTATGGTTTGAAGCCCGTCGGAAAAAAGCAAGATTTCATCACCTTTGAAACGCCCAAAATTGAGGCAAGAAAGCGCGGAAGCACCATCGTAGCGTTGTTGTTTGATCAAGGCTTGCAACTTACTCACCTTGCCATCTTGAATGAGCAAATGTTGTTGCTCTATGATTTCATGTGCGAAAAAAACGAGTTCTAATTTGCCTTTTTTGATCCATTTGAGATAGGACACCAAAAGTGCAAGTTCTTTATCGAGTTGTGCATCGGTCCTGGAGGCCGAAACATCCCAACACACCGTTAAGCATTTGGGTGCCTTTTTACGCGCGTACTTACGCGGTAAGGCCAAATTGGTATGCAGATAAAGAAAGTCCCCTACCTGACTTGCGGAGGCCACTGGAGTTGTGTTTAGCGCTTGTTTGATATGAATGTAATCATTGATGGCCTTGTTGCGGCTACTGCGCTTTTCCAAGACGACAGGTTGGCCATTTTTGTAGCTTAGCGCCCTCATACTAAAAAATCCAACTGGATGCTTGAGGCGCAGTGGTAAATGAAAAAAAGCTGAAGCTGCATTTTGTGGTAAAACAGCACTCACTTCAAATGAAATGCGTTTGGTGGCATGCGCAAACAAAGGGTAAACCCTCATTTTAAATAAGTTTCCAGACACTTTCTCGATCAAGCCAGGATCTATGCCCTTTCTTACAGTTGCCTCGTAAGCGATGCGTGCTTGGTGTTTTTCAACAGCCACAGCCGGACGCATTTCGCCGTTCACCTCTAAAGCGAATGAAGTTATGGTTTGGTTATCTTGTAAAGGGAATTCAAATTCTGCCTCTAGCTCACGATCAAATTGATTGTAAAAAGTAAGTTCATAACGGGTGCGTGCAAAGCCGTTTTCTAAATAAGTTGTGATCTTTAAAGTATTGATTTGAATTTGTTCTTTTTCTTCTCCTTTGATTTTTAAACTGGGAATTTGCGAAGGGAGCGGTTTAGCACCCTCGATTTCCGTTGTGCTTGCTTTATCTTTGATAAGGCTGCGATAGGGATCAAGCACTTTTTTATTGGGAATGATGGTCCACCAAATGCCGAGTGCAACGAAAGCTAAAAAAAGTAAGATGAGGTAAAATCTATTCTTCATAAATGTGCAAAAACAGGATAACGCAACTTAGACGTAAATCAAACAAAAAAGCCGCTCTTTTGAAGCGGCTTTTTAAAAAAAAAATAATTAGTTGCTTAAGCGCGAAGACGCTTAGAGAAGTCAAGTAAGATTGGGGTGGCAACACATAATGAAGAATAAGTACCAATGAGTACACCAACCAATAAGGCAAACAAGAAGCCTTTGATAGCAGGACCACCAAAAATGAACATGATCAAGACAACAACAAATAGAATCATTGAGGTATTGAAGGTTCTTGAAAGTGTTCTGTTCAAAGAGCTGTTGATGATATCGCCATGGTTGTCTTCTGGCTTGCTTTTGCGGAGGTTCTCGCGGATGCGGTCAAATACAATGACGGTGTCGTTCATGGAGTAACCGATTACCGTTAGAATGGCTGCAATAAACGCTTGGTTGACATCTAAAGTAAATGGTAAGTAACCGTGAAGTAAAGAGAAGATAGAGATCACGAAGAAAGCATCGTGAGCCAAACCAACAATTGCACCCAAAGAGTATTGCCAGTGTCCGAAACGGATAAGGATGTATGCAAAGATCGCTAACAAAGCAAGGGTAATAGCAATGGTCGAAGAAGTCCAGAGCTCAGAAGAAATGGAAGCAGAGATAGCACGTGCCTCTAGTACTTCGTAGTTGCCCATTTTGTCTTTACAAGCGTTCAGACCTTGCGCTAGTTTGGCGTTTACTTCATCAGTTGCACCGTCGTTGTTGAGCAAATAGTTGGTCACGATTTCTACGTTGAAATCATTAGACTTGGTTTTGAGGTCAATGGAAGCTGGCTCGCCGTTTTCAACAAATACTTTTGTAAGTTCTTTGCGGATAGACTCGATATCTGCTTTCTTTTCGAATTTAACAGCAAACGTACGACCACCTGTGAACTCAACGCTTTGTTTGAGACCACGTGTGCTCAATGAAATGACACCTGCAATAGTGACGATAATAGAGAATGCATAGAAGTATTTTCTTTTGCCCATCCAGTCAAAATTGAAGTTCTGGAAAAGACCTTTAGAATATTTGGTATTGAAGCCAACTGCTTTGCCTTTTGACAACCAAGTATGGATGGCTAACTCAGCAATGACCATTGCAGAGAACATGGAAGTAAAAATACCAATGATAAGAGTTGTTGCGAATGATTCGATTTCACCCGTACCAAAAATTTTGAGGATAATAGCAACAAGTAAGTGCGTTACGTTTGCATCGATGATAGAAGGAAGTGCTTTGCGGAAACCGGTGTTGATTGCGGTTTCGGTATCGGCACCCAAAGCTTGTTCTTCACGAACGCGCTCAAAGATGAGGATGTTGGCATCTACGGCAGTACCAATAGTAAGTACGATACCTGCAATACCAGCCAAAGTAAGCACCGCGCCAAAAGAAGCGAGTGATCCGAAGATGAATACAACGTTGACGATAAGTGCGATGTTGGCAGCCTGACCTGCTTTACCATAATAGAACATCATGTAAAGAAGTACGGCAAGGAAAGCTACACCGAAAGAGATGAGACCTGCTTGTGAGTTTTCGGCACCAATGGTTGGCCCGACTTTTTGAAGGTCTTTGATGACACAAGGCACAGGAAGTGCACCGCCATTGAGTAGACCTGCGAGGTCTTCGG
>JBIIZI010000148.1:0-5419 GCA_044346375.1 Crocinitomicaceae bacterium | reverse complement strand
CGCATTTAAAGACGCGCACAGCTTTTGCCCGAGTGCATCGTAGTCTATTCCATCAAAGTTGCCACTTGACATCATGAGCAGCACTTTATGGCGCCAATCTTGCGCTTCAATAAAAGCCAACACATCTCGTGTTTGCGTGCAAATCTGAACAGCTCCTCCAAAACCCGCCTTTACTTCTTCTGGATTCAGTGCCGGCAACTTTTTGTGTTCCACCACCTCAGGACTAAAATAAACAAGTGCGTGGTCAGCGGCATCCATTGCGCCCTTGTATTGCGGTAAAAATGCTTTTTGTAAAGAACTAAAAGTGTGGAGTTCCATGCAGGCAATGACTTCTCGATCTGGATATTGTTGTTTGACAGCAGAGGTTGTTGCTTTTAGTTTAGACGGTGAATGCGCAAAATCTTTGTAAAGTACAAAACTACCTTCTGAAACCACTTTTTGCAAACGCTTACCTGCACCCGTAAAATCGGACATGGCGTTGAGAAATGAATGAGGATCAATACCCATCTGAGATGCCACATACATGGCGCCCATTAGATTTTGGAGGTTGTGTGCACCAAAAACTTGGAGTTGGTATTGTTGTTCTTCAAAAGTAAGTAAAGTACCGTTTGCGTTGGGTTCAAAAACTGGCGTATGGTACGGAAATAAAGAAATAGTTGAAGCGTTTTCTGCAAGGCGCTGGATCTCTAAATCTTCTTGATTGTATACCAAGGCACCGTTAGGCTCGATCAGTGAAACGAATGTTGCAAATTGAGAGACGTAATTTTCAAAAGTTGGAAACACATTGATGTGATCCCAGGCAATGCCTGATAGCAATGCAATATGTGGCCTGTACAAATGAAATTTAGGCCGGCGATCTATGGGTGAGCTCAGGTATTCATCCCCTTCTAAAACCATAAACTTGGCTTCTTGCGTAAGCTTCACCATGCAATCATAGCCCTCTAACTGGGCGCCTACCATGTAATCTACATCTAGCCCGATTTTTGCGACCGCATGCAACAGCATTGAAGTGATGGTGGTTTTGCCATGGCTACCGCCAATAACTACGCGGATTTTATCCTTGCTTTGCTCGTAGAGGTATTCGGGGTAACTATAAATAGGAATTCCTAATTCTTTAGCTGCCAATAATTCAGGATTATCGGCTCTGGCGTGCATGCCGAGAATTACAGCCGTGAGGCCTTTGTGAATGCGCGTAGCATCCCAACCGAGGTCGAGTGGTAAAATACCTTGTTTTTTTAAGCGGGAAAGCGATGGTTCAAAAATTTCATCATCTGAACCTGTTACTTCGCATCCTTTTCTAGAAAGCGCAATGGCGAGATTGTGCATCGCGCTACCGCCAATGGCTATAAAATGTACTTGCATTTGCTTATTTTTTCAAAACATTGGCACCGGTAGAATCATTGAACCAAATGTATTCTGTACTCACCTGTCCGTCTCTTGTAAAATAAGTTTTGCCATTTTCATCGGTTATTTGCTCGTAAACGACGCCATATCCGTTCGGGTCAACAACAACTCTTCGAATAATAACTTTGGTAACAAAACCCTCTTTATTCTTGATTTGATAGGTCTTTTCGGTCATGGTGTTCACTGCGAACAACACGCCGTTTTCATCGCGCAAATAATTAGGTGTCGTTTTCAACTGTACGGTGGAAGCCGCCGTTTGCTGAATTTTCTCGTATTGTGCCTGACCACCAACAGTAGCGGCTTCTTGCTCTTGCTGCTTGGTATAAGCAACGTCTTGTTGGCGTGCATTGAGCTCGTTCATATTTTGCTCGGCTTTGGCAGGCTCTTTTTGAGCTTGAAGATCTAGACCATTCTGAAACTCATTGAGTCTTTTGAGTTCGTATTCTTGACGGCTAAAGGCAGCTTTGGCGGTTGTTTGCTCTTGGTAGTCTTTGGCGTCTTTCCAGGCGCTGATGTTGTCGCTGTTTTCTTGCTGACGAACCGCGGCACTTGCATCTCGGTTTTGAACCGCGACTTCATGTTCTTGTGTTTGTTGGGCCTTATCTGCTTGCAGGGTGAGTTGTGTATTGTTGTTTTGACGGGCTGCGATATCGCGCTGAGAACGGGTGAGTTCTAGTTGAGACATGGTTTCAAAGGAACCAATTTGGGCATTTTGTTGCGAAAAATAATTCTGGTATTCTACTTCCGTGTGGATCTGTTGTTGGGTACGGTAAGGGGCTTCTTGTTTGGCCTCACGATTGAGTTGTAGGTCGTTAAAAACCATAGAATTTTCTCCACTCACAGCCTCACCAGGTGCAGTAAGTCGAATGCCTGCAGGTTCTACCGGAACATCGGGCTGCACCTTAGCCACTTGAACTGGCTTCAAAATTTCACGAAGGGAATCGATGCTTTTCTGCAGAGCTGGTAATTCGGTTGGTTTTAAATGTTGTTGTTGGGCCTGCCCCACTGCGTGGACTTTTTCTAAGGCCTTGAAAGCAGCCGCGTTGTCTTTGGCTTTTACCAACAAATAGGCGGCTTTGCGGTCATTGTAATAAGTCTCCATTGTGGCGATCTTTTCCTTAAGTGCAATGACTTCAGGTTCGTTTTGACGGCTTTTCATCGGGTCAGAATTCAGGATAGATTTGGCTGTTCCAAAATACAAAGGACCCTTATTGAAATTTTCATTGGCTTTGGCCAACTGATTTTGATAAACCTGCGACATCGAGTTGATTCCTTCAGTAACCCGTTTCATACCTGCTTGCAGCTCTTTTGAATAGGTATCAATGAGCGCTTGTTTGTGAAATAGCGCTATTTGCTGATCCGCTTTTTTGTAGGTCTCTAGGGCGAGGTCGTATTTCTTTTGGAGAAACTGATCATTGGCCACTTTCATTGTTAGCTTGAGATCTCTTTCGTTTTGAAGGTCGAACTTGAGGTCTTTGAGAGCGGCTAATTGGGCATTGACGGTTTCTTTTTCTGTAGGCTTGATTTGTTGCGCTTCTTTGTATTTCGCTTCGGCGTCATCGTATTTTTTTGCAGTTACGAGTGCTGCGGCTGCTTTCATGGCATTTTGAAACGCTTCGGTTTTGTCGCGAGCATCTTTGGCCTCGGCTAAGCGTTTGTCGATGAGGGCTTGTTCCTGAGCAACGTTTGGATTATTTGGAATAATTGCATCGGCTTCCTTGACTTTAGAACTGGCTAATTTGAGGTCATTAGCCTCGCGTGCCGCTACTGCCTCATTGAGCAGGGCCTTTTGACGTGCTTCGTCTTGACTGCGTTTGAGCGCGGCTGCTTGGGCTGTGGTAATTTGTGTTTTCTTTTGTGTGGCAAGTGAGTCGTTTGGTCTGAATACCAAAATAGAGTCTAGGTACTGCAAGGCTAAATCTTGATTTTGGGCTACCGAACTTTTATTGGCGGCCTGTAAAAGGCGGTTGTAATTTTTTTGATCTTTTGCGTATTGGTATGCGTCGCGAGCTTTTTGATCGGCTTCGGTTTTGAGTAAAGGCACCTGCACCAAGGCTCCTGCGTTCCAAACAAATTTATCGGTGATTTGATTTTTTGAAAAGCTGAGGTCGACGTCTGGTCGGAGTTCATAGAGCTCACAGTTGAGGTCGCGGATCAATTGCAAGCCATTTGCACTATTTCTTTGCCCCTGTAGGGTCGTGAGGTCAAAAAGGATGAATTTAGTCTGGTATCCTCCTTTTGTGAGGCGAATTTGTATAGGAGTACCTTGCGAAATTTTGGCCGAAGCGTAAAACTTACCGTTTTGGTCGCTGAGTACTTTGGTGAGAACGGCATCTTGCTGCATAATGTCGATTGCGACACCAAACACAGATTGGTTGTCGAGCAAATTATGGGTGCTGCCTTCAATTACCACTAGAAAATCGCGCTGGGCCAAAGACGCGAAAGGCAAAAAGAGCAATACGAAGATGAAAAATCTTGTCATGTCATTGAGGGTTTGTCAAATGTCCATTTCAACGCAATTTGGTACATTTGTTTCAAACACAAATTTGCTAAAAATCAACGAGTAAAAAAAATGCTGCGATATGATCAATTGAGTTACTGGGAACGCACGCAATATCTGAGCGATCAAACCTTCGGAATTATAGGCGCGGGGCTCGTGGGCATGTCCACAGCACTGTCCTTGCGCGAGCGCTTCCCAGCCGAGAAAATTGTGGTCATTGAACGCGGTTATTTACCGACAGGTGCCAGTACCAAAAACGCAGGTTTTGCCTGTTTTGGGAGTCCTACTGAATTGAAAGACGACCTCGAAAACATGCCTGAAAACAGCGTTTGGGAAACCGTAGCGCTCCGGCTTGAAGGGCTTAAGCTTCTGCAAAAACGCGTGGGAGCAGCTCAAATGAACTACAAAAACTGCGGCTCCTGGGATTTAATCGGACAGCAAGAAGCAACTCTTGAGCCTGATTTCTTGACCTACCTGAATGGCAAATTAAAACAAAATTTTGGACTTGAGCAGGTCTATAGTACCGATCTCAACTTTCAACAAACATTTGGATTTCAAGGCTATAAAGCAGCTTACTTCAATGCTTATGAAGGAAGTATCGACACAGGTAAACTCATCCATACACTCTACAAATTATGCATTGCTGCAGACATTCAATTTTTATTTGCAACTGAAGTGAAGCACTGGGTTTCGAATGCGCAAAATGTGGAAGTCCATACCCAACACGGCGCAATAGTTGTGCAACAGCTATTCTTGTGCAACAACGCCTTTGCCCAAGCATCCTTTCCAAATGAATTGCGCCCGGCGCGCGCACAAGTGTTGCTTACCAAACCGCTAGCGCACCGCATCAAAGGTACTTTTCACTCTGACCGCGGCTACTATTACTTTAGAGATATTGGCCAACGCATCCTACTTGGCGGCGGCCGCAACCTCGACTTCCAAACTGAAACCACCACCGCATTTGAACAAAACGCGCGCATCAGAGCCGCTTTAATTGCCAAACTGACCCATGAAATTTTACCTGGGCAAGCTTTTGAAATCGAACAAGAATGGTCTGGTATCATGTGTGTTGGCGACGAAAAGAAACCAATTATTCGGTCGCTGAACAAAAACGTACACGCAGGTGTTCGAATGGGAGGAATGGGCATCGCAATTGGTTCGGCAGTAGGAGACGCCCTGAGTAAAATGGTATAAAATGAAGCAAGAGAAACAGGCTAAAGAAGAATTTGTCAATCCGATTGACCCGGATAAAATTGCTGAAAATCCGCACCTTTTGCCTTATGCGCACACCGTTGGTGGAGCAGTTATCAAGCCCGAAGACACCGGCAAGCTCAAAGGCCGTGCACTTAGCGCCATGAATCAACAGACCGACATGCAGCTTTCTCAAATTTATGAGCAAATGCAATTGCTAGCGGCACAGGCTCAAAAAATCCAAACACGCAAATCGATTTCTGACTACATCTATCAAACAGAATTGCGTTTTGAGCCACTTATTAATCACGTCTACCACCTTTA
>JBIIZI010000147.1:0-5426 GCA_044346375.1 Crocinitomicaceae bacterium | reverse complement strand
GTTGTGCCTTTGTCGGGCTCAGATTGCAGTACAAATACCTTTCCTTTATGGTACTCTTCAACAATTCGCTTGACCAATGTAAGGCCCAGCCCCCAGCCGCGTTTTTTGGTAGAGTAACCCGGTTCAAAAATGGTTTTGAATTGTTTGGGAGTAAGGCCCTTTCCGGTATCTGAAATATCGATGTGCACCCATTCTGCCACTTCTTGAATATGAATGCGCAGTGTGCCAATTCCTTCCATGGCGTCCACCGCATTTTTGCATATGTTTTCGACCACCCATTCCATTAAAGAGGCATTGTGCAATACCATTAAAGGGCGCTCACCATTGAGTTCAAACTGCATCTCGACTTTTTGAGAAAGCCGCGCTTTGAGGTAAAGGAGGTTGTTTTCGATAGTGGCCGCGAGATCACCCTCAATAAGTTTGGCCCCAGAGCCAATTTTGGAGAAGCGATCCGTGATCTTTTCCAGACGCTCGAGGTCTTTGTGCATTTCGCGTGGAATCATGGGGTCTATTGCTTGCTGTTCGAGGTGCGCCACCCATGCCATCATGGAGGAAAGCGGCGTGCCCAACTGATGCGCTGTTTCTTTGGCCATACCGGCCCAAACTTGGTTTTGTTCGGCCTTGCGGTACATCGAGAAAAGCAAGTAACCTACAAATACCAACAAGCCCAATACACCAAATTGAAGATAAGGCAACCAAAAGAGTTGCTTCACTTCTTCGCTGTCTTTTAGGTAGAGCAATTTTTTGCTGCCTTTAATCGTTAATTCGATGGGCTGATACCTTGCGGTCATTTCTTGAATGGTGCGTTTGATTTTTGATGGTGACAATTCTTTTTGTGCCAAATTACTGGCTTCAACGCGTTTGGTCTGCGGGTCGTAGAGCAAGACAGGCACTAAGCTTTTTTGGTCTGTGAGGTCGGCGTTAAACGAGCGAATCAAAGAGTCGGAGTGTGCTTGTAAGCGCAGCAATTCTTTGGAGAAACCATGACAAAGGGTCATGTACATGTCCTCGAAAACTTGAATTTGATAACTTCGGCCTTCGGCAATCCAAGATTTTGCCAGTTCTTTTATGGAATCGGAATAAAATTTAGCGCCCGTAAATGAATCGTCTTTAGCGGGTGCTATATTTCTGGATTGTGAAATACTACCGTCATCATTCAACAAGATGAAAGGGATATCTTTATTTGCTTCAATGATTTCGAGCGCAAAATCGACATCTTGGCTCATGCTGAGGTCTGAAGCGTCGAGAAGTGTTCGGTTGGCCCTGACCACCAAAGCCATTTTTTGACGTTCTTTTTCTTGAAGCGCCGTGAAGATTTCGCTATTTAGGTCTACTAATTCTGCCTTTTTGCGCAAAGCAAGTGCCCATTGGCGCGCTTTTGTGCGCTCTCGGCCGCCAATTTTTTGGATACTTTGGTTGGAGTAAAACAAAGAACCGCCGACTACAGCTAGTGCCAAAATGACAAGTAAGAGTTTCCAGCGTTGTTTGGAGGTGTATAAGTCCATTGAACGAATTTACTGAAAAATTGGCGCTTCAGGCCCCAACACTTCGGATTCTACAACAGCACAAACGTGGTTGAAGTCGAAATGTTGTTGAAATAGCGCCCGATTGAATACAGGATAGTCTTTCTCAAGTACCTTTTTTATTGCGAAATCCAATGAATCGGGATTCAATGTATCAAAACAGACCCCTCCTTTGTATTTCTCGATGAGTTCTTTGGTTCCGCCGTTGTTGGCACCGACTACAGGGCAAGCAAACTGGAGTGCTTCTATCGTCACCATCCCGACGGTTTCATGGTCAGCGGCCATGATCACCATATCTGCAGCTTGATAAATCAGCGGCATATTTTGTTGAAACCCTGCCCAAATGACGGCTTTGCTTTTGGGGTGCTTTTTTATTTTTTCTTGAAGCGCTAAATAATAGGACGATGGTTCATCAGGAGTGCTTTCACCCACAAATATCAATATTTCATCCGGGTTGGTTCTTTGTGCAAAGCAGTCCCAAACGAAAACTTGTCGTTTTTTAGGATCTATGCGCCCTACCACTAAGATCAGTTTTTGATCTAGGGGCCATTGCAGTTGCATACGAGCTTCTGTTTTGGAGCATAAAACTTCGGCGTTGAAATTGAGTCCGGATGGAATTTCTTTTACTTTGCTTGGCGCAATTCTAGTTTGTTGTAAAACTTGCGAATGAAGATAGGGCAGAGGGCAAACCCACGTACTTATAAAAGCATAGCGCAGCGTCCGAAAAATTTGAGTGCGCTTTCCGCCCAGCGCCATTTCCATGAAGTAATGTGCCCTTACTTCCCTGCGCGAAAAGAAATGCACTGACGCCGCAATACTTAGTTCGCGGTTGTTTCGAAAGATAAGGTCCTCAAACCCCTGCGTTTTTAAATAATTGGCCAAATGACTTGCAAACCCCCATTGGTAATGTTTTGGTTTTTGTTGTACTATATATATAGGTATGTCTGCTTGCTGAGCAGCGAGATGAATCGGACTCTCTGAATTGACAATTAGTAAGACTTCATGCCCGCGGCTTTGCATTTGTTGTGCATTGCGCAGTTGGTTCATTTCTAAACCGCCCCAACCTTCTGACAAACATAAATAGGCAATGCGTTTCATGATAGTGCTGCGAAAATAGACAGATTTGGCCTAACTTTGCGGCATGGAAGGATTCAAAACTTTACTCCTCAAGCCTTGGTTTGTATTTTTATTCAGCTTTATACTGATCGGCGGCCTCCTCGTTTTAGTAAGCCCCAATTTATTTGAAGGTGAAATTGTTTATGCACAAAATGGCAAAAAATATATCCTTGAGGCCCCATTAAGTTTGGCTTATTTCCTTGGCCTTGGTTACCAAGAAGCTGAAATGCAAGGCGTAGTTGATTTCTACCTCACGCGCAGGGGCTACATGCTAGCGGCAAGTTTGTTGCTTGGTTTTCCAACGCTATTAGCGTATCGCTCTTTTTTGGCCAAGAAGAATAAATAAATTACAGACTTTTTGTGCGTCCGCCGTCGACCGGCACATTGATGCCATTTATATATGATGCTGCTGGCGAAGCCAAAAAGGCAACCGCAGCGGCTACTTCATAGGGCTCCGCAATGCGTTTCATTGGGCTTTCTTGCCCCATTTCTGCTAAAATTTCAGCAATGCTTTCTCCGGTTTTATCGGCTTTGACTTTCGCAATTTCGGTGAGGCGCTGGGTATTGGTAGCACCCGGAAGCACGTTGTTGACGGTAATGCCAAATGCGCCTAATTCGTTGGCAAGTGTTTTTGACCAACTTGCAACTGCCCCCCTAATTGTATTGGAAACCCCTAAATTGGGAAGTGGTTGTTTGACAGATGTAGAAATGATATTAATGATGCGACCGTAACCAGCGGCTTTCATGCCGGCAACAACAGCCTGCATTAAAACATGATTACAAATGAGGTGCTGATTGAATGCCCCTAAAAATTCGCTGATGTCGGCATCTACAATTGGGCCGCTTTTTGGGCCACCTGTGTTATTGATAAGAATTTGGATGTCACCATTTAAATGAATAAAGTTGGTGATAGCAATTTTTAATCCTGTTGGATCTGTAAAATCAGAAACAAAATACTGATGGATCTGCCCTTTAGAAATGTCAAGGGTTGCTAGTGCTTGTTGCAAGCGTTCTTCATTTCTTGCGGTCAATACAACAGAAAATCCGTCGTTGGCAAGCTGTTGTGCAATTGCCAAACCAATGCCTTGGGTTGAGCCACAAACAAGGGCGCGGAGAGAAGTAGAAATCATGTCTTTGTAAAACTTATTTTTCGTACAAATAAAATTTTGTATACATTTGCTAAATTACGAATACTAAAGTTATAACTATGAAAAGTTTTACAAGATTAATTCTTACGACTTTTGCAATGCTTACCCTTACCCTTAGCGCAGCTTGGGCACAGGTATCAGTCACTGCAACTGGAGGAACTGCAACTGGTTCATATGCCACAGTTAGTGCGGCGTTTGCTGCAATCAATCTCGGCACGCACCAAGGTGTAATCAACCTCACCATTACGGCCAACACCACAGAGCCAGCAGCAGTTGTTGCGTTATTAGGTAGTGGCGGTACGTCAAACTACACGGCGGTTAATATTAAGCCATCTGGTAACGTAACCGTCAACTCGGCTGCAACGCCAACTACTAACCGCGGTTTGATTGAATTGAATGGTGCAGACAACGTTACAATAGACGGTGATGACCCTGCAACGGCTGGTGTGCGCAACCTTACTTTTCAGGTAGCTACTTCAGCATCAACAACCATTATTACGGCAGTTATTAGAATTTCATCTTCAAATACATTAGGAACTGGCGGCGCTAATAACAATACTGTTAAAAATTGTGTGATTGTCGGTTCAAGATCGAGTGGTGTTCAAACAACCATGAGTTACGGTATCAACGCCTCCAACTATTCCACTACAAGTTTAGCTACCGGTGCTTACGGTAACTTAAACACAACCATTGACAACAACGAAATTCGCCGTTGTTACCGTGCCATTCATTTGAATGGTGTTTCTACTACCATTCCAAATACAGGGGTGTATGTAACCAATAACATTATCGGTTCTGCAACGTTAGCAGACAACGTTGGTCAGTGCGGTATTTTTGTTTCTTACTCGAATATTACAGGAGGAACCACCACTTCATTAATTGAAGGAAACGATATTCGTTGTGGTGATGTAAGTGCTACAGGAGCCGGTTTTTTATCTACAATTTCTGGTATAGATTTAGGAACAGTAAATTCTGGTATCCGTGTATTAAGAAATAACATTCATGACATCATCCAACCTATCACTTCTGGTTATGGTGCAAATGGTATCAATATCTCAGGTGCAGCGCAGTGTGAGAATTTCTTGATTGCAAATAACATGATCAACAATATTGTTGCCTCTAAATATACAACTGGATTAACGAGTACATTTGTTGCCAATGGTATTCGTTTTTCTGGAGGCGCTACGAATGCGCGTGTTATCAATAACTCTATTGTTGTAAATGCACCAGTAAATGGCTTAACCGCGAACTATGTTCAGCATGGTATTTATTGCGTTACCACTATGACTTTCGCTCAGTTGTTAAATAACATAGTTGTCAATAATGGTGTAGGAGCGGGTTCTTATGCGATTTATTCTGGAGCGGTTGCAAACATTTCCACAGCTACTGTAAATAACAATAACTACTGGACGCCTTCTGGTATCATTGGTTACTATAACGGATCCAACCAAAATACCCTTGCCAACTGGCAGACTGCAACAGGTAAAGATGCCAACACGTTTAACGTAGCACCAAACTTTGTAAGTGCCAATGACCTTCACATTACTACCGCACCAACTCCATTAGAGTCTGCGGGTGCAGGTGTAGGCGTTACTTTAGTAACCAACGACATCGACGGTCAAGTACGCCCAGGTCCGGT
>JBIIZI010000146.1:0-5442 GCA_044346375.1 Crocinitomicaceae bacterium | reverse complement strand
GTTGAAAACGGCTGTCGAACGATCAGCGGCTACACCTTTGTAGGTTTCAAAGGATTCACAGTTGGCTACTTGGTGGTCAATGGTGGTGTAGTTGGCCACGTGTTGTTCTTCTTTGAGCCAATAAGCGCCGTTTAGATACGTTTGTGCGTGTTCACCTTGTACGGCAACCATGGTGTCGTTGCGCACAAAACTGCCGTCTAAAGTAAGTGTGTTGATTTCAAAGTGAGATTTTGTTGCTTGTTGTGCGCGGTCTTCGTTGAAATCAAAATGATTTTGAGCGGTATCTTGGAGTTTAAAAATCTTGATGCGAGCGTCTTGTGCAATGTCGTATTGAAGATGTGTATGCGCAAAACTAGTCGTTTGGTCTTGTTGTTTGGAAACGAAATAAATAGTTGCTTCGGCATTTGGGCCAAAGTTGAAATGGTGGCGGTAAAAGCATTTACCTCCGCTATTTACTTGAACTATTTGAATCGGTTTGTCTAAAGTGCAATTTTTTGCAAGGGATATGCGGATACCGTTTTGCGCATGAAGGATGTTCAGCGCACCAAAAATGTCATAAAAACTAGCCTCGTGGAAAGTACCGGAATCTTGTGTATTCAGGTTGATTTCTAAACCAACGGGTAGGTTGTGAGGTAGCGTAATTTGATCGTTGTTGACGTAAATGGTATAAGCATCGGTCAAAACACTGTGCTGCTCTAATTGGGCAGCATCTAGCTGATAAGCGGCGCTCAATTGGGAATTGGCTAACTTGGCGAGGCGGGTATATTTAAAGCGTTCTGCTTTCGTAGTCGGAAAATCTTGCCCTTTGAGATAAGCTTGAGCAGCTGCATGAAGAGACTGCGGTACTGGCAATTTGGTTGGGCCTAAATCGGCAACGAATTGCAGGAGTTTGTTGCTAATGAGCGTCTCCATCTTACAAGCTATCTTTGATCCAGTCGTAACCACGCTCTTCTAATTCTAGGGCGAGTTCTTTCGGGCCAGATTTGACAATTTTACCGTCGTAAAGTACATGAACTACATCAGGAACGATGTAGTCGAGTAAGCGCTGGTAGTGGGTAATAACGACACATGCGTTTTCAGGGTTTTTGAGCGCATTTACACCTTGCGAAACAATGCGCAGCGCATCGATATCCAAACCTGAGTCTGTTTCGTCGAGCACAGCTAATTTTGGCTCAAGCATGGCCATCTGAAAAATCTCGTTGCGTTTTTTTTCGCCGCCCGAAAAGCCTTCATTGACGGCTCTAGAGGCCAATTTAGCATCGAGCTCTACAAGTGCAGATTTTTCGCGTACGAGCGCCATAAAGTCTTTGGCAGAAATTGGGTCTTGCCCGTGGTAGGCACGTTTTTCGTTGAGTGCGGTTCTTAAGAAATTGACGTTACTGACGCCTGGTATTTCTACCGGATATTGAAAAGCGAGGAAAAGGCCTTCTCGTGCGCGGTCTTCGGTAGCGAGTTCAAGGAGGTCTTTGCCCAAGAAAGTAACGCTACCCGCTGTGATTTCGTAATCTTCTCTGCCGGCAAGCACAGAAGCGAGTGTGCTTTTACCTGCGCCGTTTGGGCCCATAATGGCATGTACTTCGCCTGCTTTCACCTCTAGATCAAGTCCTTTGAGAATTTCTTTTCCGTTGATGCTGGCGTGTAAGTTTTCTATTTTTATCATTTTGTCTAAGCTGATCTAATGTTCTAAATGTGTGCGGTTTATCCTACGCTGCCTTCCAAACTAATTGCTAATAGTTTTTGGGCTTCTACTGCAAATTCCATGGGTAATTGATTGAGGACCTCTTTGCAGTACCCATTGACAATAAGGCTGATGGCTTTTTCTTCACTGATGCCGCGTTGCATGCAATAAAAAAGTTGGTCTTCACCAATTTTAGAGGTGGTTGCTTCGTGTTCAATTTTGGCAGTCGGATTCTTGCATTCGATATACGGAAAGGTATGCGCACCGCATTCGTCGGTCATTAAGAGAGAGTCACACTGCGAAAAATTGCGGGCGTTTTGGGCACCTTTGTGGATCTGAACCAAACCTCTGTAAGAGTTCTGAGATTTACCAGCGGAAATTCCTTTGGAGATGATCGTCGATTTGGTGTTTTTACCAAGATGTACCATTTTGGTTCCGGTGTCGGCTTGTTGGAAGTTGTTGGTGACTGCAACTGAGTAAAATTCACCAACTGAGTTGTCGCCTTTTAAGATACATGAAGGGTATTTCCAGGTAACTGCCGAACCGGTTTCAACTTGTGTCCAGGAAATTTTGGCGTTGGCCTCACAAATGCCGCGTTTGGTCACAAAATTGAAGACGCCACCTTTTCCTTGTTTGTCGCCAGGATACCAGTTTTGTACTGTGGAGTATTTGATCTCGGCGTCGTTTAATGCAATAAGTTCAACCACAGCAGCGTGCAATTGGTTTTCGTCGCGCTGCGGGGCGGTACAACCTTCGAGATAGGAAACATAGGCGCCTTCGTCGGCAACCACAAGGGTGCGTTCAAATTGCCCGGTGCCACCTGCATTGATGCGGAAATAAGTGGAAAGTTCCATTGGGCAACGCACACCTTTTGGGATATAGCAAAATGAACCGTCGGTAAAGACCGCGCCGTTGAGTGCCGCGTAGAAGTTGTCGGTGCTTGGCACAACTGTACCCATATATTTTTGAACGAGTTCGGGGTGTTCTTGAACAGCATCTGAGAAAGAACAAAAGATAATGCCGAGCTCACTAAGCTTTTCTTTGAATGAAGTGGCTACTGAAACGGAGTCCATGACGAAGTCTACGGCAACACCGGTGAGGCGTTGTTGCTCTTCCATTGAAATCCCCAATTTTTTCATGGTTTCTTTCATTTCCGGATCGACGTCGTCCCAGGATTCGTATTTTTTGGTTTGTTTCGGGGCAGAGTAATAGGAGATGGCCTGAAAATCGGGCTTTTGGTACTGTACATGTGCCCATTCGGGTTCGGTCATTTCTTGCCAAATGGCAAAAGCTTTGAGACGGTAGTTGAGCAACCACTCAGGCTCATTTTTCTTGAAGGAAATGAGGCGAATGATGTCTTCGTTTAGACCAATTGGAACGGTGTCGGCCTCGATGTCGGTGACAAAACCAAATTTATATTCTTGGTTTTCGAGGTCTTTGGCGAGTTCGTTTTCAGTATAGTTTGACATCTTTATACAGAAAAGGATTCACCACAACCACATGTTCTATCGGCATTCGGATTTTGAAATACAAATCCTTTGCCATTGAGACCTCCTGAAAAATCGAGGGTGGTACCTACTAAATAGAGGTAACTTTTTTTATCGACAACAACCTTAACGCCGTTGTTTTCAAAGGACATATCGCCTTCGTGTTCTTGGTTGTCAAAAGTAAGTTGGTACATAAGGCCTGAGCAACCTCCACCTTGAACACCTACTCGAATAAAATAGCCAATTTTTTGTTCGTCTTCCATGAGGCGAAGCGATTGTTTTTTGGCAGCATCTGTTACGGTTAACATTTCGTTTTTATTTAGATTAATTATAAATAAAACACTTTGTTTGCTGCAAATTTACCACTTTAATGGTATTGCAACCAAAGATTTAAACAAAGAAATTTCGCGCTTGTTTGTCTTTTTGCCCATTTTGTTAATTGGGATTGACCTATTTTCAATTTATTGTTATAATTTAACGCTCAACACCTTAAAAAACAACGCTATGCGTATTCTTTATCTTTTCTTCGGTTTGTTTCTTATCCATATGGTAGGCGCGCAAAAGTTAATTATAGACTCCAAGCAATATCAAGTGCTTAAACAAAACAATGCCCTTACTGGCGTTGAAGTTATTGCACCAAGCTCGGAAGTTGGAACGCACTATTACACTGGCCCTCAAGGCCAAAAAACGGGTTTGTGCGACTGCCTCATTCCCTTAGATTCTACTTTTCAGTTGGCAATGCTGCCCAACGACGACAACTATTCCAACAGTATTCAATTGCCATTTGACTTCAGTTTTTATGGCACCAACTACGACAGTCTTTATATCAACAACAACGGAAACATCTCCTTTTTGCAGCCGTATTTTACTTTTACCGCATATGCTTTTCCAGATCCAACTTTTAATATGATTGCCCCATTTTGGGGCGATGTCGATACGCGTTCTACAAATGGCGGCAATGTTTGGTATAAAATGAATCCACATTCCATAGTTATTGTTTGGGACCACGTTGGTTACTACTCCATGATGGAAGACAAACTCAATACCTTTCAATTGATTATTTCTGATGGTTTAGACACCCTGATACCAAACGGCAACAATGTTTCTTTTTGTTATGGCGACATGCAATGGACAAGTGGCTCGGCTTCAGGTGGCTTCAACGGTTTTGGCGGCTCACCTGCCACTGTAGGCGTAAATATTGGCAATGGTATCAATTATTTCCAAGTGGGGCAGTTTGATGCATCGGGAGTTGCTTTTGACGGCCCTTACAGTGCAAATGATGGTGTCGATTTTTTAGATGGGCAAGAAATTTACTTTGACTTGGCCAACACCAACTCAAATATTCCACCTCTGGTGATGAGCAGTGGCATTTGCGACACCATAGATGTGTATACAGGCGACACCTTAAAAAGTTTGAATGCCGTAGATTTCTCAATTGGTATCAGCACTCCTGAAATAGGTCAAATACTAACCACAAATATTACTTGTGACGAACCAAGCGCACTCACATACCTCACCAATAGCGTCAGCAATGAGTTTACCGGTTTCGACCTCACTTTTGATGCAACGGGAGTGCAACCTGGCTTGTACCACATTCAGATTGAAACCACCGACAACGGCACACCTGCACAGACGGTAACGAAAAGCATTCCGATTCGTG
Source organism: Crocinitomicaceae bacterium (assembly GCA_044346375.1). Classification (GTDB taxonomy): domain Bacteria; phylum Bacteroidota; class Bacteroidia; order Flavobacteriales_D; family Crocinitomicaceae; genus UBA952. Next base: position 617 of record JBIIZI010000146.1, on the reverse strand, counting down.
TTGTCTAGGATGCGAAACTTGCCAGTTTAAACGACATGAATCTTACCCCAATTGAGGTGTATCCGAACCCAACTTCCGAAATACTTCAAATTAGAGGTCTTCAAGCCAATGACCAGCTAGAATTATTTGATGTGTCTGGCAAATTGATCCAAGCATTTAAAGCTACAAATACAGTCGAACAATTGACTTTGCCGCAGGTTGGTTTCTATATCTTGAAGTGTTCAAGTCATACCAAACCTCAAACCGTGCTTAAATTACAGCGCATTTAAGAAAGCTTCTTTTTTGGTGTTTTCTGTGTATTTTTAGCCGATGAAAAGTATGATTTTCTTAGGCTTACTTGCCTTTTTTTGTACGCACAAAGCCTACGCACAAAATTCCCAAACCAATTACAAGACCAAATACGTCTTTGTATTGGTTATTGATGGGCCTCGTTATTCCGAAACCTACGGCGAACCAACTTGTAAATACAGTCCACTACTTTGCGATTCTCTCAAGAAAGAAGGCACATTTTATGCAGACTTCAGAAATAATGGCCCAACTTACACTGTTCCGGGTCATACCGCAATCGTTACAGGCACCTATCAGCGCATCTCAAATTCGGGAACGGCTTTGCCAAA